>JANLOP010000300.1:0-32892 GCA_031366635.1 Betaproteobacteria bacterium | reverse complement strand
TGGGTCTGCTGCAGTTCGGCACACCCAGCATGGCGGCACTGATCGGCGGCATGTCGCTGGCGATCCACCTGGTGTCTGCCAACTGGTCACACCCTGGCTGACCAGCCGCGCCAGCCGGCTCAATCCGGTGGCCGTGTTTGTCGGCATGTTGGCCTGGGGCTGGCTGTGGGGCTTGTGGGGCCTGCTGCTGGGCGTGCCGCTGCTGATGGTTGTCAAGACGGTGTGCGACCGGGTGGACGACCTGAACCCGGTTGGCGAACTGCTGGGCCAGTGAGGGTGGGTGCACTGGCGCCAGCACGGTGCCAGTGTGTGCAGCGGCGGCTTACTTCAGCGGGTCAGGCAGGCCGCCCGGAATACGTACACGTGCCACGTTCAGCGTCATGGACACGGCGGTGTAGTAGCCGCTCACGCCGATCAGGTCCATCACGCCTTGTTCGCCAAACAGCTTGACGGCTTGTTGGTAGGTGCCATCGCTGACGTTTTTTTGCTGGTGCAGTTCGGTACAGAAGTTGTAAACCGCTGTCTCGTCCTCGCTCATGCCCTCAGGGCGCCGGTTGAGCGCCAATTGTTCGGTGATCTTGGGGCTCAAGCCGGCTTTCATGGCCAGGCTGTGGTGCGCAAACCATTCGTATTGCGAGGTCCAGAAGCGTGCCGTGATCAGGATGGCAAACTCATTGAGGCGCGGCGGGATCGAGCTGCCATAGCGAATGTATTCACCCACTTTTTGCAAGCGGTCCCCCAACACCGGACTGCGCGCCCAGGCGTTGAAGGGGCCGTTCTCCAAGATGCGTTTGACAGCCTCGGGGCTGCTGTCGCCGCCGCCACGCGGACCGGAGAGCAGGTCTTTGACCAGTTTGCTTTGCGCTGCGGACAGTTGCGCCGGGTCCAGCACCGGAAAACGGGCTGGCCCACTGTCTTGCCCCTGCGCCGGGGCTTGTGCCAGCACGCTGCCAGCGATCAGGACACCCGCCACCAATTGCTTGTTCATGTTTGTCTCCAGTCGATGTTGTGTCGGTTGACGCTGGCCATCATGCATCAACAGATGGGCGCACGGCGGGCGTCAAGCCTGTGCTAACCCGGCTGTCGGCGGCGCGACAACAGAGCGGTCTGGACAACAGCGTCAGCCGAGAAGCGGCACTTGACCTGCCCGCCCCCCGACCGCGTCCGCCCGCTGCGGAGATCAGGGTGGTCGACGCCTTTGGATCCCCGCAGCCATGCCTCACGGCCCGGCCCGGACTGCGTCTGGGACAACCCGTTGTGAATGCGAAATCCACCTCGGGTTGCAGCCCGCTGACGGTGCGCGCCATGCGCTTGCCTGACCCGCAAGAGTGGGTCCATCCCAGCGTGCCATGACCGGTGTTGAAAAACAGGTTGGGCAGCTTGCTGCGGCCGATGGTGGGCAGGTTGCTGGGCGTGGCTGGCCGCAGGCCGGTCCAGAACTGCGCCTGTGTGCTGTCGCCGGCGCCTGGGAACAAGTGCACCACGCGATTGACGATGGCTTCGCAGCGCACCCGGTTCAAGTCGCGGTCGTAGCCGTTGAACTCGGCCGTGCCGGCGTGCGCAAGCGATCCCCCAGGCGGGAGAACACCAGCTTGTATTCATCGTCGGTCAACGACACCTGGTGGGCCATCGAGGCGTCTTTCACCGGCATCGTGACCGAGTAACCTTTGGCGGGATAGATGGGCAGCGAGAGGCCCAAGGGCTGGGTGTAGAGCGGGATCAAGCTGCCCATCGCCAGCACGCAGGCGTCGGCTCGCAGGCGCTGAAACCGTCCCTCGTGGTCGGTGGCTTCGACGTGGTCGATGCGGCCGCCCGCGTCGCGCAAGGCGGTCACGGTGTGGCTCATCAGGAACTGCACGCCGTCGGCCTCGCAGCGCTTGACGGGTTCGCGGGCGAACAGGTTGGCATCGCCCGATTCGTCCTCAGCGGTGCAGGTGGCCCCCGCCAGCTGCGGCCGGATATGGCGCAGTGCGGGTTCGAGCTTCACGGCCTCGTCGGCCGGGATCACCCGGCGGTCACAGCCCAGCGCCCGCATCTGCGCGGCCGGGCCCTCGGCGCCGTCAAACTCCTGCTGGCTGTTGTAGAAGTGCAGGATGCCCTGGGTGCGTTCGTCGTAGCTGACGCCGATATCGCGGCGCAACAGCTGCAGGATGTCGCGGCTGTAGGTACCCAGGCGAACGATCTGCTCGATGTTGTGGCGGGTTCGGGACGGCGTGCATTCGCGCAGAAACTGCAGGCCCCACAGCGAGTTGACGCATGTTGGCCCGGATGCGGCACAGCGGCGGTGCATCCTCCTTGCCCAGCCACTTCAACACCTTCAGTGGCGCGCTCGGGTGGGCCCAGGGCTCGGCATGGCTGACCGATATCTGGCCGCCGTTGGCAAAACTGGCTTCTGCAGCGGGCCCGGCCTGGCGGTCCACCACGCTCACGTCGTGACCCTGCTGGCGCAGGAAGTAGACCGAAGTGACGCCGAGCCGGCCGGCGCCGAGAACGATGACTTTCATGATGAGGATCCCAAGGTCAGGTGACACGAACCACGCCGCATGACGAGGTTCCATGGCCGATCCCCCTGTCCTGGGTACCTGAGCGATTCAGCCCGGCGTTGCGCGCCGGGCTTTGCTCCTTCGGTGCTTCACGGGCGCGAAGTCTCTGCAGACGGCGATGGTGGTGTGCAGTACGGGACCTGAGCGTTCATGGGAGTTTGCGCCTTCGGTGGCCTCGGCTGCTGGCGGGCGCTCGCCTGCGGAAATCAAAATCTAGCGGGCTGCAGCGGCGCCTGTCTCAGCCAGGCTGCATTCGGCCAGCAGCACCCAGCAGCCACTGCCGACATGGTCGCCGTTGAACTTGCGGCCCGGGTTGTGGACCTTGCAGCCCCCTTCACCGGCACCTTGCGGTTGTGCCGGCAGGCAAGACACCGACCGTTGCCGCCGCAGCCTGCAGCGGATCAACGTGGCACGTGCAACAAACAGGTCACGGCCGGCTCACTGCGGCTGCAAATTGATCTGCTCGGCAATCGCGCGGTAGCGTGCTGTTTCGGCATCGAAGAACTTTGCCGATTCGGCCAGCGTCCAGGGCGGCGACGCGACCTGGGTCTGCGCGGCCCACTGTGCCCGCAGCGCCGGGTCTTGCAGCGACTTGCCGATGGCGGTATGCAGGCGCAGTACCACGTCCTCGGGGGTGCTCCTGGGCGCCATGTAGCCGGTCCAGATCTTGTACGAGAAGTTCTTCAGCGACTGCCCTTCGCTGGCCGACGGCACGTTCTTCAACCACTCCGAGCGCTGACCGCCTCGTTGGGCGAACCCTGGAACAGGTGAACGCCGTCAGCAGTTGCGGCCCACACTTTCTGCGCTGCCATGGCACCGCTGACACCGCCGAGGTTTTCAACAATCACCTGCTGGCCAAACAGGTAGACAGCCCCAAGGTGCAAAGTTCAAGGCATTGTTTTGATGATTGCTGCGAGTGTGACTTACTCACCGTGCAAGGTCTGCCATGACCCTCGTCCAGCTTCGACACCTGATCTCACTGGCCCAGACCGGGTCATTCAGCCGATCGGCTGCAGCACTGTTTCTGACGCAGCCGGCGTTGCGCCGCAGCCTTCACGCGCGGGAGCTGGACCTCGGGCACGCGATGTTCGACCGCATCGGCCAGCGCAGCGAGCTCACGCCTTTTGGACGCCATGCGGTGGCGCAGGCGCGCGAGCTCGTGCTCGCCGCAGACGACCTGCGCAACAGCGGGGGCCTGGCGAACGCTGGACAGGAGGGTGTGCTGCGCATCGGCATGGGGTCGGGCCCCGGCGCAATGCCGATGACCCCGCTGCTGCTGAAGATGGCGCAAGAGCAGCCGAAGTGGCGGGTGGAGATCGCACGCGCCGACACCCATCTGCTGGTGCAGGCCCTGCGTGAGCGCACCTTGGATGCGCTGATCGTCGGTACGCGTTCTCCTCGCCCGTCCGCGGACCAGATTGCCCAGGACTTTCACGGCATGATCGGCGCCTTCATGGTGCGCCAGGGCCATCCCCTGTCAAGGCGCCGCAGCGGCCCGGGTTTTGACGACCTGCTGGGCTACGCCATGGCATCGACACCGCTGTCAGACGAAGTCGCGCGACTGCTGGTTGACCGGTATGGACCCCGTGCCCAACCCAGCCAGTTCATGACCTTGAAATGCGAGGAGGTCGCGCGCCTGATCGAGGTCACGCGGCGCAGCGACACCGTTCTGCTGGCGATACGCGCAGCAGCGCCCGACCTGATTGAGCTGACGGTGCAGCCGCCGCTCTCGGCGTCTGCCCGTTTTGGACTGGTGACCCTGAGGCGACGCACGCTGCCGCCGGGTTTGGTGATCGCGCGTGCACTGATGGCGCAATTGCTGGTCGCCGGGCCCGCGTAGCGCCCCTGGGGGCGCCAGGGCCGCGGCATCGCAGCCGCCTCGGTTCAACCTCAAGCGGCGAGGTCGAACACCAGCACCTCGGCGCATTGGCCCCGGCCCAGGCTGAGCCGGGTCTCGCCCATCATGCCCAGCGCGTCACCCGCCTGCAGCGCCTGGCCGTTGACGGTCAGCGCACCGCGCGCCAGATGCACCCAGGTCCGACGGGCCGGGTCCAGCGCCAGCTCGGCCGACTCGTCGCCATCGAACAGGCCGGCGCGGATCGAAGCATCGGCGTGCAAGGTCACCGCGCCGGATTGGCCATCGGGCGCGGCCACCAAGCGCAGCTGGCCCCGCTTGTCAGCGTCAGAAAAGGCTTTCTGCTCATAACCCGGCGCCAGATTTGACGCGCTGGGCAGCAGCCAGATCTGCAGAAAGTGGGTGGTGGCGTCCTGCGCATGGTTGAACTCACTGTGGCGCACGCCGCTGCCGGCCGTCATGCGCTGCACCTCGCCGGGCCGGATGGCCTCGCCATTGCCCATGCTGTCCTGGTGCGCCAGCGCGCCTTCGAGCACATAGCTGATGATCTCCATGTCACGGTGGCCGTGGGTGCCAAAGCCGGTGCCGGGGGCGATGCGGTCCTCGTTGATCACGCGCAGGTTGCCAAAGCCCATTTGCGCCGGGTCGTGGTAGTCGGCAAACGAGAAGGTGTGGAAGCTCTTGAGCCAGCCGTGGTCGGCATAGCCCCGGTCAGTGCTGCGGCGCAGGGTGATCATGTCGGGTCTCCTGTTTCTATGCGGGCATCGTCGCACTGACGGCCAGCCCGTGGCACCCGCCGCGCTTGAAGCGGGCGTTCAAATAAGATGAAGCGCAAATGACCCAGCCCCGCCGCAATGCCCTGACCCCTGACGCCTTGCAGATGATGGACATCATCGCCCGCACCGGCAGCTTTGCCGCCGCCGCACGCGAGCTGGGCCGCGTGCCGTCCGCGCTGACCTACAGCGTGCGACAACTTGAAGATGCGCTGGACGTGCTGCTGTTTGACCGCAGCTCGCGCCAGGCCCGGTTGACCGCCGCCGGCCAGGAGTTGCTGGACGAGGGCCGGCGCCTGCTGGCCGAGATGGACGCGGTGGCCAACCGGGTGCGCCGGGTGGCCACCGGCTGGGAGAGCGCACTCACCATCGCCGCCGACGGCGTGATCTCTCGGGTCACGCTGTTTGAGCTGGTCGAGGGGTTTTATGCTCAGCGCGTGGGTGGCTCGGGCGTGCGGGGTCCCGGCGCGTCCGCAGCGCAGGATTTGGGCAGCAGCCCGGGCACCCGGCTGCGGCTGCGCAGCGAGATCATGGCCGGGCTGTGGGAGGCGCTGGTCACCGGCCAGGCCGATCTGGCCATCGGCGTGATGATGAACACCCCGCCGCAACCCGGCATCGAGCTGCGGCTGCTGGGCGAGATCGACTTCGTTTTTGCGGTCGCGCCGCACCACCCGCTGGCCCAGGCCACCGAGCCGCTCAACGATGCGCAAATGATGGCCCACCGGGCGGTGGCGGTGGCCGACTCGGCGCAGCGGTTGTCACCCGTCACCGTCAACCTGCTGCCCGGCCAGGACGTGCTCACCGTGCCCACGATGGCGGCCAAGACCGAGGCCTTGCTGCGCTGCCTGGGCTGCGGTTTTGTGCCCGAGCCGCAGGTGCGTGAGCATTTGCGCAGCGGCCGGCTGGTGGCCAAGGCGGTGCAGCGTCACCGGGCACCGGCGCAGTTTGGCTACGCCTGGCGCGGCGCCGCCACGCCGCAGCCACGCAAGGCGCCGCAAGGCCTGGCGCTGCAATGGTGGTTGGGCCAGTTGGACAGCCCCACCACCCGGCGTGCGCTGCTGGAGCACCCTGTCGGGCTGGCGGTGCCGCTGGAGTGAGCGCCACGCAGCCTGCGCCCGCTCGGGGTGCCGTCGGCAGCGTCAAGCAAACGGCGGGCGCGGGCTACATCGGCCGTTTTGCGCCGTCGCCCACCGGCCCGCTGCATGCCGGCAGCCTGGTGGCGGCGCTGGCCAGTTGGCTGGACGCCCGGGCCCACGGCGGCCGCTGGCTGGTGCGCATCGAGGACGTGGACACACCGCGCTGCATCCCGGGTGCGGCCGAGCAGATGCTGGCCCAACTGGCCGCCTGCGGCCTGCGGCCCGACGCGCCGCCGCTGTGGCAATCCACGCGCAACGCGGCCTACCAGGGCGCGCTGCAAACCCTGCTGGCGGCCGGCTGGGCCTACCCCTGCGGCTGCACCCGGCACGATGTCGACGTGGCGCTGGCCGCGCAGGGCCAGCCGCATCAGCGTTTTGCCGAGCGCGTCTACCCCGGCACCTGCCGCGACGGCCTGCACGGCAAGCCGGCCCGGGCCGTCCGACTGTGCGTCAACCCGCGCATCGACCTGCAAACCGGTCAGCGCACCGGGCACGACCGGGCCGACACGCTGATCACCTGGAACGACCGGCGGCTGGGCCCGCAGCAGCAGCACCTGGCCACGGCGGTGGGCGATTTTGTGCTGCGCCGCGCCGATGGCGGCTGGGCTTACCAGTTGGCCGTGGTGGTGGACGACGCCGCGCAAGGCATCACCGACGTGGTGCGGGGCCAGGACCTGGCCGACAACACTGCCCGCCAGATCCACCTGCAATGCTGTCTGGGCCTGGCGCTGCCGCGCTATCTGCACACCCCGCTGGTGCTGGGGCCCGACGGCCACAAGCTGAGCAAACAGAACGGCGCCCGGGCGATCGACACCGCCGATGCGGCCGCCGCACTGGCCGCGCTGGCCCAGGCCGGCCAGCACCTGGGCCTGCCGCCGATCAGCGCCGGTGCGCCGGCCGACTGGCTGGCCGGCGCGGTGGCGGCCTGGGCCGATGCGGCCGGGCTGGGCGCTTGCCTGCGCACCGACCCGGCGACCATTGCGGCCACCGGTGCCGCCAGCGACGCGGCCAACCAGGCGGCCAGCCCCTGCACGGTGGCATGATGCGGCCCGTTGTCGCACCCCCCATCCTCATTCGAACTGGACTTTCAAGATGATCACCACCCCCTCTGGCCTGCAATTCGAAGACACCACCCCCGGCACCGGCGCGCTGGCCAGCGCCGGCCAGCGCGTGTCGGTGCACTACACCGGCTGGCTGCATGCCCCCGACGCCGCCGACGGGCGCGGCAAGAAATTTGATTCCAGCAAGGACCGCGGCGACGCCTTCCAGTTCCAGCTCGGCGCCGGCCAGGTCATCGGCGGCTGGGACGAGGGGGTGCAGGGCATGCAGGTGGGTGGCACCCGGCTGCTGCTGATCCCGGCCGATCTGGGCTACGGCGCACGCGGCGCCGGTGGCGTGATCCCGCCCAACGCCACGCTGCTGTTTGAGGTCGATCTGCTGGCGGTTTAAGCCGCAGCCCAACGTGCCGGCCGGCGGCCCCTGGCCGCAGGCCACCCGCCCGAACGCCGCCGCCAATGTCCCCAGCGCCACCCGCCCCAGCGCAACCCGCCGCCGTGCAACCCGCCGCACCATATCCCGACCCTACCCAGCCCGCCGCTGCGCCGCCCGCTGCCTGGCCGGCCTGGGCCGGCGCCGCGCCGCAGGTGCTGGGCCTGCTGGCGGTCTGGCTGCTGTGCACCGCCTGGCTGCGCCCGCTGCTGCTGCCCGACGAGGGCCGCTACGGTGAGGTGGCGCGCCAGATGTGGCTGGGCGACGGCCTGCTGCCGGTGCTCAACGGTGTGCCGTTCTTCCACAAGCCGCCGCTCACTTACTGGGTCAACATGCTGGGCCTGTCGGTGTTTGGCGCCGTGCCTTTCAGCGTGCGGCTCGGCCCGGCGCTGGGCGCCTGGCTGATGGGCGCGGCGCTGTGGCTCACACTGCGCCAGCGCCAGGGCGCGCGGGTGGCCGGCATCAGCCTGCTGGTGCTGGCCACCAGCCCGTTTTATTTCATCGGCGGCCAGTACGCCAACCACGACATGCTGGTGGCCGGCACCATCACCGCAGCCGTGCTTTGCCTGGCCCGCGCGCTGCGGGACGGCGCCCCGGTGCTGCGCTGGCTGCTGGCCGGTTGGGCCTTCTGCGGCCTGGCGGTGTTGTCCAAGGGCTTGATCGGCGTGGTGCTGCCGGCGCTGGTGATCGGCCCGTGGCTGCTGGCCCAGGGCCGCTGGCGCGACATGCTGCGCCTGCTGCACCCGCTGGGGCTGGGCCTGTTTGTGGCCGTGGCGCTGCCGTGGATGCTGGCGATGCAGCACCGCTACCCGGGTTTTTTTGACTACTTCATCATTGAGCAGCACTTCCGGCGCTTTGCCGCCAGCCGCTTCAACAATGTGCAGCCTGGGTATTTTTACGGCTGGGTGCTGCCGCTGCTGATGCTGCCGTGGAGCCCGTGGGCGCTGGCGGCGGCAGCACCGCTGCGGCGCTTGTGCGCCAGCGGCGCGGCGGCGTCTGAGCGCCGCTGGGCCGGCTTGCTGCTGTGGTGGACGGCGCTGGTGCTGTTGTTCTTCACGCTGCCGTCGTCCAAGCTGGTGGGCTACATCATGCCGGCGCTGGCGCCGGTCAGCGCCTTGCTGGCGCTGCCCTTCATCCAGCCGGGCCGCACTGCGCAGCGCGGCTGGCGGCCCACGCTGGCGCTGGCCGGCGTGCTGTGCCTGGGCCTGGTGGCCGCGCTGGCCTGGGTGGCGCCCAAATCGGGCCGCGATGTGGGCCAGGCGCTGCGCGGCCAGGTGACGCCGGCCGACCTGGTGGTGCTGGTGGAAAACAGCTTCAACGATGTCGTGTTCGAGGCCCGGCTGACGCAGGTGCCGCTGGTGGCCAGCGATTGGGACGCGCCCGACGTGCACCAGCGCGACAGTTGGCGCAAGGAGCTGGCCGACACCAGCCGCTTTGACGCCGCCCGGGTGGCCGCCGTGCTGTACCCGGTAGGCCAGTTGCCGGCGCTGGTCTGCCGGGGCCGCCGGGTCTGGCTGGTGCTGACGCACAGCGACCAAGCCCTGGCCGCCCGGGTGCCGGGTGCCGTGCAGGTGTTGCGGGGCCAATACGCCGAGTTGTGGCGCGCCGAGCCCCGCCCTTGCCCAGCGTCCGGATGAGGCTGCCGGCCTGGCTATGTAGCGGGCTGCCGGCCTGGCTGACCGCCGGGCTGACGGCCGGGCTGCCCACCTGGCTGCGTTACGCCGCCGTGGGCGGTGTGGCCACGCTGGCGCACTACCTGCTGCTGTGGATCGCCGTCGAGCGCGGACACTGGCCGCCGCCGCTGGCGGCGGGCCTTGGCGCGGCGCTGGGGGCGCAGGTGGGCTTTGTCGGCAACCGCTGCTTCACGTTTGACCACCGGGGCGGCTGGCGGGGCGCCTGGTGGCGGTTTCAGCTCACTGCCGTGCTGGGGGGGTTGGTGAGTGTGTTGGTGGTGGCGTTGGGGGTGCGGCTGGGGCTGCACTACCTGCTGGCCCAGGTGGCGGCCACGCTGCTGGCACTGGTGCTGACGTACGCGATCAACCGGCGCTGGGCGTTCGGCTGATCGCTGGCTTGCGCGAGGTCGGGGCGCTGGTGGTCGCTGGCAGGTGCCGGGCCGAATCCCGGCACCTGTCAGCGGCCACCGCCGCAAAGACCACCCGCCAGCGCGCGTCAAGGCCGCTGCCTGCGGCCAGGGCTCAATCCAGCGAAATCGCCGCCACAAACGCCAGGCTGCGCTGCTGCGTGTTGTCGGCGTCGGCGCCGATCAGCACGCCCAGCAGCGGCGGCACGGTCTGGGCCTCATCGCCAAACAGGCGCAAGAAATCGGCCGCCACATCACGCTGCTCGGTCAGCCAACTGCGCAGCGGCGCCTCACCGCCGCGCAACACGATCATGCGGATGCGCCGGCTGTAGGCGTTGTCCAGCACCGTGCCGGGCGGCAGCCGGCTGTCCCAGACGTAGCACACCGTGGCCGACGGCAGGGCCTCGCCGGCCAGTTGGCGCGCCAGGCGCAGCAATTGGCGCTCGCCAAACGGCAATGCCGAGAGCGGCAAATCAAACAGCGCACAAACTTTGATCGGGCTGTCGTCGCCCTCTTTTCGGCGCAAATCGGCCGCCGGATTGGGCTCATCCAGGCGCCAGCGCCACGAAAGGCGGCGGGCGCTGTCGGGCCCGTCCATTGCCAGCCCGGCCAGCCCATGGACCAGATTGCCGTAAGACGCCTGGGCCACCACACGCAGCACCCGCTGGCCGTCCAGCGTCACCGCCGTGAAGCGGGTGAACGGCTTGCTTTGCCCGGGCAAACCCACCACCCGCCAGGGCGGCGCTGGCAGGTCCTGCGCGGCCGCCGGGCTGGCCAGCAGCGGCCCGGCCAGCCTCACGTCGGTGCCGCTCTGGGCCCAGGCCACGGCCGACCCCAGGCCGGCCACAGCCGCCAGCGCGAAGGTGAAAGTCAATGTCAAGGCCAGCGCCCAGGCCCTGGCCCGCCAAACGGCGCCCGCCGTCAGCGCCGGCACCGCCCTCACGGCCGACCCCGCCCCGGCGCGCCAAAAGTGCGCCAGCCCGCCACCAGACGGGCCAGCAGCGTCAAGGCACAGAGCGCGGCAAACACCTGCGCCAGCGGCGCAAACGCCGCCGGCCAGACGCACATCGCGGCAAAAAAGGCCAGCGTCTCGCTGCCTTCGGTCAGGCCGCCCAGGTAATACAGCCCTTTTTGCGGATAGGCCCGGCTGGCCAGGCCGCGCCGCTCAGCCAGCACCGCAAAAGCCAGAAAACTGCTGGCCGTGCCGACAAAAGCCGCCAGCAGCAGCGCAGCGGCCAGCGCATTGGCGGGGGGGTCGGCCAGCGCAAAAGCCAGCGGGATGCTGGCATAAATCACAAAGTCGAGTGTGATGTCGAGAAACGCACCCCGGTCGGTGGGCTGGCCGAGCCGGGCCACCGCGCCGTCCAGCCCGTCGGCCAGCCGGCTGGCCAGCAGCAGCGCCAGCCCGGCCAGCGGCCAGCCCAGCGCGATCAGCGTGGCCGCAGCCCCGCCCAACGCAAAGCCGACCAGCGTCACCGCATCGGCGCCGATGCCGCGCTGGCGCAGCAGCCGGGCGCCAGCGTGCAGCAGCGGCGCCATCAAGGCCAGGGCGGGTCGGTCGAACATCGGTCGGTCGGGTGGGCAAAGCTGGGCGGGACTTGACTTTGAATCATCGCACCCACGCGCCGGTGCTGGCCCGGCCTGCCGATGCCCGATTGGCGCGACGCCCGCCCGGCACGGCCCGCTCAGCGCGGCGCCATCCGGATCGCGCCGTCCAGCCGCACGCTTTCGCCGTTGAAGTAACCGTTGGTGACCATGAACTCGGCCAGCGCCGCGTACTCGTCCGGATCCCCCAGCCGCTTCGGGAACGGCACCGACGCCGCCAGCGACGCCTTGACGTTCTCGGGCGCGGCCTGCAGCAGCGGGGTGTTGAACAAGCCCGGCAGGATGGTGTTGACGCGGATGCCCTCGCCCATCAGATCGCGTGCAATCGGCAATGTCATGCCCACCACGCCGGCCTTGCTGGCCGAGTACGAGGCCTGGCCGATCTGGCCGTCCTGTGCCGCCACGCTGGCGGTGTTGACGATGGCCCCGCGCTCACCGTCGGCCAGCGCTGGCAGGCCCAGCATGCCGGCCGCGCTCTTGGCAATGCAGCGGAAGGTGCCGATCAGGTTGATCTGGATGATGCGCTCGAAGTTGGCGGTGGGAAACGCCCGGATCTCACCGGTGGTCTTGTCGCGGCTGGCGGTTTTGATGGCATTGCCGGTGCCGGCACAGTTGACCAGGATGCGCTCTTGGCCGTTGGCGGCGCGGGCTTTGACAAAACCGGCGTCTACCGAGGCTTCGTTGGTCACATCGACCTGGCAGAACACGCCGCCCAAATGCGCCGCCAGCGCCTGGCCGGCCTCGGCGTTCAAGTCAAACAGCGCCACTTTGACACCGGCCGCAGCCAGGCGACGGGCGGTGGCCGCGCCCAGGCCCGAGGCGCCACCGGTGATCACGGCCGAGATCGATGCATCGAGTTTCATGGCAGGCACCCTGTTGGGTTGAAAGGAAAGGGGATTTTGAAGAATAACCGTCGCGCCGGCCGCCGCCGCCCGGCTATTTCAGCGCCTTCTGCGCCAGCTTGTCGGCCAATGCCTGCGCGGCGTCGGCCAGCCAGCCGGCATGCTGCGCAGGCGTTTCCAGCGTGATGCGGCCGTAGGCATTGGCGCGCAAGTCGTTCAACACCACCTCGGCGGCTTTCTGCAAGTGGATGTGCCCACCCTGGCGCACCAGGCCACGCTGGCGGCCAATGGCCTGCAGCAGCGCCTCAGACGGCAGCGCCGCCACGTCGTGCACCGGCGCGGCCAGCTTGTAGCGGGCCTGGATGCGGCTGGCGTAGTGCGGCAGCAGCGCCTCGATCAGTTCCAGCGCCACCTCCACCTCGTCGTAGGCATTGCGGCCGATGGCGCCACTGGCGGCGAGCAAGTAGCCGGCCTGCGGCACGGTGATCTTCGGCCACAACATGCCGGGCGTGTCAAACAGGTTGACATCGCTGGCCAGCACGATGCACTGCTCGAGCCGGGTGATGCCGGCCTCGTCGCCGGTCTTGGTGGCCTTGCGGCCGACGAGGGTGTTGATCAAGGTCGATTTGCCGACATTCGGAATGCCGCAGATCAGCACCCGCAGCGGCTTGACCATGCCACCGCGCAGCGGCGCCAGCGCCCGGCAGGCGGTGATCAGCTTTTGCGCCGGGGCTTTTTCACTCGCGTCCAGCCCGATGGCCCGGGTTTCGGGCTGGGCGTTGTAGTGCGCCAGCCACAGTGCGGTGCGGTCGGGGTCGGCCAGGTCTTGCTTGTTCAGCAGCTTGAGCGCGGGCTTGCCTGCCGTCAGGCTGGCCAGCAGCGGGTTGGCACTCGACCCAGGCAGCCGGGCGTCCAGCAGCTCGATCACCACGTCGATGCCCACCCTCAGCCGCTCGACGATGGCCTTGCGCGTGGTGTGCATGTGGCCGGGAAACCATTGGATGGCCATCAGCGGGCGCGTTGGACGCGGGGGTGGGGGACTGGCGATTGTCCGGGCAGTCGGCCCGGGGTTGCGCGGCAGGCGCTGTGCCCTCAGCCCAAGCCCTGCCACGCCGACGGCGGGCGCAACAAGCGCCCAGCGTCGCGCGCGCTGCCTTTGACGCACACTGCACCCCTCGCCACCGCCGCCCGCCCGGGCTTTTCTGCATGACCACCGCACCGCAGACCAGCGCGCCAGACGCCACCGCCACCACCACCGCCACCCCCGCCAGCCGGCAGGCCCTGGCCGCCGTCACGCTGGCCGCCATCGGCGTGGTCTACGGTGACATCGGCACCAGCCCGCTGTACACCATCAAAGAGGTGTTCTTGCCCGCCACCGGCGTGGCGCTGACCCCCGCCAACCTGATCGGCGCGGTCTCGGCCATTTTCTGGGCGCTGATGTGGGTGGTGACGCTCAAATACGTGGTGCTGGTGCTGCGCGCCGACAACCGCGGCGAGGGCGGCGTGCTGGCCCTCACCGCGCTGGCCGCGCAGGCCGTGGCGCACCGGCCGGCGCTGCGCCACGCGCTGCTGCTGCTGGGCGTGGCCGGCGCCACGCTGTTTTATGGCGACAGCATCATCACCCCGGCCATCTCGGTGCTGGGCGCGATGGAGGGGCTCATCGTGGTCACGCCGGTGCTCACGCCCTACGTGCTGCCGTTTTCACTGGTCGTGCTGGTGGGCTTGTTTTTGGTGCAGCGCTTTGGCACGGCGGCCGTGGGGCGCTGGTTCGGGCCGGTGATCTTGCTGTGGTTTGTCACGCTGGCGGCCACCGGCGGGCTGCAAATCCTGCGAGAGCCGGCCATCCTGGCGGCGCTGAATCCGCTGCGAGCCTGGGATTTCTTGACCTCGCGTGGCTGGGGCGTGCTGGCCGCCGTGGGCGCCATCGTGCTGGCGCTGACCGGCGCCGAGGCGCTGTATGCCGACATGGGCCACTTTGGCCGCCGGCCGATCCAGTGGGCCTGGTGCGGCCTGGTGCTGCCGGCGCTGGCGCTCAACTACCTGGGCCAGGGCGCGCTGCTGATCGCCGACCCGAAGGCCATCGAGAACCCGTTCTTCCGCATGTTCCCCGAGCCGATGGTGCTGCCCGCCGTGCTGCTGGCCACGCTGGCGGCCATCATCGCGTCGCAGGCGGTGATCTCGGGCGCTTTTTCGCTCACCCGGCAGGCAATGCAGCTTGGCTTTCTGCCGCGCTTGACGGTGCTGCACACCAGCGCCCAGGCCGAAGGCCAGATCTACCTGCCGGCCGTCAACAGCGTGTTGTTGCTCGGCGTGCTGGGCGCCGTGCTGGGTTTTGGCAGCTCTTCGGCGCTGGCCGGCGCCTACGGCATTGCCGTGACCTTGACGATGCTGATCACCACCTTGCTGACCTGGTTTGTGGTGCGCAATGCCTGGGCCCTGCCAGCGCCGCTGGCGATCACCGCCACGGCCTTGTTTCTGGCGCTGGACGCGCTGCTGGTGGCCGGCTGCGCAATCAAGTTTTTTGACGGCGGCTGGTTTCCGCTGGCGGTGGGCGGGCTGCTGTTCATGCTGATGAGCACCTGGGCTCGGGGCCGGGCACTGCTGTTGGACGGCCTGCGCCGCGACGGGCTGGCGCTGGAGCCCTTCATCAACAGCCTGAGCCACGAAACGATGCCGCGCACCGCGCGCACCGCCGTCTACCCGGTGGCCGACACCAGCATGGTGCCGCAGGCGCTGCTGCACAACCTGAAGCACAACCAGGTGCTGCATGCGCGCAACCTGGTGCTGACGGTGGTGTTCAGTGAGCAGCCCTGGGTGGCCGACGCCGAGCGCTTGCAGATCGATGCGCTGGGCCACGGCTTCTGGCGGCTGCGGCTGTTTTTCGGCTTCATGGACAACCCGGACGTGCCGCGTGCGCTGGGCCTGGCCCTTGCCGCCGGCCATGATTTGCAGTTGGCGCCGCTGGAGACCAGCTATTTTTTAAGCCGCGAGACGGTGGTGCCCAGCGCCCACGTCGACGCCGACGCTGGCCCGAGCATGGTGATGGCACGCAAAAAGCTGTTTGCCACGATGAGCCAGGGTGCCGGCAGCGCGGCCAAGTTCTTCAGCCTGCCCGACAACGCGGTGGTGGAGCTGGGCGCGCGGGTGCAGATTTGAGCCGTGGGTGGGTGGTGCGCTGATGGCGGGTTGGCGGCGCGTTGGCGGCGGGCAGTTCGCCGGCGGTCTGCGGGCGGGTGCCGACGGCTTGGCCCGGGCACTGCGCCCGTGTGCTGCTGTCAGAATCAACGCCATGATGCCCCGTCGTACCTGGCTCGATCTGCTGCTTTCGATACCCCGGCGCCCGGTGCTGGCCGCAATCTGGCAGGCTGCGCCAGCCGGCCAGCGCGGCCACCGACACGCTGTCGGCACGGCACTCACCCTGCTTTGCGCGCTGCTCATCGGCGCAGCCCAGGCACAGGCCGGCGCACCCGCCACAGCGCCCGCACCGGCCCGGCCGGCGGCCAGCGTGGCTTGTGTAGACGCCATCACCACCGTCGCTCTGCTGGCCTGCGTCGAAGAAGATTTTCTGGCCGCAATGGCCGAGCAGGCCGCACCGCTGAGCCGGCTGCTGGCGCAATTGCCAGCGGCGCGGCGCCCTGCTTTCCGGCGTGCGCAGACCGCCTGGATCGGCTACCGCACCAGCAGCTGTTTGTTTGAGGCATCGGCCGCCGCCGGTGGCAGTCTGGCCCCGCTGCTGCAGTGGCGCTGCGCCGCCCGCCTGACACGCGACCGGGCCGCGCTGCTCAGCGCCTTGCTGGCCTGCCCCGAGGGCGATGTCGCCTGCCCCAGATCGGCCCCTGCAGCGCCGGCCAGGCCATGACGGCCGGCCGCTTTGCCGGCCGCTTTGCCGACCTCTTTGCCGGCCGCTTTGCCGGCCGTGTGCGCGCCGGCCTGGCCCGCTTCAGCCGGCTGGCGCTGCTGCTGATGCTGGGCGCGGCGGGCCAGGCCAGCGCTGCCGATGCGCGCATCGACGGCGGGCCGGTGCGCGGCCTGGACGAAGACGGTGTGGCGATCTACCGCGGCCTGCCCTACGCCGCGCCGCCGGTCGGGCCGTTGCGCTGGCGCGAGCCCGCCGCCGCGCTGGCGTGGTCTGGCGTGCGGCCGGCCACCGCGCCGGCGCCGTCGTGCCCGCAGAAGCGCGGCCTGTCGTTGGAGGGCGGTGGCGACCCGGGCGTGCTGGACGAAGACTGCCTGTACCTCAATGTCTTCACGCCCAGCGCTGCTGCCACTGGCACGCTGCCGGTGATGGTCTGGCTGCACGGCGGCGCGTTGATCTTTGGCGGCGGCGCCTTGCCGCTGTACGACGGCCGGGCCCTGGCCCAGCGCGGCGTGGTGGTGGTGACGATCAACTACCGGCTCGGGCCGCTGGGCTTTTTTGCCCATCCGGCGCTGGACCGGGCGCGGCCGGGCGGGCCGATCAATTTTGGCCTGCTCGACCAGATCGCGGCGCTGCGCTGGGTGCGGCGCAACATCGCATCATTTGGTGGCGATGCCGGCAACGTGACGATTTTTGGCCAGTCGGCCGGCGCCCAAAGCGTGCTGGCGCTGATGGCATCACCGCCGGCGCAGGGCCTGTTCCACAAGGCCATCGCGCAAAGCCCGTACGGCATCCCCAGCCACACGCGGGCCCACGCGCTGGCCACCGGATCGGCGCTGGCCAGCGCGCTCGGCTTGGCCGGCAGCCGGGCGCGGCTGGCCGCCTTGCGGCAGGTGCCGGCAGAGCGGTTGGCCGCACTGGACGGCGCCGCCCTGTCGCTGGCGTCGAGCTTTGTCATCGGCGACGCCGCCATGCCCATGCCCTTGCTCGACGCCTTCCGGCAGGGCCGCGAGGCCGCCGTGCCGCTGCTGATCGGCAGCAACAGCGACGACGCCAGCGTGGCGCTGGCCTTCGGCATCGACCCGGCGGCGCTGCTGGCGCGCCTGGGCGCGGCGCGCATCCTCGTCAAACCCTTGTACCCGGGTGTGGCGGACGGGGCGCGGCTTGGCCGAGAGGTGGCGCGCGACGTCGCCTTCACGGCGTTTGCCCGGCGCATCGCCTACCTGCACCTGCGCAAGGCGCCGACCTGGCGTTACTACTTCAGCCACCAGCCCACGGCAGCGGTCGGGCCGCGCTTTGGTGTGGCACACGGCGGCGAGGTGCCGCTGGTGCTGGGCACGTCAGCGCGCTGCGCTTGCCTGGGTGCGCCGGTGCAGCCGCAAGACCTGCAAGTCGAAGCGCGCGTCGGTGACCGCTGGGCCCGTTTTGCCCGCACCGGCCAGCCCGATGGCGCTGTGCTGTGGCCGGCCGACAACCGATTTCGCGGTGCGGTACTCAACATCGGCGACGAGGACGAGGCCCAGGCCGGCTTCATGGCGTTCCGGCTCAATGCCTTCATCGGCGCGTTGAACCTGGTGCAGCAAACCCAGCGATGATGCGCCCGCCAATCAACATGAAATTCGACGCAAGCAGTCGTGGCCAAACCAGGGCCTGGGCCGGCCGGCGGTGGCCGACGTGATGAAGGCCCCCGACCTGGCGGCCAGCCGGCCGATCATCTGGGCAGCGCCGCTGACCCCGGCGCTGCCGCGCAAGCCGTGCACGGATTGCGGCCTCTCGCGCAGCGCCGAGCCCAAGCGCTGCGCCAGCGCTGGGCCTGCTGGGCGACAAAATCCGCACCAGCGCGCCGGGCAGCGCCGCTAAGCGAGCCGGTGCGGTGGCCGGGTTCAACTAAACCACCCGCAAATCCGCCTCGCGCAGCATCACCGGCTCGATCGACCCGGCCGCCACCCGGCGCCGCACCACGGCCTCGATCTCGGCGGCATGGGCCAGGTAAGTGGCCAGCGGCTCGTCATCGCTGCGGCCCGGCCGGTAGCAGTAATGCAACGCCACTTTCCCCACACTGGCCCCCACCGGCAGGCCAGCGATGTCGACCCAGAACCGGACCGAGGCAGAGTCGTCATGAAAGTAAGGCGTCGGCAGCGACATGGTGGGCTCGAATTCAAAGTGAAGAACGGCGAATGATGCGCCTGCCGGCCGGCCCGGTCTGTGCGATGGCGCGCCTTTCTTGCCGGGCCTGGTCCGTCGCCGGCTGCTGCCCGGCAAACACCGGCTACTGCCAGGCAAACACCGGCTGCTCAAAATGCGCCACCCGGGTGGGCCGGCCCAGCAGGCACACCTCGCGGAACTGGTAGAGCAGCGCGGCGGTGGGCGCGGCAATCCAGTTGTCGCCCACCGGCATCTTCAGCACCGGATGCTCACTGCCGGCCAGCGGCTCAAGAATCGGCGCGTCGGCGCGCAAAAACTCTTGCACCGGGATGCGATGCACGCTGGCCACCTCGGCCGGGTTGGGCCGCAGCCGGCGCGCCGGGCCGGCCCACACCACCACCGGCGTGATGGCAAAACCCGACCGCGTGATAAAGGTGTCGAGCCGGCCCAGCACGTCGGCCGGTAGCAGTTGCAGGCCCACTTCCTCTTGCAACTCGCGCAGCGCGGTTTGCTCGGGCGTCTCGCCGTCGTCGATGCGGCCACCGGGCAGCGCCCACTGGCCGGCATGGCGCCGCAGGTTGGCAGCCCGGCGGGTGAGGATCAGCGCGGCCTCGGTGCTCCAGTGGCCGCTGCGGGCCAGGCCCCACAGGCCTGAGCCCGGCCCCTCGTCAGCCACCACCAGTGCCACCGCCGCCCGCTTGAGGCCGGCCTCGTCCGGCGTGTGCAGCGGCCAGGCGGCCAGCCGGTCGGTGAGCTGCTGGCGCAGCGCGTCGTCACGTTGCATCGGTGGCCCTGGCGGCAGGCGCCGGGCGGCCGGCGCGCCGCCTGGCCCGGCTTGTTGCAGCGCATGGCGGCTGACTGCGACTCATGCCGGCTGAATACGGCTCACGCCGGCTGAATGCGGCGCATGGCGGCTCATGGCGGCGCATCGTGGAACACCGGCGGGCGCTTTTCAAGATTGGCGCGCACCGCCTCCCGTTGGTGCGGCGCGCCCATCAGCGCCACTTGCTCGTCGGACTCGGCCCGCAACAGCGCGGCGGCGCTGTCGTCCAGCGTGCGGCCGGCCAGGTTCATCAGCCGCTTGGCGGCGCGCAGTGCACTCGGGCTGCGCTGGGCCATCGCCTGGGCCATCGCCATCGCCTCGGCCAGCGGGTCAACGCACACCCGCGTGGCCAGGCCGAGCAGCACCGCCTCAGCGCCCCCCACCACGCGGCCGGTGTATGTCAGCTCACGCGCCTGGTCGTCGCGCACCAGGCCGCGCAGCAGCGCCACGCCGGCCATGTCGGGCACCAGGCCCCATTTGATTTCCATCACGCTCATTTGCGTGTCGGCGGTGACGAGCCGGATGTCGGCACCCAGCGCCAGTTGCAGGCCGCCGCCAAACGCCACGCCGTGCACGGCGGCGATCACCGGCACTGGCAGCTCACGCCAGCCCAGGCCCAGAAACTGCGCTGAGTTGGCAATGCCGTGGGTGCGTGGCCGCAGATCGCGCAGACCGCCCGGCTCATCGGCATCGATCTTGGCCATGCGGCCCATGTCAAGCCCGGCGCAAAACGCTTTGCCCTCACCGTGCAACACCACTGCGCGCAAGCCGGGCTCGGCCTTGAGCCGGTTGATGGCCGCCGCCAGCGCATCAAACATCGCCAGATCCAGCGCATTCATTTTGTCGCCACGCACCAAGCAGACATCGGCCACGCCGTGAGAATCGATCTGGATGTTGACGCGGTCTGGCATGGCGATTCTCGGCGGTGCTGAAGTGGGCCTTGATTCTGGCAGCCGGCCGTGCACCGGCCTGTCGCCAAGGTATCGACGCAGTGCGCCCGGTTGCGCGGCAAAAACACAAAAGCCGCACCCGGAGGCGCGGCTTTTGGATTGAAGACAGCCGGGCTGTGTCAGGCAGCCGTCTTGCGCCGGCGCAGCGCCGTGGGCGCAAAGGCGGCAAACAGGCCCAGGCCGACCAGGGCGTAGGAGGTGGGCTCGGGCACAGCGCATGGGCCAGCGGCGCCGACCGATACGCAAGCGCCCTGCAATTCCACGACAAGGCTGTTGCCGCCGCTGCCAACAATATTGCTGCCAAATGCCGGCGGCGTGCCAAAAGTCAAGGTGGTCGAACCATCAACCATGCCGGCCAGAAAGCTCAGCGTCATCAACCTGAACGCGTCGTCGGTCTGCAGGGCCGCCAAATCGGTATCGGTTTCGAGCGATGTCAGGTCGATGCGGGCATTTGCTGCGCCGTAGACCGGTGGGCCAGAGACAGAAACCCCGAACTCAGGTAGGTTGATCGAAATAGCTGGCGAGTTGACGATGGCGCCGCCGAAAAGTATGTTGATGTCAAATGCCGAGACGATCTCGCTGCCCAGGCCCTTGATATTAACATCGACAGAAAACGCGGCGCCCTGCGCCACGTTGGTCTGTGACGGGCTGAGAAACAGGATGATCGCAGCCTGGGACGCCGCACTGGCAAACAACAGGCCGGTGGCGAGGACAATCGACGCAAATGCTTTTTTCATGATTTATCTCTCGAAGGAAGTTCAAAAGGCATTGTGTAAATTCACGGCGCGCATCTTGCCTTGGTGCACTTCAACACACAGGCACGGGCGTCGTTGATCGTGATCAGGCCATCGCCATTCGCGTCGCGCGGGTCGTTGGCCACCGGCGTCTGGCCAATGCCAGCGCGAATCAGGTTGATGTCGTTGATATCCACACTGCCGTTGCCGTCAACGTCGCAAGTATTGATTTTGCTGTTGATCGTCAGGTCGAACAACACCGGCGACGTGCCGTCAGCGGCCGCGTTCAGGCGGGTTGATACCTGAATAAAGCGGCCGCTGCGCGCAAAGTCAACGCCTTTGTTGACCGTGAGGTAAGTCTGCGCGCCCAGATCGGCCTCAACATCGGCTGTGCGCACCTGCACCACGACACCAGCGCCGGCAGGCACAGAATCCGTCCAGTTCACCTTGCCCCACGGCGTGGCCACCGCGCCACCGTCGTAAGTCACCGTCCAGGTGCCGGTCGGGGTGGTGCTGTTGCGTGCGGCAAAGCCCGCCGCGTCGCTGTAGGTGTAGGGATGGTCACCCACCGGGAAGGTGCCCAGCGGCGCACCATCGGTACCGCGGTATTTCTGCATCCGCCCGGCACTGGTGAAACCCATCTGCCAGACATCGTTGTTGGAGTCGACCTGGATACCCACCGAGAATGACCCACCGGCCTGCAGAGGCGCTTGCCACAACAACGCGCCCGCTGGTGAAACCTTACGGATCGTGCTGTTGCCGGCAATGATGTTGCCATTGCCATCCACCACAATGCCGTTCGACGACACCGACATATTGGGTATGGCTGCCGAGGTGTTGGTGGCCGGATCAAAGACACGGTTGTTCGATCCGGTGTAAACCTTGTCATTGCCCAGTGCAATGCCGTACATGCCGCCCGAAAACGACGACACAGGATAGGGCCCGGTATTGCTGGCGGTATTTTCGATCTTGCCCAGCGGACCACCCAGCGACGCGCTCCACAGCACACCCGCCTTGTCAATCAGGCAGCCATACGGTTGCCAGCTACCGACACTCGGGTTACCCGCCGTCGGATTGGTGCTGATCGGCCCGGCAATCTGGCTGCCGTCAGCGGCGCTGATTTTGTAATAGGTGTTGGCATTGAACATGCCCACCCAAAGGTTGCCGTCAGTGCCCACGCACAAGGCCCGGCCCAAGCCGTTTTGCGAGCCGACCTCGGATACCCAGGCGATGCGCTCATCGGTGATCTCGTCCGGGTCGATTTTGCCGTTGCCGTTCAGGTCGGCCATCGGCTTCATCTCGGCCGGGCTGATAACGCCGTTGTTGTCGGTATCGGTCGAGGTGTCGGCCACGCCATTGCCGTTGCGATCAATAAACCCCTCGGTCAGTATTTTGACGAGCACCGGGCGCACGTTGGCAAACCAGCGGTTCAGCACATAGGCATTGCCGTTGATATCCACGGCTGTACGCGACGGCGCAGCGCCCGAGTAAGCATTGCCCGCGTGGTTGACAAACCCGGCCTGCCCGCTCGGACCAAACCAGGTGCGGTAGCGCGCCAATTCTTTGTTGTTGGTGGTGTCGAATTTTGAAATCGTGTCGTCGCCCGCATTGGCAATCCACATCACCGGAAAGGTGGTGCCCACCGCCGACAGTTGAAGCTGGTTCGGCACGATGGAAAAGTTGACGCCCGACAAGGTGCCGAGCGAGAAGTCGACGTCCAGGGTGTAGGTTTTGGCCGCCGCACCCGCAGCGGTTGACCACAGGCCCAACATCGCTGTGCAGGCCAATGCAATCAGCGCGCCGTCGGCGGTCGGATTCGATTTCCTGAGATTTGCCATGATGGATTCCCTCTTGAATGCCTCGTTGCCGAAGCGGCGTTGAACGGGTTGTTTTGCCGCAGCAACCAACTGAGTGACCAACTCAGCAACCAACTGGGTAACTAACGTTTGGCGACCGGCCGCAAAACCGGATCCATATCATGCGACGGGTTGTTGCTGATGCGGCTGGTCTTGCCACTGTCCAGGTCGACCTGGAATAACTGCGACGTGCCGGTGCGCAAACTGCTGAAGACCACGCTCTTGCCGTCGCCAGACCACTGCGGGTCAAAGTCTTCACCGGGGTCTTGGCTCAAGTTGCGCAGGCCAGTGCCATCCGCGTTGATCACAAAAATGTCGTTGCGGGCGCTGGCCGGATCGTCGCGGCTGCTGGCAACCGCCAATTGCTTGCCGTCGGGTGACCAGCGCGGCGACTCGTAAGCGCCCGGAAATGCACGGGTCAGAACCGTCGATTCAGCGGTTTCGACGTCGGCCACCACCACCGGCTGCGTGCCCCGTATGTCGGCCACGTAGGCCACGCTTTTGCCATCAGGCGAGATCGATGCCCAGGCTTTGGCGCGCGCGGCGAATTTGGCGCTGACGTTACGCAGGGCGCTGCCGTCGCGGTTGACAACCCAAACCTCGGCTTTTGCGCCTTCGGCACGGCCGACGAAGGCGATCCGGCTGCCATCGGCCGACCAGGTGGGCGGCGTGCTGCCTTTGTCCTTGACCTCTGCCGTGATCGACACGGGCTTGCCACTGCTGACCTCGACAACGCGCAATTCATCGCCGCGGGCATCGGTGGCCGACGAAAAAAACGCAATCCATTTGCCGTCCGGTGACCAGGACGCGGCCAGTTCGATACGGTCGTCCTGGGTCAAGCGGCGTTGTCCGCTGCCGTCTTCGTTCATCACGTAAATGCGTGGCACACCGTTGCGTGACGAGGTGAAGGCGATGCGGCCGTCTGACGACCAGGCGGGCTGGGTGTTGACGCTTTTGCCCTGCGTCAGCAAGTGATCGACGCCGCCGAGGTGGGTGTAGATATGCGCGTCACCGTCGCGGATCGAGACAAAGGCCAGATCGACCGACGGGCCCGGCGCGCCGGCAGCCGCACAGACGCCCTGCGCCGCCACGGCGCCCAGCGACGCGACGATGATGCCAAGCCACGGGTTCATCATGGCCGGGCGCTCAAGGCACCGAGTTGAAGGTGGCCGCAGAAATCTGCCGGCCTGCCGCATTCAACACCCGCAGCGAGTACATGCCGGCGGCGCCAGGCTTGAATGAATATTGCAGCGTACCGTCAGCCGATGTCACCGCGCTGTGGTGCGACTCGCTGCCATCGGGGCCGCGCACCGCCACGGTCACAGCGCTGTTCGGTGCAAAAGCCCGGCCCGAGAACAAACCTGTTTCGGCAACCTTCACCACCGAAGGCCCGGCCCAGGCCGAAGCGCCGGCAGCGGCCGGGCCGGTGCCAAAGGCCACCGTTGCCAACAGCAGACCAGCGGTGATGCGCCGGGCCGACAGAACGGGCTTTGAACGATTGACCATGGCTGTTTGCTCCAAAGAGTGGGGGATCAAGGTGGTCTTGCCAGAACAAGCCAAGCCGAAACGAGACGGCCTGAAACTTCGAGAACAACACCACCAGATCGCGATGCGCCCCCAGCTTTGACCAGATTGTTGGCGTGCGAAACCGGGCTGACAAGTGGCTTGCGCCGCCGCACCCGGGGCAACCCCCCCCTTGTTCAGGGGACATTTGCCAGCCCCATCCCTAACTCAGGTGACAAAACTGGACACGGCGAATGGCGGCGGCCGGTCTCGTGCACCGGTGCCTGCGCCGCTACCCGCACTGCAGCCCGCACTGCAGCCCGCGCCCCTACCCGCGCCGGCCCGGGGGCCGTGCGGTGCTCACAGCGCCCGGGCGATGACCTCTTTCATGATCTCGCTGGTGCCGCCGTAGATGCGCTGCACTCGGGCGTCGGCGTACATGCGGGCGATGACGTATTCGTTCATGAACCCGTAGCCGCCGAACAGTTGCAGGCATTCGTCCAGCACCCGGCCTTGGGTCTCGCTGGCCCACAGCTTGGCCATCGACGCGGTGGCGGTGTCGAGTGTGCCGGCCACCAGTTGCGCAACGCAGCGGTCAATAAAAGCGCGGCCGACCTGGATTTGCGTGGCCACCTCGGCCAGCTTGAAGCGGGTGTTTTGCAGCTCGGCAATGGGTTTGCCGAAGGCTTTGCGATCACGCACGTAGGCCAGCGTGGCCTGGTAGGCGCCTTCCATCGTGGCCAGTGCGGTGACGCCGATGATCAGCCGCTCATACGGCAGATCGCCCATCAGTTGGTAGAAGCCCTGGCCCTCGATGCCGCCCAGCAGGTTGGCAGCGGGCACGGTGACGTCGTCGAAGAACAGCTCGGACGTGTCTTGCGATTTCATGCCCATTTTGTCCAGCACCCGGCCCACCCGGTAGCCGGCGCAGCCTTCGGTCTCGACGATCAAAATCGAGGTGCCGCGTGCGCCCTGGCTGGGGTCGGTCTTGCAGACCACCAGCACCACACCGGCCAAAAATCCATTCGTGATGAAGGTCTTGCTGCCGTTGATGCGGTAGCTGTCGCCAGCCGGGCTGGCGCACTTTTCAGCCCGGCTGCGGATGCCCTGCAAATCACTGCCGGCGCCGGGTTCGGTCATGGCGATGGCGCCCACCAGCTCACCGCTGGCCAGGCGCGGCAGGTAGCGCCGCTGCTGGTCGGGCGTGCCGTGGTTCAAGAAGTAGTGCGCCACGATGGTGTGCACCGAGTTGCCCCAGCCGCTCAAGCCGCGCCGCGCGCATTCTTCGTACAGCACCGCCTCGTGGCGGAAATCTCCGCCGCCACCGCCAAACGCCGCGGGGACGTCGGTGCACAACAGGCCCAGCGCGCCGGCCTTGCGCCACAGGCCGAGGCCGACGTTGCCACGGGCCCGGGCGGCGGCGTCGTCGGGCAGCAGCTCGGCCTCGACAAAGCGGGCGCAGGTGTCGCGCCAGCGGTCCAGGTCTTCGTCAGACCAACTGCGGGTGAAGCTCAGTGGCATTGCGTATCTCCAAAAGATGGTTTTGCCGGGCGACAGTGTCGGATGAAGCGTCGAAGACGGCGGTGAGCCGCCGCGCCACCGGGGTCAAAGCCGGCGGCTGAACTCAGCCGCATCGAAGCCGACGGTGATGGCGCCGTCGGGCCAGGCCACCACCGGGCGCTTGATCACGCTGCTGTGCGCTTGCATCACGGCCCGGGCGCTGGCGGCGTCCAGCACCGCTGCCTGGGTGGCGGCAGACAACTGGCGCCAGGTGCTGCCCTGGCGGTTGATCAAGCGCTGCCAGCCGACGGCGGCGATCCAGCCGTCCAGCGCCAGTTCAGGCACACCGGCTTTCTTGAAATCGTGGAATTGCACCACCGCGCCTTGCAACGCCAGCCAGGCGCGGGCGCGCTTGACGGTGTCGCAGTGGCCGATGCCGTAAAGGGTCAGCGACACGCTGCGCTCACGGCCGATGAGCCCCAACGTGGGCGTCGCAGGCCGGGTCGGTCATGTAAGCACCGCCGTTCTGCACCCGGCGGTCGGCGCCCAAGGTGACACGAAACCACAGGCAATCATTGGTTTCATAGCGCCACGACCAGGTTTCGCGCTGCTGCCATTCGCGCTGTCTGGCGGCCGGGCGGCCCAGCAGGCGCAGCAAATCATCGGCCGGCATGCCCGGCAGCACCTGGGCAAAGTGCTCGGCGTCCAGCACCTGCTCGCCGCGCAGCACCCGGCCGCTGCTGTCCAGATCGACCATCCAGGTGACCCGGCCGGCCGGGCCACGGGCAAATTCCAGCCGCCGGGCGCCGTCGGCCAGTGCATAACTGCCGGTGGCCGGGCCCATCTGGGCGCGCAATTCGGCCTCGGTCTGCCCGGCCTGCGGCGCCGGCGTGCTGCAGCCCGTGACCAGGCCCAGCAGGCCGGGCAGGCAAAGCCGGCCCAGACGCGCCAACAGCGCAGGCGCCGCCAGCCGCCCGAACACTGCCAATCGTCCGGGCGCTGCCAGCCGCCCGACCGCTGCCGGCCGCCAACGGGCCGGCGTTGCAGCACGATCAGGGCACGGCGCGGTAGTTGGCTGGCACAAAGACATACGCGCCCCCCTCGGCTGCGCGCAGTTTGCCCAGGCCCGGAAAGGCCAGGTGCGACGCGCCCACCCAGTATCCCTGCTCGGCCGCGTCGGCAAAGGCTTTGGCGCGGGCAGCGGCAGCGGTTTTGGGGTCGCTGTCGAAGGCGATGGTGATGGCCGGCGACGTAAATTGCACCGCGCCGACATGCATCGCATCGCCCCACAGCACCAGCTTGTCGCCCTTGCTCTCGACCACGTAAAAGCTGTGGCCGGGGGTGTGGCCACCGGTGAACTGGGCGCGCACACCGGGCACCAGCGCGGTGTCGCCGTCAAAAGGCTTGAACTTGCCGGCCTTGACATACGGGTTTAACGAGGCCATCGCGCCTTGAAAAAAGCCCTTGCCGTCGGCCGGCGCGTTGTCCAGATTGGCCTGGCTGAGCCAGAAATCGGCATCGCGCTTGTCGGCACGCACCACCGCGTTGGGGAAGGCCATCGCCTCGCCGGCCATCAGGCCGCCGACATGGTCGGGGTGCATGTGGCTGATGTAGATCTCGTCCACCTGGTCGGCGCTGTAGCCGGCGGCTTTCAAGTTGGCTTGCAACTTGCCCAGCGTCGGGCCAAACAGGCCGGCCGCGCCGGTGTCGATCAGCACCAGCTTGCTGCCGGTGTTGACCAAAAACGCATTCACCGACGTTTCGACCGGGTCTTTGAGATAGCTGCGCGCCAGCGCTTTCTCGGTCACCTCGGGCGTGGTGTCGGTCAGCAGTTTGCTGATCGGCAGGCCCACCGTGCCGTCAGACAGCGCGGTGACCTCGATGTCGCCCACCATGAGGCGGTAGTAGCCCGGCGCCTGGGTCTTGACCTGCGGCGCGGCAGCATGGGCCGTGCCCAGCGGGGCGAGCAGGGTGGTGGTGCTGGCCAACGCCAGGCTGACGAGGGCGGCGCAGGTGCGCCAAGTGGGTTTGGACATGCAAATTCTCCGTTGGACAGGGCCGGCCCACACAGGGCCGGCGGCAGCATAGAGGAGCCGTCACTGCCCGCACCCGGCCGGGGGTTTTCCCGGGGCTTGGCCCGGTCAGTTTGAGCGGGTGCGTTCGGCGGCTGAAAGCCTGCTCGACAAGCCAGTGCGCGGGGGGTAGGGACACCGGACAGGGCGACGGTCCAGCCCCCGCTGTGGTCGCAGCGCATGACGAAGCGCAGGCCGCGCGCTGTCCGGTGGCCCGCCGGGCCGCCGGACAGCGCCGGTCGATCACCCGGCCATCGTCAAGCAAACCCGCTTCACCTGCGCCGCCGCCGTTGTTGCCACGCCCACCCGATACTTGACAACCTACCACCAGCACATCGCACGGCGTGCCTTGAATCAGCAAAGCCCCAGTCAAGCCCGCAAGCGCGGGCAGATCGACAAGCCCGATTTATTCACCAAGCAGGTTTATCAACAGATGGGTCTTGACCCCTACCCACCCCACCCCACCACCATGCACTACCCCACCTCCGCCCGCGCGCCGGGCTTGAAGTTCGACCCGTTCAAAGCCCTGGCCGTGCCCCGCCCGATCGGCTGGATTGCCAGCGTCAGCCCCGAGGGCGTGGCCAACCTGGCGCCGTACAGCTTTTTCAATGCCATCAGCGACCGGCCGCCGATGGTGATGTTCTCGTCGGCCGGCCGCAAAGACAGCCTGCGCAACATCGAATTGACGCGGGAGTTCACCTGCTCCATCGCTTGCTGGGATTTACGCGACGCGATGAACCTCAGCTCGGCGCCGGTGGCGTCGGGGGTGGACGAGTTTGCGTTGGCCGGCCTGGCACCGGCCGAGTCGCTGCTGGTCAAGCCGCCGCGCGTGGCGCAGGCGCCGGCCGCGTTTGAGTGCCGGCTGTGGAAAACCATCGCGCTGCCCGCGCCGCCCGCCCGCGCCGGATCAACCGAGCTGCCCGAGGGCTACACGCTGGTGATCGGCGAGGTGGTGGCCATCTACATCGATGAGCGGTTCATCGAGGACGGCCTCGTACAAACCGGCAAGATGCGCCCGCTGGCGCGCCTGGGTTACATGGATTTTTCAGTCGTCACGCCCGAAAACCTGTTCACTCTCAACCGGCCGACCGCCAGCGCCGATGGGCTGACCGCCAGCGTGATGCCGGGGGCTTGGGACGGGGTTTACCGGTAGCGATTTGCGCCTTCCCCCGCCAGGGGGAAGGGTGGGATGGGGGTATTGCTGGCAGCGCCTCGCCAGGTTCGACCCCACCCCGGCCCCCCTGCCCGGGGCGGGAGACACCAGCTCAAGCGGCGGCTTTTACCGGCGCCCGCTTGGCCAGCTCGATTTTGGCAATCGCGTTGCGGTGCACCTCGTCCGGGCCGTCCACGATGCGCACGGTGCGTTGGTGGGCATAGGCTTCGGCCAGCCAGGTGTCCTGGCTGACGCCGGCCGCACCAAAGGCCTGGATCGCCCAATCCACCACCTTGCAGCTCATATTGGGCGCCACCACCTTGATCATCGCGATCTCGGCTTTGGCGGCCTTGTTGCCGGCCACGTCCATGCGGTGCGCGGCGTTCAGCGTCAACAACCGGGCCTGGTCGATCATGCAGCGGCTGTCGGCAATGCGCTCGGCCCAGACCGATTGCTGCGACAGCGCCTTGCCGAAGGCGATGCGGTTTTGCAGCCGGTCGCACATCAGTTCCAGCGCCCGCTCGGCGGCGCCGATGGAGCGCATGCAGTGGTGGATGCGCCCCGGCCCAAGCCGGCCCTGCGCGATCTCGAAGCCCCGGCCCTCGCCCAGCAGGATGTTGGCCACCGGCACCCGCACGTTGTCGAGCCGAACCTCCATGTGGCCGTGCGGTGCGTCGTCGTAGCCAAAGACGCTCAAGTGGCGCACCACCGTGACGCCCGGTGCATCGCGCGGCACCAACACCATCGATTGCTGGGCATGGCGCGGCGCGTCGGCGTCGGTCTTGCCCATCACGATGAAGATGGCGCAGGTGGACACGCCCGCGCCCGATGAATACCACTTGGTGCCGTTGATGATGTAGTGGTCGCCGTCGCGCCGGATGCTGGTCTGGATGTTGGTGGCGTCACTGGACGCCACCGCCGGCTCGGTCATCAAAAAGGCCGAGCGAATCTCACCGCGCAGCAGCGGCTCAAGCCAGCGGTCTTTGTGCGCCTCGCTGCCGTAGCGCTCAATCGTTTCCATGTTGCCGGTGTCGGGCGCCGAGCAGTTGAAGACCTCACCCGACCAGCTCACCCGGCCCATCACCTCACACAGCGGGGAGTAATCCAGGTTGTTCAGCCCCTCGGGCGCACGCGGGCTGTGCGGCAGGAACATATTCCACAGCCCGGCTTTGCGGGCCAGCGGCTTCAGCTCCTCGATCAGCGTGGACGGCTGCCACTGCTCGCCGGTCTTGCGGCGCTGGTGCAACTCTTCGTGGTGGCGGGCCTCGTTGGGGTAGATGTGCGCGTCGAAAAACACGGTCATCCGGTCAAGCAGGTCGCGGGTACGGGCAGAGGGGTCGGCAAACATGAGGGTCTCCTGGTCTGGGATCGGGGCAGGATCGATTCAAGCACCGCGCCCGCGCCGGGCCGGTCGCCTTTGTGACGGGCGGCGCGGCGAAGCCTGGCAAGGTGGCGGGCAATCGTGGGACAGCGCCTGTGTGACGGGCGTGATCTTGCTGTGCCCTTGTTGATGCAGCGCAAACCGATGTGCCGCGCTTGTCAGCCCACCGCAATCCACCGCGCCTAAGCTGGCAGGCTACCCACCCGCCAGGAGCACCCCCCATGAGCCCCACCCGTGACGTCTTTGTCGTCAGCGCCGCCCGCACCGCCATCGGCACGTTTGGCGGCACCCTGAAAGACACCCCGCCCATCGACCTGGCCACCACCGCCATCAAGGCGGCGATTGCGCGCAGCGGCGCCGATGCCGCGCTGATCGGCCATGTGGTGATGGGCACGGTGATTCCCACCGAGGCCCGCGATGCCTATCTGGGCCGGGTGGCGGCAGTGGCCGCTGGCGTGCCGAAGGAGACGCCGGCCTTCAACGTCAACCGGCTCTGCGGCTCGGGCCTGCAGGCCATCATCTCGGCCTCGCAAGCCATTCTGCTGGGTGATTGTGAAATGGCGATTGGCGCCGGGGCTGAGTCGATGTCACGCGGCATCTACTTCATGCCGGCGGCGCGCTGGGGCGCCAGGATGGGCGATACGCAACTGCTGGACTACATGGTCGGCATCCTGCACGACCCCTTCCACAAAATCCACATGGGCATGACGGCCGAGAACGTGGCCGAGCAATTTGGCATCACCCGGGCCCAGATGGACGCGCTGGCTGTGCAAAGCCACCAGCGCGCGGCCGCCGCCATTGCCGCCGGGCGATTTACCGAGCAGATCGTGCCGGTGGACATCGTCACCCGCAAAGGCACAACCCAGTTCGTCACCGACGAGCATGTGAAGGCCGACACCACGCTGGAGACACTGGGCAAGATGCGCGCCGCCTTCAAGAAAGACGGCCTGGTGACGGCCGGCAATGCGTCGGGTGTGAATGACGGTGCCGGCGCGGTGCTGCTGGCCAGCGGGGACGCCGTCAAGAGCGGCAATCTGAAGCCGCTGGCCCGGCTGGTGGGCTATGCCCACACCGGCGTTGAGCCGACGATCATGGGCATTGGCCCGGTCTCGGCCACCCGGGCGGTGCTCAAGCGGGTGGGGCTGAAGATCAGCGATCTGGATGTGATTGAGGCCAATGAGGCGTTTGCCGCGCAAGCCTGCGCGGTGAGCAAAGAGCTCGACCTCGACCCGGCCAAGGTCAACCCCAACGGCTCGGGCATCTCCCTCGGCCACCCGGTGGGCGCCACCGGGGCCATCATCACCACCAAGGCGATTTACGAATTGCAGCGCACCGGTGGCCGATATGCGCTAGTGACGATGTGCATCGGCGGTGGCCAGGGCATTGCGGCGGTGTTTGAGCGCTGTTGAACCGGTGGCCGGGTGCCGGTTGGGCGGGGCGGACTGAGCGCGGCGGGGCGGCCGGGCCTCAGTTCACCTTCACCCCAAACGCCTCGGTGAAGGCGGGCTGGGCGTAGCTGTCGGCCGCGTAGGCAAAGCCTTTGTCGCCCCAGCCCACACCCCAACTGTTGCGCACGATGAAGCGGCCGTTGCTGTAGCCCACCAGTGCCACGCAATGCCCGCCCTGGCTGCTGGCCGCGTCGTAGGCGTCGAGCTTGCCTTTGCTGCGGGTGGCCTGCATAAAGTTGTTGTCCACGTCCAGCCGGGTCAGGATCGGGCCCTGGCTGACCAGCCAGTTGCGCCAGGCCGCCAGATCACGCCCCAGGTTGAAGTAGCTGGCGATGCGCAATTGGCTGGCCACGGCATAAAACGCATTGGCGGTGCCGGTGTACATCTGTTGCGCACCGCCCAGCTTGAAGGGCAGCAGCTTGTCGGTGACCACGCCAAACTTCTGCGCGATGTTGAGTGCGGCGGTCAACCAGGTGCCGTCGCTCTCGATAAAGCTGGTGGGCCGGGTGGTGTAGACATCGGTCTCTTTTGACGCCATCCACAGGTAGCGGGTGGACAGCGGCACGTTGTTGGCCAGCCGCCCGGCTTTGACAAAATGCCAGCGCAGCACACCCTCGGCCGATCCCCAGCCCACGCAAGCGCCGGTATGGCCCTGGTCGCCCACCTTCCACCAGCCGGCGCGCAAATCCACGTTCAGTGCCGCGTCGGCGGCCTCGCTGAGCGTTTTGCGGGTGGCCAGGCCGGCGGCCACTGCGGTGTCGATCGTCCAGTTTTTCTCCGGCTTGGGCGACGGCAGGCAGTTCAGGATGTACGGCGATGGGGCAGCAACCGACGGGTTGCTGCGCTTGCGTGTGGCCATGAGGTGTCTCCGTTGGGGGCTGGTGGATGGCGCTGCGGCACCGACGAGCGAACAGCAGCCCGGTCGATGCTGGGGCCGGGCCAGCGCCGCAGTCCACCCTGCTTTCTAGGGGCCCGCTCATGGCGTTTGAGGACGTGCGGGCCGGCAGCGAGAATCAGCCCGATGAGCGCCCTGCCCCAACGCATCGTCTGCCTGACCGAAGAGCCCACCGAAATCCTCTACGCGCTGGGCCAGCAACAGCGCATCGTCGGCATCTCGGGCTTCACCGTGCGCCCGCCACAGGCGCGGCA
>JANLOP010000295.1:0-14878 GCA_031366635.1 Betaproteobacteria bacterium | reverse complement strand
GGGCTATTCACGATGTCTGAAGCTCATCAATTGGCGCGCCAATCCCGATGCGGAAACAACTGACTGGAGAGCCCGTCGCGGGAGAACTGCACAGCGGGTTCGGAGGGAGGGGACGGCGAGCGCCGTTCCCTACCCCTATCCGGCCATAGCTATGGGCCAAGAAGCTGACGAAAAATGGACCGCTGCGGTCAATTTGCAGCCGACGCTGCCCAAGCCCGACAGGCTCCTAGGTGCTGGTACTAGGCCTTGAAGGCATCGGCGTGGCGCGCCTTGTTCATGCTCATGAAGGCCGAGAGCTGGACAAAGCCCGGGTACACCCGGCGCCCCGCGCCGCCGTGGCGCGCCGGCACCCAGCCGGTTGTCCAGCCACATCGGCGCCGCCAGCCTGGCCATCGTGCGCACCGGCCACCACCCATCGGATTGCGCCTGGTAGGCCTGGTACAGCATGCCGTCTCCTTTTTTTGGGTTGGGCTGCACGGGGCTACGCAACTACCGCGCCAGCCGCCGGGCGGGCATGCCGTCGCGGGGCGCGGGGTTGCGGGTCTGCGGCGGGTCTGCGGCGGGTCGGCGGTTGTGCTGAGGCTGTGCGGCAGGTCTGCGGTCGGTCTGTGGCGGCGTGGCACGCCGCTTGCTGCGCATCGCCCAGGCGCCTTTGCGCCCAGTGAGCCCGTCATGCCCGTTGCCACCGCCACCACCCCCCGCGCCAAGGCCCAACCCCGGGCCGCCGCAGCGGGCAAAGCCAAGCCCGCTGCGGGCCCGGCGCCAGCGCCAACGGTCACGGCCTCGCTGACCCTGAGCAGCAAGAACTACTCGTCCTGGTCGCTGCGCGGCTGGCTGATGGCGCGCTTTGCCGGCCTCGCGTTCACCGAGGTGATGGTCTCGTCCGACGATGCCGACGCCCGCAAAGAGTTGCTGCTGCTGGCGCCGTCGATCCGCGTGCCGTGCTTGCTGCATGACGGCGCCAAGGTGTGGGACACGCTGGCCATCGCCCAGTACTTGAACGAGGTCTGCCCCGACGCCGGGCTGCTGCCGGCTGAGCGCATTGCGCGCGCCCATTGCCGCAGCGTGAGCGGTGAGATGAACTCGGGCTTTGCCAACCTGCGCGCATCATTGCCGATGAATTTGAAAGGCCGTTTTCCGGGCCACAAGGTCTGGGCCGGCGCCCGGCCCGACATCGACCGCATCACCGAGATCTGGACGGAGTGCCTGGCCCGCTACGGCGGCCCCTTCCTGTTTGGCGCCCAGCGTTGCATGGCCGACGCGATGTTTGCCCCGGTGGTCACCCGCTTCCTGACCTACGACTTGACGCTCAGCCCGGTGTGCAGCGGCTATTGCCAGACCATCATGGCGATGCCCGAGATGGCCGAGTGGATTGCCGCAGCCCGGCTGGAGCCGAACGAAATTGAAGAACTCGACATGGATTTTTGACGCGGTGGCGCCAAAGCCACGGCCACGTCCTGCCGCGCACGGCCGCGCACGGCCGCGCCCGATGTTGGTGCGGCGCTGGGCTCGGGCCTGGCGTTGGCGCCCGGCGTCGCCCAATTTCAGGGCCTTGTCAAGCGGCTGGCGCTACAGCCCAGCCCGCAGAATGCACCGGATGGCAAAACGAACCGTAGGCGGCGCCTGGGCGCGAATGCTCAGCCACAGCCTCAAAACCCTCACCCGCCAGGCGGTGCGGGCCGGCAGCCGCAGCCTGGTCAAGGCGCTAAAAGTACCGGCCGCCAAACGGCTGCGGCCGGCCAAAGCCGCCAAGACCGCCAAAGCCGCCAAACCGGGGCCTGCCGGCCGCAGCGCCGCGCCCGGCAAACCGGCGTCGGCGGCCCGGGCAGCCAAACCGCAGCCGGCGTCGGGCGCCGGCACCTGGACCAGCGGCGTAGCGATGGGCCCAGTCAGCCCGGCCGGCGCCCGGCGCTACGCGCTGTACCGGCCGCCCGGCGTGCAACGCGGTGAGTCGTTGCCGCTGCTGGTGATGCTGCATGGCTGCGGCCAGGACGCCAAAAGCTTTGCGCTGGGCACCCGCATGAATGCGGTGGCCGCGCGCGAGCGCTTCTTGGTGCTCTACCCCGAGCAAGACCGGCTGGCCAATGCCCAGGGCTGCTGGAACTGGTTTGACACCCGCAGCGGCCGGGCCGAGGCCGAGGCGGCGTCGATCCTGCGCGCCATCGACCAGGTTTGCCGCTTGCAGCCGGCCGACCGGGCGCGGGTGGTCGTGGCCGGCCTGTCAGCGGGCGCCAGCATGGCCGCGCTGCTGGCCACCTTGCACCCGGACCGCTTCAAGGCGGTGGTGATGCATTCGGGCGTGCCGCCGGGCAGGGCCAATTCCGCCTTGTCGGCGCTGCGCGCGATGCACGGCCGGCGCGCTGGCCGGCTGCCGGGCGGGGTGGCGGGCGGGGTGGCGGGCGTCACCCCGGCTGGGGTGGCGGGTGGGGCGGCGGGTGGGATAGCGGCGTCGTGGCCGCCGCTGCTGGTGATCCACGGCGTGGTGGACCCGGTGGTGGCCATCAGCAACGGCCGGGACGCCGCACAGGCATGGGCGGCGGCGGCCGGTGCGGTGGCCGGCCCGCCGCGCAAGGTGCAGCGCGGCCAGCGCTACCCGCTGACGGTGACCGATTTCAAGCGCGGCCGCCACACCGTGGCCACGCTGGCCGCCGTGGACCGGCTGGGCCATGCCTGGAGCGGCGGCGCCGCCGGCCAGCCGTACAGCGACGCCAAAGGCCCGGACGCATCGCGTTTGGTGTGGGCCTTTGCCGCCCGACAACTGCGCGTCTGACGCCCGGCAACTGCGCGTGTGGCGCTGGCGCCGGTTCGCCAGCGCTCACTCGCCCGCCGGCCAGCGCCCGCCGGCCGGCACCGATCAACCGCCGCTGTGCAACAAGGGCTCGGGCATCGCCTGCCCCCGGCGTGAGCCAAAGGTGTTGGCAAAAACCCAGGTGAACTCGGCCCCCAGCAAAAATATCTGCGCCGAGTAATAGACCCACACCAGCACCACCACCAGTGAGCCGGCGGCACCAAAGCCCGAGGCGATGCCGCTGCGGCCCACATACAGCCCGATCACTGATTTGCCGAGTGTGAACAGCACGGCGGTGACCAGTGCGCCGATCCACACATCGCGCCAGTCCACAGGGATGCGCGGCATGATTTTGTAGATCAGCGCAAACATCACCGCCACCATCAAAAAGCTGCCGATGGCGTTGCTGGTCTCGGCCAGCGCCACCCAGTCGCCAAACACCGGGCCCCACCAGCGCGCCATGCTGGCCAAGACGGCACTGAGCACCAGCGACACCATCAGCAAAAAGCCGATGGCCAGAATCATGCCGAACGACAGCAGCCGGGCCCGCAGCAGCACCAGCCAGCCGCTTGAGCGCGGCCGCACGGGGGCGCGCCAGATGCGGTCTAGCGAGTCTTGCAGCTCACCAAATACCGTCGTCGCGCCCAGCAACAGCAGCAGCACGCCCAGCGCGGTGGCGGCAGCGCCCTCGGACGGCTTGTGCACGCTGGTGAGCAACCCTTGCACGGCGGTGGCGCCGGCGTCGCCCATCAGGCCGCTGAGCTGGACGCGGATCTCACCCCGGGCGGCGTCCTGGCCAAACACCAGCCCGGCCACCGAGATCACGATCAGCAGCAGCGGGGCCAGCGAGAACATCGTGTAGTAAGCCAATGCCGCGCCCATGCTGGGGCCGTAGTCGTCCAGCCAGGCGGACACCACCTGGCGCAGCAGGCGGCCGAAGGTGCGCGCGTTCAACGGCGTCGGCCCGGGCGGGGCGGTGGTGGACGTGATGGCGGTGGCGGCGGAGGGATTGGCAGAGGGCGTGCTCATCGGTGGGGCCTTGGCGCTGGGTTGCGGTATCCGGTCGTCGAAGCCCGGTTTTAGCCTGGCGGCGGGCGCTGCGTCTGTCCGCTGGCGAACACATTTCCAACCCCCGGCACGCTGTGCCTGGGCGCGCGTCCGCGCTGCCTTGCGCGCCGCTGCGCTGCCACGGCCACCGCGCTTTGTCTCCGTGGTGACCGACGCCCCGGCGCGCGGTCGTTACCGTTCCGGCTGTTGCTGCGGCCGGGCCTTTGCCCGGTGCGCAGCGGTCCGTGCGGCGCACGGCCACCCCTGGCTGAGGAGCCCCGCGATGAACTTCGACCACACCCCCAAGGTGCAAGCGCTGCAGGCCCGCCTGTGGGCCTTCATGCACCAGCATGTGCTGCCGCGCCAGGCCGAACACCACGCCGAGCTGGACGCCAACCGCGCGGCCGGCAATGCCTGGCTGCCCAGCGGCGTGATCGAGGATTTGAAGCCCAAGGCCCGCGCCGCCGGGCTGTGGAACCTGTTCTTGCCCGAATCTGCGCACGGCGCTGGCCTGAGCAACCTGGAATACGCCCCGCTGGCCGAGATCATGGGCCACGTGCCCTGGTGCAGCGAGGTCTTCAACTGCTCGGCGCCCGACACCGGCAACATGGAAACGATTGAGCGCTACGGCAAGCAAGAACACAAAGACGAGTGGCTGGCACCGCTGCTGCGCGGTGAGATCCGCTCGGCGTTTTTGATGACCGAGCCGGCGGTGGCCAGCAGCGACGCCACCAACATCGAGACCACGATCCAGCGCGACGGCGACCATTACGTCATCAACGGCCGCAAGTGGTGGTCGTCGGGCGTGGGGGATCCGCGTTGCGCCATCCTGATCGTGATGGGCAAGACCGATGTGGACGCGCCGCGCCACAGCCAGCAGTCGATGGTGCTGGTGCCGCGCGACAGCCCGGGCGTGGCCGTGCTGCGCCCGCTGAAGGTGTTTGGCCGCGACGACGCGCCGCACGGCCACATGGAGGTGGACCTGAAAAACGTCCGGGTGCCGGCCAGCAACGTGCTGCTGGGTGAGGGCCGGGGCTTTGAGATCGCCCAAGGCCGGCTCGGCCCCGGGCGCATCCACCACTGCATGCGGCTGATCGGCATGGCCGAGCGCGCGCTCAGCCTGATGTGCGGCCGGCTGGACAGCCGCGTCGCTTTTGGCAAGCAGATATCGCGCCAAGGGGTGTGGCATGAGCGCATTGCCGACGCCCGCAGCAAGATCGACGGCGCCCGCCTGCTGACGTTGCGCGCCGCCTACATGATGGACACCGTGGGCAACAAGCAAGCCAAGGCCGAGATCGCGATGATCAAGGTGGTGGCCCCGCTGATGGCCTGTGAGGTGATCGACCAGGCGATCCAGGCGCACGGCGGCGGCGGTGTGTCCGATGATTTTGTGCTGGCCGGCTTTTACGCCCATGCCCGCACCTTGCGCCTGGCCGACGGCCCGGACGAGGTGCACCGCGCGTCGATTGCCAAGCTTGAGCTTGGCCGCCAGCGGGCGCTGCGCACCGGCTTTGCCACACCCGAGCTGGACATGCCCGTCAGCCGGGGCTCTTGAGCCGCAGCACAAGGAATCCAGCATGAAAGCAGTACTTTGCAAAGCCTGGGGCCTGCCTGACACCCTGGTGGTCGAAGACGTGCCAACACCCCAGCCCGGCCCGGGCGAGGTGCTGATCGACATCCGGGCGGCGTCGGTCAACTACCCCGACGTGCTGATGATCCAGAAAAAATACCAGGTGCAGCCGGCGCTGCCCTTCATCCCCGGCAGTGAGGTGGCGGGCGTCGTCAGCGCGCTGGGCGACGGCGTGACCGGCGTCAAGCGGGGTGATCGGGTGATCGCCTTTGTCGGCCTGGGCGGTTTTGCTGAAGCAGTGGTGGCCAAAGCCGCCGGGCTGGTGGCCATTCCCGACGGGCTGGACGATGCGGTGGCGGCCGGTTTCACGCTGGTCTACGGCACGTCGCACCATGCGGTGATCGACCGGGCCGGGCTGAAGGCCGGCGAGACGATGCTGGTGCTGGGCGCGGCCGGCGGCGTCGGCCTGGCGGCGGTAGAGATCGGCAAGGTGATCGGCGCCCGGGTGATCGCGGCGGCGTCCACCGACGAGAAACTGGCGGTCTGCAAGGCGCACGGCGCCGATGTGCTGATCAACTACAGCACCCAAGACCTGCGCGCCGCGATCAAAGAGGCCACCGGCGGCCTCGGGCCCGACGTGGTCTACGACCCGGTGGGCGGCGTCTACACCGAGCCGGCGTTCCGCTCGATTGCCTGGCGCGGCCGCTATCTGGTGGTCGGTTTTGCCAACGGCGAGATCCCCAAATTGCCGGCCAACCTGATGCTGCTCAAGGGCGCCAGCATGGTCGGCGTGTTCTGGGGCGATTCGGTGCGGCGTGAGCCCGAGGCCAACGCGGCGGCGATACGCCAGATGATGGGCTGGGTGGCCGACGGCAGATTGCGCCCGCTGGTCTCGGCCCGCTACACGCTGGCCGACACCGCGCTGGCCTTCAACGCGCTGGCGGCGCGCCAGGCCACCGGCAAGGTGGTGATCGAGCCGGGCCGGGCCCAATCCCTTTTTTGACGAGAACCCCACGATGAAAACCCAGATCACCGAGATGTTTGGCATTGAGCACCCGATCATCCAGGGCGGCATGCACTTTGTTGGCTTTGCCGAGCTGGCCGCCGCCGTGTCCAACGCCGGCGGGCTGGGCATCATCACCGGGCTGACCCAGCGCACGCCCGAGCTGCTGGCCAAAGAGATCGCCCGCTGCCACGAGCTCACCGACAAGCCCTTCGGCGTCAACCTCACCTTCTTGCCGGTGCTTGCCGACCCCGACTATCCTGGCTATATCCGGGCCATCATCGACGGCGGTGTGAAGGTGGTGGAAACCGCCGGCAACAACCCGCAAAAATGGTTGCCGGCGCTGCACCAGGCCGGCATCAAGGTGATCCACAAATGCACCTCGGTGCGGCACTCACTCAAAGCCGAGGCCATCGGCTGCGATGCGGTGAGCGTGGATGGCTTTGAGTGCGGCGGCCACCCGGGCGAAGACGACATCCCCAACTTCATCCTGCTGCCGCGCGCGGCCGATGAGTTGAAGATCCCGTTTGTTGCCTCGGGCGGCATGGCCGACGGCCGCTCACTGGTGGCCGCGCTGGCGCTGGGTGCGCAGGGCATGAACATGGGCACGCGCTTCATCGCCACCCAAGAAGCACCGGTGCATGACAACGTCAAGCAAGCCATCGTGGCCGCCAGTGAGCTCGACACCCGGCTGGTGATGCGCTCGCTGCGCAACACCGAGCGGGTGCTGCGCAACGCGGCGGTCGACCGGCTGCTGGAGAAAGAAAAAACGCTGGGCGCGGGCCTCAAGTTCGAAGACATCGTCAGCGAGGTGGCCGGCGTCTACCCGAAGATCATGCTCGAAGGCGCGATGGACGCCGGTGCCTGGTCGTGCGGCATGGTGGCCGGGCTGATCCACGACATCCCCACCTGCAAAGCGTTGATCGACCGCATCATGGCCGAGGCCGACGCCATCATCCGGCAGCGCTTGATGGGGTTTGTGGCGGGGTGACGGGGCCGGGCCGTTCAACTTGACGTGCTGGCGGCGCCCGGGCCGAGTTGCCTTTTCGGGTGGCTCAACAGCGACAAATCCAGCACTTGCACGGCGATCTGATGGCGCTCGGCGGCTGGAATTCGTTCGCGCAGCAAATCCAGCAAGTGCTTCGCATCGCGTGGTTTCAGACCTTCTGGCGTTGCGCGAGGGCGATGACCAAACCACAGCACCAGGTACAGACCGACGCCGGCCGCTGCCGGGTCGTTGGTGTACAGAAGTTGCAACTGGTCTCGCCACGCGGTCCACAACTTGTCGTGGTTCTCTTTTTTGACTTCTACCGGCACGGCCACGCGCTGGCCTTCGCGCGTGAACTCGGCCCGCATGTCAGCGCGCTTGTCGGCCGCCGCGCTGGCTTCACGCTCGACATGGATGTTCAACCGGGCCAATCGATGCCGAAGTCGGTCCAGCAATAAGTCGCGGCAGAAGTTTTCGTCTTTGGGTGCATCGCCGTCGGCTGTGTCTTGCCAAAACTGGCGCAGCAGGTAGGTGTCTGCGCCTCGCAGGCCGGCCTCCATGTCGCCCAGTTGCTGCATCACCATGGCCAGCAGATCGGCGGCGTTGGCCGGCGCCAGGTTGGCGATGACCCCGGCCACAACAGCGGGGCTGGCCGCCTGGAACAGCGCCTCCCGGGCAACGGCTTGCTGGGCGCGGGCGTGGTAGGCCAGGTCGGCCTGCCAGCCTCCCAGGCGGTCTGATTGGGCTAAAGCCCTCAATGCGTCACGCGCCTGCACGCTGGGGTTGGACGACAGCGCACCCAGCAGGCTGCGCAGCGCCTGTTCGCGGTGGCGCGCCGCCGTCACGATGCCGTCCTGTGAGCCAATCTCACGCGGCGTGATGGGCGCCAACACCTCGATCAGGCGCCTGACTGCTGGCGGTGACAGCCTGTGCAGGGTGCGACCGAGGCTGCCTTGCTCGTCCAGCGCGATGCCCAGCGCCACTGCCCGACGTTCGTTTTTGCCGACCCATGCTGCCAGGCTGTCTGCCGCATCGGCGCAGTACGGCAGTTCGGCCGCCAGCCAACTGATGCGCTGCGCGGCATCGAGCCCCGGTTGGGTGAGTTTGAGGCGGATGATTTGTGCCGCTTGCGCATCGTCGAGCAAGTGCAGTGCGGCCAGCAGCGAGCGGTTCAGTTGACTCCGGGCCGGCGCACTGGCGCGCAGCGGAAACCGGGCCAACAGGTCGGGCAGCACCCGGCACGCCAGTGGCTGATGGTCGGCCTCGTGGCTGAGCGCCCACAAACCGGCGATGGAGCCGATGCCCTTGCGCCTGAATTTCGGCACGACGTAGCGCACCAGAATCGGTGCCACCAGGTCTGGCCGCTGCGCCACCAGCGTTTTGTACCAGCCCGGCATGTGGCCCATGCCATCGGTCAGGTAGAAGGCCGCCAGTTTTTGGGCCAATTCATCGGGCCACACGATCGGCGCCCCAGGCGTTTTCTCGGCGTTGTGGATGGCGGCCAGCAGCGCCGCCGGCCGTATCAGGTGGTACTTTCCTTGGGCGTCGGACTTGAGAATCTCGTCAACCGAAGGCAGGTCATTGCGCGCCAGCACCTGGTCCAGACTGGCCAGCGCCGCTTCTGCGGTGGCCACATCGGCCACCAGCAAATCCTGCACCCGTTGGACCGGCGTTTCGCCGTGCACATCGCTGAACCGCTTGTCATGCGCCAAGGCGATCTGGTGCAGCAAACCCACCGAGGCCGCGCTACTTGCCAGCGCTGCCAGTTGGGGCTCAAAAATCTGCTGGCGTGCTTCACGCGCTTGAGTTTGCTGCGCCAGGTACTTCATCTGGCGCCGATGTTGGACGCCGCGCAAGTCTTCAGTGGTGGATGTCCAGCTTTGCGCCAACCACTGCGGTGCCTTGGGTTGCGTCTGCACATGGGCATCCACCCACTGCTCAATCTCCTCCATCGTCGGCACATCCAGATCGGTGGGTGGGTTCATCGCCGCCAAGGCCACTTCTTGGAAGCTGTGCTGAGCCAGCGCTTCGTCGGCTGTAGCGGCCGCCAAATTAAGCAGCCAACGCAGCCAATCGCGCGGCTTCTGCGCGCCATGCAGCCGCTGCTCGGCCTCCCAGAAGAATCGATGTCCCTGTTCGTTGGGTTGAATCGACTGGTAGCCCAACGCCACAACCGCCTTCATCTGGTCTGGGCGCGCTTCAAGCCACTGCCTGACTTGTCGGCCGGATTCATTGCTGAGCTTGGAGAAGCCGTGTTCGTCCTGGCCGATGCCCAGCCAACCATAGAGCCGGCCAGTTGTCACATCGGCGATGGTGTGATCCAGGGCGGCGGCCAGCACCTCACCACTCAGTTGCTGCAAGCCGTGGTCTTGTAGATCGATAGCCGATGTGAATCTGAGCGCGACCCAGGCATCGGCCAACCCGGCAAAGTCTTGTGGCCGGGATTGCCGCAGCAGCGTGTAGCACCAGAACGAAGAGTAGTCGGCGATCCGGTGCCGATGACGCCGGGCAGGGGCGCGCAAGAACTTGAACACCTCATGCGGGCCCAGGTGGAGCGGGTACAAATCGCTGAGAAAGATACCTACGAGACGGTTGTCTTCATCAGGGAGAGTGCCCGCCACTGTCCGGTCCAGCCAGTCCTGCGCTTTGGCCGGTTGGAAGCCGAGGTTGTGTTTCCACGCGTCGTAGGCCGCCTGGCGATTGCCCAGCCAGGCATCACCGTCCTCCACCCAGGTTTCCAGCGCGGACGCCAGCGTGGGCATTGGATGGCCATGGCGCAGGGCATCCAGCACGCAGTCGATAAAAGCCTGGTGGCCGTCATCGCGCTCGGGCTTGCGCAGCAAGTCGTCATAGGTGGACGCCATGTCGGCGGTGGCCAGCGGGCCGAAGGGGTGGCTCACCCAGGCCTCGCGCCTGAACCCCCGGTCCTGACGCGCAGCGTCGCTAAGCGCCTCCAGCAACGCCAATCGCTCAGCGGTGCCCAGGGCGGCCACGTCGCCGTTCAGCACAATGCCCAGTGGGTCCAGCGGGATCAATTGCGCACGGTCACGCGGCTGATGCACCACCAGCCAGGCAAACAGCCCCCTCAGGGGTTCGACCGGTTTGCCATCAAAGCCTTGCAGCAGGGCCAGCAACCTGGCCAGTGGCAAGCCGCCGTCCAGACGTTTCGCCAGCGCCTTGGCGGCCAGGAACTCGGCAATGCTGCGGTGGCGGGGTGCCGCGCAGCCGGCCACTGTCGTGAACACCTTGCTGGCCAAGGCGGCACGTGCATGGCCCAGCGGCAAAACGTCTGGTAGGTCCGACAGCCGCACAGCATCATGCGGCGCGCCCGCTTGCAGCGCCCAGCTCGGCCGGTTGCTGAGCAACAGCACCGCGCACAGCAGGCCGGCGTCGTCCAGCAGCCGGTCGATGCCGCCCGGTTGCGGGGGGTTGACGGCCAAATGCTCATCGGCGCTTTCGATGGCGAGTTGGCGGCAGGCCGCCTCAAAGATGCCCTGGCGGGTTGACGGCCATTGGTTGCCATCGGCCGCCACCGCCTTGATCGTGAGATCGAGCAGCAGCGGGTTGCCAAACAACCCGGTCAAGCTGAATTGCTCGGCTTGCTGCAAGAACGCTTCGGGGTCGGGTACTTCGGCTGCGCGGTCTTGCAAGAGGGCCAGGATGTCATCCGGCGACAAGGCATCCAGGTGCAGCACTGTCACTTGCGCGCCGGGCGCAACACGCGCCAGCGCCTGCAAGTCGCTCTGCCCGAGCCAGTCTGCCTCGCGGCATGACAGCCGAAACCGAGGCCGGCCTGCCCGGTCCAGCCAGGCCCGGATGGCGTCAAACGGCACGCGGCCGTCGCTGGCCCCGGCGCGCACTTCGTCCAGCGCGTCGATGAAGACGGTTTTGCCCTGCAGCGCCGTCGATGCAATGTTGGCCACGATGTCGCGGGCGGCCAGCGGCAGGCCGTCGCAGGCGGCGGCCTCGGCCTCGAAGCTGCATGACTTGCCCGCACCAGGATCGCCGAGCAAGACATAGGCATCCACCGCACGCCAGTCGGCCAAGGGTTTGGACTCTTGGCTGTCATCAGCGTGGTGGGCCGTGGCACGGCGGGCCACCCGCAGCGGGCGGCGATCTGGCGGCAAAGCGGCTATCACCACGGTGCCTTCGCCTGACGGTCCGGCGCGTCCATCAGCGCGTCCAGTAAGGCGCGTCTCGCCGCAAAAAATCACCCAGCGGCAGATCGTTGCTGCCGACCAGCCAGCGGCGGGCATCGGGGTGGCGGCGGCAGAACTCATCCAGGCCCTGGTGCCGGGACAGCCCCGCTGCCGTTTTGACCTCGATGGCCGCCAGCCTGCCGCGACACGCAACCACAAAGTCCACCTCGGTATCGCCTTCACGCCAGTAATGGATTCGGGTATCGGCGTCAGCGGTATTCACCAGGTGGGCGCCCACCGCGCTTTCGGCCATCCGGCCCCAATGGCTGCGGTCAGCCCGGGCCTCGTCGAAGCCGTAGCTGGCACTGGCATTCATCAGCGCGTTGTTGAGCACCTGAAACTTGGGCGGCGACTTTCTCTGCCTGATCGTCTGGGCAGCGTACTTCTGCAGGCCGGTCAGCAGCCCGGCTTGTGCCAGCAGGGTGAGGTGGTGCGCCAGCGTCAGCGTATGGCCCTGGCCCAGCGCGCGGCTGACGTTGTCAAGCGAGACGATCTGCCCGGAGTAGTTGCAGCCCAGTTCAAACAGCCGGCGCAGCATGGCCGGTTTGTCGACTCGGGACATGGCCAGCACGTCAATCTCGATGCTCGGCTCGACCAACGCGTCGCGGATGTAGGCCCGCCAACGCGCCTCATCCCGAATCAGGTTGGCGCTGCCGGGATAGCCACCGAAATGAATGTACTGGTCCAGCGTGAAGCCGAAGGCGTCGTTCATTTCTGCAAACGACCAATGCGCCACCCGGATCAACTCGTATCGACCGGTGAGGCTTTCATTGAGACCTTGTTGTACCAGCAGCGGCGCTGAGCCGAGCAGCACCACCTGCATGCGAACACCGCGTGCGCGTGCGCCGTCCCACAAGCCTTTGACAACGCTCGACCATTGCGCGACGAGTTGAATTTCGTCCAGTACCAGCAAAAACGGCAAATTTTCAACGGCTGGATGCAGGGATTTGTCCCAGGCCGATGCGCGACGCTCGGCATGCTGCCAGTGTGCTTGCACCCAATCCAGGTTGGGCGGGATGCCAGTGGCGATCGGCATCAGGCGCGGCAACACGCCGTCAAAAGCCGCCACCCCGGTCTGGTTTGGATTGTCCGCAGCAACGGCGTAATACGAAGCGGCGGGGCGGTCGGCCAGCACCTGCTGGACCAGCGTGGTTTTGCCGACCTGACGCGGGCCGGCAAGAATTTGCAACTGCTGCGGCGCCTCGGCCAGCCGGGCCACGAGCACCCCGGCGATGAGCCGACGGTAGGTTGAGCTTGCTTTCATCACACTACTGAGTAAATTTACTCAGTAGTGTATCGAATGACAGGTCGCGGGCCTGCCACCCTTTGTTATTGACGGCATAAACCCCATCCGCTCAACCCTTGCCGGCACAGTTCACCATCTGGCGCACGCCGAACTCATCGGTCAAGCTGCCGAAATAGCCGCCCCAGAACATGTCTTGCAGCGGCATGTCGATCTGGCCACCCGCCGCCAGGGCCGCAATCGGTTGGTCGGTGTCGGCGCGGCTGTCGGGCTCCAGGTTGCGGTGCGTGGTGTCGCCCCGCGTCACCTTCAAGCCCATCGACCCGGACGCGCCGGTGCCCATCAGCATACCTGATTAGCCCCCAAGCTCAGATACCATTTTTTAGTATTCAGGTGCATATCAAACAATACTAAGAAAGTTAGGGAAAACGCAGAAATTGCGTACCTTTCCACGTGGCCTCCTGGATCTTGCCACCACTTTTAGGCGGCGCGCCAAGAACTGGCTGAGCTTGGGGGCTAATCAGGTGTTACGATGTGTTAAGCCTACGCTGCCTTATAACATCGACCGGCTTTTCCACGAATCGATATACCAAGTACGACGAACCAATTGTTGAGCAAACGACCAGTACAGTCATGATGGAGCCTTTGTGTGGAACGCTCTGCTTCGCTAAAATGCTTTCAAAAACACCTATCCATACGGTATGGAATAAGTATATTGGATAGCTTAGTTCTCCAATGATTGACTCAAATCGGGATCTTAGGTTCAGGAACAACAACGGCAACAGAACGACGCCAAAAAGTGTTATCAACGGATAGATATACAGCCAGTCTTGCTGACGTGGAAATCTCAGGAAATACAAAACAATCAATAGAGTAAAAAACGCAACAACGACGATACTTTTTCTGACATCTTTGAACTTAGCAGAATACGCGATCATTAGATGATAGGCTGCGGCGCCAAGAAAAAAGAAATGGGCCACACTCGGAAATGCGCGCCGACCCCATGAGTTGTAGGGTATGTCGAGGCACAGGATAGAAGTTCTGATTGCAAATGAAATCAGAATCAAAGTCCACAACACACCTAAGCGAGACCGCGACACCAAAAATGGCGCAATAGCGTAAAAAAGCATCTCCAGGGAAATTGACCATGCTTGAGGGATAAGAAGCAAATTGTAGGTTGGCACGCCCGACAATTGGCTAGCGTCAAACCGGACAAAACCGGATTCTGGATACCAACTGAAAAAGCTAGTGGCCTCCTGCCCCAGAACCGTGATATTGCTGAGAATAAAAGGAATTGCCTGTGGACTTTGTAGGCCACGAAGAAATTCTGCGCGCGTGACATAAGGGGCGGCGTTGAGTAGTAAGAACACGCCACTCAATGCAATTGCAATGAAATATGCGGGAAGTAGTCGATACAGTCGATTGGTGTAGAAGAGCGCGAGCCGTCCTTTATACTTATTTTCCAACACCATTGCCATATAGAAGCCGGAAATGCAAAAAAATAGTTCGACGGCGAATGCTCCGCTGAACAAGTAAGGCGCGCCGTGTGTATGGTGCAAGACTACTGCAAAGGCCAATATAAATCTAAGGTATCCCACGAAAACGCCTCGCTCGATGGGCTACCATCCGTACGTTAGAAATTTTAACGAGTGTGCTGTTGGGGATTTTTAGAATATAATCCATCTATTTTCGCCGAGTGCTTGTATTTTTATGTGGACTAAGCTTGGTACGCTCGTAATAGCATAAGAAGTCCTGATTAGTAACGTGCCTCAGCCCAGCGAACCCGACCCTTCCAAAGATACGCCAGTGCCTGACTTCGGGGACTTGGGTGGCAAAAAGGCACTGGTTAGCCCTAGTATTTGAGTGTATCGGGGGCCCGCCCCGAAGGCCGTTCGTCGGTAAGCTCATTAGCGTAAGTTATTTACGTCAAAGATTCAACTTTATCTAGGCTTTTGGTAATATTATTTGTATAATATTGGACCTAGATTAATTGGACTTCCATGGGCCAACGAGTAACGCTTTCCCTTGACGCAGAAGATC
>JANLOP010000292.1:0-3385 GCA_031366635.1 Betaproteobacteria bacterium | reverse complement strand
ACTTCGTGAACACCGGTTTTTTGTCCCATAGCTACGGCTATGGGCCTGCAAACCCGGCAAAAACTGTCCTCGCTGGGGCCAAATTTGGCTACGCCGCACTGCGTGAACGCTTCGACGCCCCAAGCCCGACAGGCTCCTAGCCTGACACAACGCGCACGGCGGCGCGTTGCGGCTCGGGCTCGGAATCAAAGCGCTCAAACCCGGTGTAGCAGAGAAAGTGCCGGTTGGCGGCGCGGCCAAACAGCGCCATGCCCAACTGCTGGGCCAGGCCGTGGCCCATGGCGGTGACGCCGTTGCGCGAGACGATGATGGGCACACCCATCTGGGCCGACTTCATCACCATCTCGCTGGTCAGCCGGCCGGTGGTGTAAAACGTTTTGTCACCGCCAGTCACGCCGTGCAGGCCCATCCAGCCGGCGATGGTGTCGATGGCATTGTGGCGGCCCACGTCCTCGACAAACATCAGCAGGTCCCGGCCTTGAAAGAGCGCGCAGCCATGCACCGACCCGGCCTTGCGGTGGATGCTGTTGCGCTGGCGCATCTGCTCCAGCAAGGCATGCAGGGTGGTCTGGCGGATGCGGGCGGTGGCCGCATCGGGCAGGTGCACGGCATCCACCTGCGACATCAAATCACCAAACACCGTGCCTTGGCCGCAGCCGGTGGTGACCACCCGGCGCGCGGTTTTTTGCGCCAGGTCGGCGATGCCGGCCCGGGTTTTGATGGCGGCCGCACCCACGTCCCAATCGACGGTGATCGATTCGATCTCGGCCACGTTGCCAATCAAGCGCTGGTTCAGCAGGTAGCCCAGCACCAGCAGCTCGGGCGACGCGCCCAGGGTCATCAAGGTGACCAGCTCGCGCTTGTCGATGAACACGGTGAGCGGGCGCTCAACCGGGATGAAGATCGTGCGGCGCTCACCGTACTCATCGAGGATGCGGATCTCGCGCAGCAACTCGGCCTGCACGGCGGTGAGGCGCGGTGCACCGGCCACGGGCTGCGCGCAGCGCGGCACATCAAAAGCCTGGGGCGGCAGCGGGTCGGGCAGCATGTTGGGGCGCAGTGTGGCCAGATCGTCAGCGCCGGCGGGCTTATTTCTTGGCGGGGGCGGGCGCTGGCGCGGCGGCCACCACCGGGGCGGGCGGCGCAGCCGCTGCCGCTGCCGGCGCAGCACCCGCCGGCACGTAGACAAACGGCCCGGGGTCAGCACACGCGGGCGTGTCAGTGGGCGTTGGCGCAGCCTTGCCGGATTTTTTGGCGGCTGCCTGGTAGCTGGCCGCCGTGCGGTCCATCGCCAGGCACAGTTTGTAGCCGTCGATCTTGCCGCCGTGGCTGGTTTTGGCTGCCGCCTCAGCGGCTTTGGCCTTGGCCTCGTCGCTGGGCGCAGGCAGTTTGGCCATTGCCGCCGTGCTGGCCAGCGCGCCGGCCAGCGCCAGCAGGGCAAAAGTAGCGGCGGTGATGCGCTTCATGCGGTCTCCAACAATCTTCGGGGGTTCAGGCCCCAGACCCGGTGGCCGCCAGCGGCGGCGGTGCACCATCGGCCGAGCGCTGAGCCGGGATTTTGCCAGCCTTCACGTCGGCATACCAAAGCGCGTGATGCTCTTTGGCCCAGCCCTCGTCCACATAGCCGGTGCGCATCGCCTGGTAGGCGCCCTTCATGCCCACCGTGCCCATGTAGATGTGGCCGGCAAACATCGCCACCATCAGCAGGGTGGCTGTGGCGTGCACCATGTGGGCGATCTGCATATCGCCGCGCAGATAGGCCATGCCGGGCAGCAATTTGTCGAGCACCAGGCCCGAGGCAACGACGATCAGCCCCAGCCCCAGCACGCCGCCCCAGAACACCACTTTTTCACCGGCGTTGAAGCGGTGCGACGGCACCTCGGCGCCGCCCAACATGCCACCGGCGCCCATCACCCAGGCCCAATCCTCTTTGCCCGGAAAGTTGTCTTTCAAGAAGGTGATGAAGACGATCAGCAGCGAGACGGCAAACAGCGGGCCGGCAAAGTTGTGCGCCGTCTTGAGCGCGTAAGTGAGCCCGCCAAACAGCGCGCCGCCCAGCACCGGCAGCAAGAAAAACTTGCCAAACGCCATCACCAGGCCCGAGACCGCCAGCACCACAAAGGCGATGGCATTGGACCAGTGGGCGGCGCGCTCCAGCGGGGTGAAGCGCTCGATCACGCGGCCGGTGTCGGCCTCATGCCCGCCGATCGCGCCTTTGCGCCAGTAAAACAGCGCCAGCGCCAGCAGCGCGACCAGCACCAACGCGCCGCCGTACGGCAATATCCACTGGTTGCGCACCTGGCGCCAGGCCTCGCCGCCGTTGCTCAGGCGCGCGCCGGGGTACTGCACAAAGGGCTGGATCAGCACCCCTTTTTCAGCGCCCGGCAGGTTGCTGATGCCCACCGTGTTGCCCGACTCCCGCACCGCGCGCCAGAACGGCGCGTTGTTGCCGGGCTGGCTCTTGCTGCGCTGGGCGTTGCTTTCGTCGGCTTTGGGCTCGGCCGGCGCGACAAAGCCGGCCGGCGGGCCTTTGGGCGCTGCCGGGCTGTCGGCGACGGTCACAGCAGCGGCTGCGGCAGGCTGGGCCAGCAGCGCCGGGCTTGCCGTGCCCAGCGCGGCGGCCAGCAGCGCCGGTGCCAGCCAGCGGTGGGTCAGTTTTTGCATGGTTTGTCGGGTGATGGGGGGCATGCGCACTCCTTGGCCGGTGGCCGCGTCAGGGTCTTGGTCAAGGCTTGGCCGGCGCGCGGGAATACTCGTTCTGGCGCTGCGATCGGTTACGCAGTTGCTGCTCCCAACTGGCTTGGTCGCCGCTTTTCCAGCCTTCGGCGGTATAGGCGGTCTGTGCGCTTTCCCAGGGCTTGCCGTCGTGTTTTTTGGTGGCCGCTGTCTGGGCTTTTTCGGCACAGCCGCCCAGCAGCGCAGCGCCTAGCATCAACATCACGGCCACCCAACGCATCGGCAGCTTCATGATTTGGTGGCCTCGGCCTTGGGTTGTGCGGTGCCACCGGTGCTGGGCCTGCCGTAGGCCGTGCCCCAGCCCCAGACCTCACTGCCCTTGCCGCGCGTCAGCACCCGGGTGCGGAAGATGTCGGCCACCACATCGCCATCACCGCCCAGCAGGGCCTTGGTGCTGCACATCTCGGCGCAGGCTGGCAGCTTGCCTTCGGACAGGCGATTGCGGCCGTATTTCTCATACTCGGCGTCGCTGCCATTGGCCTCGGGCCCGCCGGCGCAGAAGGTGCACTTGTCCATCTTGCCGCGCAGCCCGAACGTGCCGTTGGTCGGGAATTGCGGCGCCCCGAACGGGCAGGCGTAGCTGCAGTAGCCGCAGCCGATGCAGATGTCTTTGTCGTGCAGCACCACGCCTTCGTCGGTGCGATAAAAG
>JANLOP010000289.1:0-31423 GCA_031366635.1 Betaproteobacteria bacterium | reverse complement strand
CTGGACGCGCGTGCCGCCGCGCCAGACTGTCTTCATACCGATGAACTGCGCTGGCGCCACCGTGTGCAACTCGAAGCGGGCCTTGCGCAGCACGAGCTGCCGCTCCCGCGGGCGCGTGACTGTCATCACGCAGATCGAACGGAAGAGTTGCTCGGTGAGCCCCCAATGCTCGGCGGCGGACCACCCGCCGACGTAGCACGGCGCGAACATCGCTGCGGCGACAGGCCATGCGTCGTCCAATGCCACATCGGCCGACTCCGACTCGATGGGTACAGGGACGTACGCGCCACGCCGAACACGTGCGAGCCACCCCGATCTCGACCACGCGGCAAGACGGCGAGCAGCGACTTCCGGCGTCAGCCCAAGGGCGGCGGCGGCATGGGTTGGCGTCACGATGGGTGGGCTGTCGCGCAGCAGTTTGCTCAACTGGCTGCGAGACGTCGCGCTGAGGCCTGCAGGTCGCATGCGCTATATCTTAAGCGAAAGAACGTCGTCGATGATGACGTTTCTACGCTCCGCTTATAGTTTCCTCAGGCTGTTGGGGCCACTGACCGGGCCGCAGCTGGATCAACGGGCTGATGACCAAAAAAATTGCCCCCTTCAAGCGACTACCCGGCTGTCAGACTGCGGTCTGCCGCCCGAGATGTATCGACGAAATGTCCGATGAGACATTTCCGGCAGGTCGGCAGACGCAGCGCCGAACCCAGCCGGAGTCGTGGAACACGCGCATGGCTTGCGGAGGCCGCTACTTCACGCGCCGAAGAAGCGGTCGCTCGACCTCACGGCCCTTCACGATGTCGAGGGCACGGTCGACCTGCACTCGTATGCGGCACCGCCAGGCGCGGCGTGCTACCCCATCAACGTCGCTTGCAGCATCGCCATTGGCGCGCTGACAAGCAGTGCCGGCCACGCGGGGAATACGAAGCCCGCAACGCTGGCAATCGACAGCGCTGCAACGACAGCGGCATCGCATCGCCGCCAAAGCTACGGCGGATCGGTTCAAACCTAGTTCACCTGCTTCCCCGTGGATGCGTTGTCGACCCCGACAAGCCGCTCGCCCAGCAGCAGCGCGGTCACCTGGTGACCGCGCCGGGCCGGCATCTCGCAGCTGTGCACGATGAGCTTGACGTCTTGACCGTTCGCCGCAGACACCCAGAGCTCCCGCCTCTCGCGCGCTGGATACTGTTCGCACCAACGCATCGGCACGTTGATGTAGCGATGAACCTCGACCAGTTGGCCGGTGACTGACCAAAACTTGCGCATCCGGGGCTCCTTGTGTTTGCCCCGTCAACGTCGCATCCGTGATGGCTGCGTCAACCCCGGTGTTTGTCAGCGAGCACGGTTTTGATCGCCGCTTCGGGGCAATTGGCGAAGCCGCTGACACTCTGCTGCCACCACGACACGACTTCAGTGCGAGTTCCACGAAAGCACCGATCCGTAGCGCTGATGCATTCAGCGCTCCGTCACTGCATTGCGACCGCAGTCGAAGTCCAGTGGCACGCGCCGGGTTGGGCTCGCAGCGCTGCGCCGACCCGCGACATCCTCGATCCCGACCAGAGGCCAAGTTCTCTCTCGTCAACCTCCGGCACAGCGTGCTCGCCGCTGTCCAACGTAGTTCATCGTCGCATGCAGTTCCGACGGGTGAAGTTGCGACTTGATCGTCCGGACGACTTCACCGAGGACACCGGGCCGCCATCCCTTCGGCAGCAACCCCAACGCCGACTCCTCGAAGCTGTCCGGAAACAAGGCCGCCGTGGCTTCGTCCATGCCGGCCGGCGCGAGGCCTTGCTGCTTGGCGCGAACGGGATCGAAATCGACGAACCGCAGACCTAGCCCTCTGTAGTCCCTTCTTGCTTGGAGCCCTGCCGTCCGGCAAGCAAGAGTTGCGAGCGATTCGGTCCTCAAGTCCTGCCATGAAGCCGACGGGGTCGCCACCCAGGGCGATCACTGGTGGGCTGCGCCGCCCCGCCGCCTCGCCCATCGATTGACCCCTCGCTCTCGCCGGAGCAGATCGTGCGAGCGCTGAGCAATCGCAGGCCGACGGCACGCGGGATCTCAAACGATCAGTTCAGGTTGGAGTCTTTCAAGGTGTCGCAAGATGGTCAAAGGCGCGACAGCATTCCCCCCCAAGCCTTGCAGTTCGGCTAGCTGTCAAGCCGGCTTTGGTGTCGCACGACAGCCCATCGGGCGGCCCGGCCGCCAGCCCCCAGGCCGCCGGGGCCGCCGGGCCGGTCAAGCCGGCGGCAATGGCACTGGCAACTGGCCCAGCCAGTCCAGCGCCGGCAGGCTGGGCAGGAAAAAATACTCGCCGCCGCTCATCTGCACATACGTCTGCACGGCAGGCCGCAGCCGCAGCGGCTGGGCCGGGATCGTCATCCGGCCGGGCGGGCCCAGCAGCGGGTCGGTCTCATTGAACAGCGTGGCAAAGCTCGGGTTCAGCAGCCAGGTTTGCTGAATGAACTCAAAGTGCCGCACCAGATCGCTGTTCAGTGCCATGAACAGCAGGCCCCGGTCCTGGCCGTCGTCTTGCAGCGGGTCGGCAATGTCCGGGCCGTATTTGCGGCCGCGGCGCAGGATGCGGTGGCCGTTGGCGGATTTGAGCAGGTCAGGCGTCAGCGACAGGTCGCCGTCGCGCGACGGCAGGGAGTCACGCGGGTTGGCGCGCCGCAGGTGGGCGCCCAGCGGGCAGCCCAGGCCGTGCCCATCGCTGTGGGCAAAGCCCAGGTTGTTGGCCGGCTGCCCGTCTTGTGGCGCCGCCGGCCCGCCGGGTTGCAGCAGATCACCGTCCAGCGTGCGGCCCACGCTGCGCTCAGCCAGCCAGCGGGCGTCGATGGCGGGTTGGCCGATCTGCTGCGCCGCCTTGTCAAGCGATTGCCAGAACGCCGCCACGTCTTGGCGCAACTCACGCACCACCAAGTAGCTGCCGTTCAGGCCGAGGTTGCAGAAGCCATCGGGCGCGCCCGCCGTGCTCAAGCCGACAGTGCCGGGCGTGCCGGCGGCCACCAGCGGGCCGGGCGCCAGCTCGTCATGCAGATTGGCATGGCCCAACAGGATTTCACCCGCACTCACGCCGTGCCACTGGCGTTGGGCGTCGGCCTGCGGCCCGGTGGCCGGCACGATGGCCGGCCCGGTGGGCACCGGCTGCGACATGCCGTCGGCAAAGCCGAAATGCTCACGCAGCACGCCCTGGCGGTCTGCGCCCAGCGACAACTGGCGCCGGTGGCCGATGGTGATCTGCCGGGCTTGCAGCAGCGCCTGCACGGCGGCAAGGCGCCGCGCCAGCGCGCCGTCATCGGTGGCGTAGAGCAGCAGCAGCACATGCACGGTGACGGGAGTGGGGGCGGGCAACTCGTCGGCCTGCAGCGGCCGGTCCGGGATGTTGGCGCTCCAGCGCGCGCCGCCGGCCACCACCGTGCCCAGCGCCGGGTCGTCTTGCAGCCGGCGCCGCCGGTCGATCTGGTGCATGCCCTCGCGGAACGGGGTGGAGAAGGTGTCGATCACCGCCGCCGGCAAGCCCATCGCCGCCAGGCCGGACGCGGTGAAAGCGATGGCCGCCGCGTGGGCATCGTCACGGCTGCCGGCGCTGTCCGAGATGGTGACTTGCTGGCGCAGCGCGGCCAGCCAGGCGCCGCCGGCCGCCGCTGGCAACTGCAAAAACAGCGCCTCGGCCACCGGCAGGTGGGTGAAGTTGCTGGCCACCAGGCCCTGAGTGAGCGCGGCCACATCGGCCTGCAGCCGCCAGCGCGTGCCGGCCGCTTTTGGCGCGGTGTTGAACGGCGGTTTGGCGGGCAGCCCGGCCGCTCCGGCCGCCGGGCCTACAGGTCGATCGCCCATTCGCTAGCCTCCTGCGGGTTGAGTGTGGCCCGGCGCAGGCCGTTGGCCAGCCGGGCGTGGCGCTCGATCTGGTTGACCGAATACTGTTTGTAGGCGCTGAACCAGAAGCCGCTCTGGCTCATCGAGTGGCGTGCCCAGGCCTTGAACTTGCGCCCCTCGGTGGCGCCGCCCTGCGTCAAGAATCGCGTGGGCGGAAAGCCGACACCGTGCGTCCAGGCCAGCGTCAGGCCGACATGGGCTTTCTCGATGAAGTCGTCGAGGTAGCTCTCCCAACTGCCGTCAAAGTTGCTGTGAAACATCAGCCGGCCGCCGTTGTCCAGCAGCGACCAGTGGGCAAAGTGGATGGTGCGCATGCTGACCAGGTAGCCGTTGCTGGCGGTGACACGCAGCAGCAGGCCAAGCGCGCGCAGCGCCAGCCGCGCCAGCAGCATGCGCAGCACGCCGGGTTTGACGTGCACGATGCTGATCATGTGGTTCTGGGTGATGAAGTCTTCGCGCCGGGCCATTTCGCGCAGCGCGGCGTCATCGACACGCGGCGCGTCGTTGCTGGCGTCACTGCGCTCCAACTGGCGCAGCCGCAGCAGCACGGCCGGCACGATCAGCAGCGCGCCCAGCCCGGTGAGCAAGGCCCATTTCAGCGGCCGCTGGTAGACCACCGCGTCCAGCCGAAGCGGGTGCAGGCCGGGCCAGACGGCCTCCAGCCGGTCCAGCAGCGGGTTGGCCAACTGGCCCAGCAGCCAGGCGCTGAGCGCAAAAAACGCCAGCAACAACGCCACGAAGACCAGCCCACGCGCCAGATCGGCCAGCCGCTCAACGCGCGGGATGCGCACCGGGGCCGGGTTGGCCAGCCAGGCAAATTGCGGCAGCAGGGCGGCGCGCAGTTGCTGGTGTATCAACTCGGCCGGGCGCGGGCCGAGCGCGGCAGTGCTGTCGAGCTGGTCTTGCACGGCCTGGAACAATTTGCCCTCGGCGATCACGCGGGCCCGGCTCAGCCCCCGGTTGCCCTGGTGTTGCACGGCGGGCAGCACGGTGAGCGCTTGCAGCAGCGGGGCCAGCGGCGCGCTGGAGCCGGGCAGCGTGACGGCATCAAACAGCGCACCCCGGGCATCGCGTGGCCGCTTGCAGCCGCGCAGCAAGGCGCGCAGATCGGGCCCGATGGCGGCGTCAAGCTGGGGCCAGAAGGCGGCGGCCGGGCCGTCAAAATTGGCCTCGATCACCAGCACCGGGTCGTATTGGTCGTCGCTGGCCACCGTGATCGACATGAAATGCAGCGCCGGCACAGCCGAGCGCAGCGCGTCGTAGGCCTGGTCACCGGGCTTGGGCTTGGCTTCTTGCCGGGCGGCGAGGGCGTCAAGCTGAGCGCGCAGCCGGGCCGCGCTGGCCGGCTGGACGTCGGCCACGGCCGTCAGAATGGTTTGCGCCATGCGGGTGGGATTGTGTCGATGGGGGTGGCCGGCACGGCGGTTGCCGCGCCAGCGCGGGCCAGCTTACGCCAGCACGGGCCTGCTGCGGCACCACACCCCCAAATGCGAAGTGCGGCGGGCGAAGTGCGGCGGGCGAAGTGCGGCGTGCGCTGTGCAGTGGGTGCTGTGCGACGTGTGAAGTGCGGCCTGCGGTGGCTGCCTTGCCGCGGTGGCGGCGCGGGCGACGCCGGCTACTGGGTGGACAGGCTGAGCTGCACGCGCGGCGTCCAGGCCGCGTCGCCCTCGCCGGCGGCGCGCAGTTTGGGCGCAGCGATGAACAGCCGCTCACTCGGCAGGCCGCGTCTGATCAGCGCGTCGCGCACCGCCAGGCCGCGCTGCAGCGCCAGCTCACGCAGGCTGTCGTCGTTGGCCGGCTGGTGGGCCAGCAACAAGGCCTCCATCTCGGGCGCCGGCAGGTCGCTGCGCAGCAGGCCCAGCGCGTTGCGCGGCTTGGCCGGCAGCGCGGTTTGCTGGTAGACGGCTTTGAGCAGCCGGGCCCGCTCGGCGGCGGACAGCGGCGGCGTGTCGGCGACGGCGGCGGCGGGCGCAGACGCCGACGGGGCGGGCGCGGCGGCAGGGGCCGACGCCGACGGCGCTGGTGCGGCGGCAGAGGCCGCAACCCCAGCCGCAGCACCGCCCAGCCCGGCGCGCAGCCGCTCGCGCTGGCGCTCGGCCAGCAGCCGCTCGTCGAGCAGCGCATGTTGCAGGGCCTCGCGTTCGGACGCCGGGTCGGCCGCGCCGGTGACCGTCATCTTCAGCGCCGGCCGCTCCACCAGCGCGCCGGCCACCTTGGCCAGCGCCTGCTGGCCGGTGTCAGTCAGCCGGGCGCTGCCGGGCATAAATTCAACCAGGCTCAAATCGTCGGTGCCGCCGCCGGCGAGCAGTGAAAACGGCGCGGTAAGGGCTTTGCCCAGCAGGTTGAGGATGATTTTCCAAATGATGCCGCCGAGGCTGAACTGCGGGTCGTTGACGCTGCCGCTCACCGGCAGGTTGATGTCGATCACGCCGTTGCGGTCTTTCAGCAGCGCCACCGCCAGCAGCACCGGCAGTTGGGTGGCGCTGGGGGACTCGACCCGCTCACCGAAGGTGAGCTGGTTCAGCACCACCTGGTTGCTGGCCAGCAACTTGCCGTCGGCGTCGATCTTGTAGACCACGTCCATGCTGAGCTTGCCGCGCTCGATGGCGTAGCCGGCGTATTTGCCGGCGTAGGGCGACAGCGGTGCCAGCTCCAGGTCGGTGGCGCGGGCGCGGATGTCGAGCGCCAGCGGCCGGGCCGTCGGGTTGATCTGGCCGCTGATGTCGATCAGCGCGGTCTGCGCCGCCCGGCCGCGCAGGCTGATGCTGGCCATGTCGCGGCTGTCGGAGCGCAGCGCGCCGATCTGGCCGGCCAGATCGGTCAGCCGCACGCTGTAGTTGGGGCGCACAAAATGGTCGCTGAAATCGATGCGGCCGTTGCGCAGAGTGCTCGGCCCCAACACCAGCGTGATCGGCAGATCGGTGGGCGGCGCGGCGGCGGTGGTGGGCGGCAGCGCCGCGCTGGCCGCAGGCTCGGCGCTGACGGCCGCAGCCGCGCCCTTCGCTTCGACAGCACCGGCCGGCGCCGACGCTGCCGCGCCCGGCGCCGCCACCGATTGCAGGTTGAAGCGGCCGTCCTCGGTGATCATCAGCCGGCTGTAGAAATCATCCACCGCGATCTCACGCACCTCGATGCGGGGCTTGGCTGGCGGCGCCAGCGTCAGCGCCAGGCCTTGCAGCGCCAGCGATTGCCAGCTCAGCAACGCCTCCCCGCTGTCGGCGGGCTGGCCGGGCTGGGGCCGGTTGTTGAGCTGCAACTCGTTGATTTGCAGGTCGCCGTCGGTGCTGGCCTGCCAGCCGGCGTCGGTCAACCGGGCCTGCACCCGGCCCTGAAAGCCTGCGTCGGCATGCAGCAGTGCCACCGGCACGGCGCTGCCGGCGTAGGCCACCAGCCGGTGCACCGGCAGGCGGCGCAGTTGCAGCCGGCCGTCCAGTTGCAGCGGGGCCAGCGCAAAGCGGCCGGTCCAGTCGATGTCGCCGCTGGCGCTGTCCGGGCTGGCACCGGCCTGGGTCTGGCCTTGGCCTTGCCCATCACCATCCTGCGGGCTGCTGATGCGGGCGGCCAGTTGCAATTGCGGCAGCGCGGCCCCAGCCCCGGCCGCCGCCGCCCCGGCTGCGACTGGCGCGGGCGGCCATGAAAAACCTTGCAACCGAAGCCGCACTGCGCCCAGCTCGATGCGCAGCGGCTGGGTACTGCCGGCAGAACCGGCGTTCCCGGCGCTGACCCGCGCGTCGGCCCATTGCAGCCGGCCGCCGGTGATCGACAGGTCTTGCAACTGCACGCGCCAGGCAGGGGGCTCGGCAGCGGCGGCGCGGGCCGGCAGCGGGCCGGCGGACGCCGCGCTGGCGGGCGCCACCCCGGCGGGGGCTGCGCCGGCACCCACCGGCGCCATGCTGGGTGCGCCGGCCGGCGCTGGCTGCGCCGGGCCCAGCCATGAGGCCACATTCAACTGCCCGGCGGCGTCGCGGGCCAGCGCGATCCCGGGCTGCTGCAATTGCAGGCTGCCGATGCGCACCTGCCGGGCCAGCAGATCGACCTCCGCGCGCGCCATTTGAATTTGCCGGACCGACGCCAGCGGCGCCGTTTGCCGCGCCGCCGGCGTCGGTCCGGCATCACGCAAGGCCGCGTCCTGGAGCGTGGCGCTGTCCAGCGTCAGCGCCAGCCTGGCGGGCTGGGCCGCCCAGGCCAGGCCGGCTTGCAGTGCCAACTGGCCGCTCAGCCGGGGTTGCAGCGTCTGCGCCAGGTAGGGCGCCAGCGTGGCCAGGTCGAAACCAGTGATCTGCAACGCCAGCGCGGCTTGCTGGTCATTGGCCTGGCCGCTGATGCTGAATTGACCGGCCGCCGGCGCGCCCGCCCGCTGCGCGCGCAGGGTGGCGCTCAGTGACACCGGCAGCGCGCTGGGCGCGGGCCAGCGCAAATCGCCGATTTGCACGGCCAGACCGTCGAGTTGCAGCGCGGCGGCCGGCTGCACGGCGGCATCCGTCCAGCGCAGTTGGGCGTTGCTCAGCCGCAGGGCCGCCAGGTGCAGTTGCCACTGCGGGGCGGCGGTGTTGTGCTCGACCGGCGCGGCGCCGGCCGGCGCCAGCAGGCCTTGCAGGTTGAGCCGGCCGCCCGTGTCGCGCGCCACTTGCAGCTCGGCGCCGTCGATCTGCAACACGCCCAGGTCGATCTTGCGCAGCAGCGGCTGCACGTCTTGCAGCGCCAGCGTCAGGTTGTTCCAGCGCAGCAGCGGCGTGCCGTCGGGCTCGGTCAATGCCACATCGCGCAACGCCACGCTGCCCAGCAGCGACACGCTGGGCGGGCCCTGCGGCGGCAGCGCAAAACGCAGCGTCAAATCGGACGTGAGGCGGGCCTGCGCCAGCCGCAGCGGCAGGCCGGCCGGCAGGTAGGCCAGCCAGGGCCGCAGGTCGAGATCGGCAAAAGCCAGCGTCAGCTCACCGGATCGGGTGCTGGCGAACGGCAGGGCCTGGCTGCCGCTGTCGATGCGCGTGCCGTTCAGCGTGAAGGCCAGCCGGGGCGTGCTGCGCACCGCCACATCGGCCGGCAGGTTGGACAAAAACGGCAGTGTCAGCGTCAGCGCGTCCAGCGTGTGCACCCGGTCGGCCGGCCGGTCGTCCAGGCGCAAATGGGCGTCGGTCAAGGCCAGGTTGTACAGCGCAAAGCGCGCCGGCTCAGCGCTGCCGGGGGCCGGCACGGGCGCAAAGCGGGCCAGCAGGTCGTCGATGTCGTAGTGGCCCGGCGCGGTGCGCGCCAGGTGCAGGCGAAGGCCGTCGATGGCCAGCGCCTGGACCACCGGCGCGCCGTGGCGCAGCGACGCGATGGACAGCTCGATGCGCAGGTGGGCGATTTGCAGCAGCGGCGGCGGGCCGACGGCGGCCGCCTTTGCGCCGACGGGGGCCGCTGCGGCGGTGCTGGCGGTCGCTTCGGCGCTGCTGGCGGGCGGGTTTGCCGCCGGGATTTCAAACGCGCGGCCTGGCCCGCCGACGCGCAGGCCATCGACCAAGAATTCAAGCCGCCACGGCGCCCACGACACCGCGCTGATCGTCACCGGCCGGCCCAGCGCCTGGCTCAGGCGCGGCGGCGCCTGCCACAGCAGCAGCGCCGGCACGCCCCACCAAAGCGCCAGCAGCAGCACGGCCAGGCCCGCCAGCGCCCAGGCCAGGCGCTTGGTCCACTGCCGCAGGGCGGGCGCGCTGCTGGCGGGCATCGTCAGTCGGGCAGTGTGTCGTCGTTGTCGCGGCCGGGCGGCACCTCAACCCGGTACTGCTCATTGGCCCAGGCGCCCAGGTCAACGCCCCGGCAGCGCTCGCTGCAAAACGGCCGCCAGGCGTTCTCAGGCGCAAACAGCGCTGGCCGGCCGCAAGTGGGGCAGGGCACGCGGCGTGGCGCGGGCTGCGCGCTGGCAGCAGGTGAGGGGGCGTTGGCGTCGCTCATCCGCACAAGGTCAATGTCAGGGCGTCAACAACACGGCGTCAACGGCGCGGCGTCAACTGCACAGCGTCAATTCAAACGGCCGGTTCAGCGCCGCCGGCCGCAGCCGGCCGTCGCTGTCCACCCGCATCAGCCGCACCGTCACCATCAGCCGGTGGCCGGTGATCTCGGGCACCAGATCATCGGCGCCGTCGATGCGCAGGCGCAGCAACTGGTAGCTGCGGCCCGGCGGCAGGCTTTGCTGAAACTGCCCGCTGGTGAACACCACCTTGTGCGCCACGCCAGCATCGCGCACCAGGTGCAGCACGGTGTGCAGTGCCTCGGCCAGCGGCGCCAGCGTGGCCACCCAGCCCAACAGGTCGGCGCGGCGCCGCGCCGCATCGCGCTGCTGCCAGGCGTAGTAGGCCGGCAGGTCAAACTCACAGGTGCCGCCCGGGATGCTGATGCGGCTGCGCACGCTGGTCAGCCACTCATGGCCGGCGCGGGACTGGCCGGCCTTGCCGGGCTGCTGCATCAGCCCGGCAAACGCCTGGTCGATGCGGCCGATCACGCCGTCGAGCGCGTCTTGCGACACCTGCGGGTTGCTGCGGTAGGCGTTGAACTGGGCTTTGTGGCGCTCCAGCTCTTTGAGCAGGTCGGATTTGAGGTCGGCGCGGGCCGCGACGTCCATGATCTCGAACAGCGTGACCAGCGCAAAGTGGTGATCCACCGCTGCATCGCGCGGCAGCAACTGGCCCAGCCGGTCGAACAGGTGCTCCAGCCGCAGCAGGGTGCGCACACTTTCGGTGAACGGGTACTCGTACAGAACCAAGGCACTTCCTCGTGGAACAGCTGCCGCAGCGGGTGCGGCAGCGGGTGCGGCAGACAGGCACAGCCTTGGGCTGCGCAGGGCCGGCGGATTGTTTCACAGCGCCTCAGCGCACCCAGACCGCCCACAGCGCGGCCACCTCGGCGGCCAGTGCGTCGGGGCCCAGGCCGTCGTTGTGGATCACCGCGTCGGCAATGGCCCGGCGCGCGGCGCGCGGGGCTTGCGAGGCGATCACCCGCTGCACCTGCTCGGCCGTCCAGCCCGACCGCGCCACCACCCGCTGCACCTGGGTGGCCGGCGCGCAATCGACCACCAGGATGCGCTGGCAACGCGCCCGCCAGGCGCTGGACTCGGTGAGCAGCGGCACATCCAACACCACCACGCCGCTTTTGCCGGGCGCCGCAGCATGCGCCGCCTGGCGCTGCGCCGCAGCGCCGATCATCGGGTGCAGGATGGCCTCTAGCGCATGTTTGGCGTCGGCGTCGGCAAAAACAAGCTGGCGCATCTGCGCCCGATCGAGCGCGCCGTCGGGGCCGGCCACCGCATCACCAAAACGCTGGCGCAGGGCCGGCATCGCCGCGCCGCCGGCGGTGGTCAGTGCGTGGGCGATGGCGTCGGTATCGACCAGCGTGGCGCCGTGCGCCACGAGCAAAGCCGCCACCGTGCTCTTGCCGCTGCCGATGCCGCCGGTGAGCCCGATGGCCAAGCGGGGGCCGAGCCCGTGCGCCGTCTCGCTCACAGCCCCGGCCACAGCCCCATCAACTGCGGCCCAAAAAACAGCGCCGCCATGCCACCACCGGCCAGGTAAGGGCCAAACGGGATCGGCACCTCGCGGCCGTGGCCGCGAAAGGCGATCATGAAGATGCCGACCACCGCGCCCACCACCGACGACAGCAGGATGATCGACGGCAACGCCTGCCAGCCGAGCAGCGCGCCCAGCCCGGCCAGCAGCTTGAAATCGCCCTCGGCCATGCCCTGCACGCCGCGCACCAACCGGTAGACAAAGGCCACCGCCCAGAGCGAGAAATAGCCAAAAAACGCGCCCAGTGCGGCGTCAGGCAGGCTGATCGGCGTCCAGTGCTGCCAGGCCGCCACCAGGCCCAGGCCGATCAGCGGCAGCGTCAAGTCATCGGGCAGCAGGGTGGTGTCGAAGTCGATGAAAGCGGCCGCCACCAGCAGCGCCAGCGCCACGCAGTACACCGCCGCAGCGGCGCCGGGCCCGGCCAGCACGGCGGCAGCGGCAAACAGCGCGCCGGTGAGTGCTTCCACCAACGGGTAACGGCGCGAGATGGCGCCGCCGCAGCCGGCGCATCGCCCGCCCAGCCGCAGCCAGCCCAGCAGCGGGATGTTCTCGTGCCAGGCCAGGGTGTGGCCGCACTGCGGGCAGCGCGAGCGGGGCCTGGACAGGCTCAGGCGCGGCAGCGCGGCCACCTCGGCGGCCAGCGCATCACCCTGGCGCGCCAGATCGGCGGTGCGTGCCGGGTTGGCGCCCAGCACCCGGGCCATCGTGGCGCTGTCTTGCAGGTAGCCGCCGACGTCGCCCAGCCAGTCGCGCTCCAGCAATTGCGGCAGGCGGTGGATCACCACATTCAAGAAGCTGCCGATCACCAGGCCCAGCAGGCCCAGCGCCCACGGCGACAACAGCAGATCGAGCAACGGTTTCGACATCGGTGCGTGAGCGGGGGGCCTCAGACCACCGAGCCGATTTTGAAGATCGGCAGGTACATCGACACCACGATGCCGCCGATGATGGTGCCCAGCACCACGATGATGATCGGCTCCATCAGGCTGGACAGGCCTTTGACCATGTCATCGACCTCTTCTTCATAAAACTCGGCCGCCTTGGCCAGCATGTGGTCAAGCGAGCCGGATTCTTCGCCGATCGACGTCATCTGGATCACCATGTTGGGAAACACCCCTGTGCCCTGCATCGCGGTGGTGAGCGCGCTGCCGGTGGACACATCGCGCTGGATTTTGGTGGTGGCCTCGGCGTACACCGCGTTGCCGGCCGCACCGGCCACCGAATCGAGTGCCTCGACCAGCGGCACGCCGGCGGCAAACATGGTGGACAAAGTGCGCGTCCAGCGGGCGATGACCGATTTGTTGATCAGGGTGCCAAAAATCGGGATGCGCAGCAGCAGCCGGTCCATCACCATCTGCATCTTCTCGGAGCGCCGCCAGGCTTGCATGAACATATAGCCGCCGCCGATCAACCCGCCGAAGATGAACGGCCAGGTGGCGACAAAAAACTCCGACATCGCGATCACCACCAGCGTGGGGCCGGGCAGGTCAGCGCCAAACGAGCTGAACACCTCTTTGAAGGCCGGGATCACCTTGACCATGATCACCACCACCACGATGAAGGCCACCACCAGCACCGCAATCGGGTACATCAGCGCGGCCTTGATCTTGCTTTTGAGGGCCAGGGTTTTTTCCTGGTAGATCGCCAGCCGCTCCAGCAGGGCCTCAAGAATGCCGCCGGTCTCTCCCGCCTCGACCAGGTTGCAGTACAGGGCGTCAAACTGCATCGGATGGCGGCGGAAGGCGGCCGACAGGCTGGTGCCGGTCTCGACATCGGCGCGGATGTCGCCCAGCAATTTGGTCAGGCGCGGATTGACGGCGCCGCGGCCGACGATGTCAAACGCCTGCAGCAGCGGCACGCCGGCCTTCATCATCGTGGCCAGTTGGCGGGTGAACAGCGCGATGTCACGCTGCTTGACCGAGCGGCCGCCGCTGGTGCGGCGCTTTTTAAGCTTGGTCAGCAAGATGCCCTGGCGGCGCAGGCTGGCGCTCACCGCCGCCTCACCGCCCGAGCGGATTTCACCGCGCACGATCTTGCCGTTTTTGTCGCGGCCCTCCCACTCGAAGACCAGTTCCTTGACGTTTCTTGCGGCTGCTGCAGTCGCCATGAATTCTCCGGCTTAAAAGGGACGCGGCCGCGCGCCAGGGCGCCGTGCGGGCCGCCAGATCGACCGCCCGCTCATTGGTTGGTGACGGCGATCACTTCTTCAAGTGTCGTCACGCCGGCCCTCACCTTGATCAGGCCGGATTGGCGCAAGTCGCGCACGCCGTCACGGCGCGCCTGGTCGGCGATGTCCACGGCCGTGCCTTCGGACAAGATGATGCGTTGCAGCGCGTCGTTCATCGGCATCACCTGGTACAGCCCCACCCGGCCTTTGTAGCCGCTGTTGCAAGACGGGCAGCCCACGGCGCGGAAGGGCTTCCAGGCGCCGTCAAGGTCTTCGGGCAGGTAGCCGGCGCGCAGCATCGCCTCACGCGGGTAGTCGGCGGGGGTTTTGCAGTTGTCGCAGAGGCGCCGCGCCAGCCGCTGGGCGGTGATCAGGATCACGCTGGACGCGATATTGAACGGCGCCACGCCCATGTTGAGCAGCCGTGTCAAGGTGGTGGGTGCGTCGTTGGTGTGCAAGGTGCTCATCACCATGTGGCCGGTCTGCGCGGCCTTGATGGCCACATCGGCGGTTTCGAGATCGCGGATCTCACCGACCATGATGATGTCCGGGTCTTGGCGCAAAAACGATTTGAGCGCGACCGAGAACGTCATGCCGGCCCGCTCATTGACGTTGACCTGGTTGACGCCCGGCAGGTTGATCTCGGCCGGGTCTTCAACCGTGGAGATGTTGACGCCGGGCTGATTCAGGATGTTCAAACAGGTGTAGAGCGACACCGTCTTGCCCGAGCCGGTGGGCCCGGTGACCAAAATCATGCCGTAGGGCCGCACGATGGCCGACAGCAGCCGCTCTTTCTCGATCTTCTCGTAGCCCAGCGCCTCGATGCCCACCTTGGCGGACGACGGATCCAAAATCCGGATCACGATCTTCTCGCCAAACAGCGTGGGCAGGGTGGACACCCGGAAGTCGATCGCCTTGTTGCCAAACTTCATCTTCATGCGGCCGTCTTGCGGCACCCGCTTCTCGGAGATGTCGAGCCGGCTGATCACCTTGATGCGGGACGCCAGTTTCTCCTTGATCGCAATCGGCGGCTGGGTGATCTCACGCAGTTCACCGTCCACGCGAAAGCGCACCCGGTAGGTGTATTCATAGGGCTCGAAGTGCAGGTCAGAGGCGCGCAGATTGATCGCGTCGATCAGCATTTTTTGCAAGAAGCGCACCACCGGCGCGTCTTCGACCTCTTGCGCCACCTCGGTGGACTCGGGCACGCCGGCGTCATCGGTGACATCAAACTCGAAGTCTTCAGCGGTCAGCGCCTCCAGCGTCTCGTTCGCGGTATTGCCCTGTGCTTCCAGCAGGCGGGCCAGTTTGTCGTACTCGACGATCACCCACTCGGGCGACAACTGGGTGGCGAACTTGATGCGCTCAACCGCCTCTTGGTCGGTCGGGTCGGCGCCGCCAATGAACAGCCGGTTGCCCCGCTTGCCCAGCAGCACGAGTTGGTACTGGCTGGTCAGCTTGCCATCGACCAGGCCTTTGGGCAGGCGCTCTTGGTCGACCGCCGACAAATCCACCAGCGGCAGCGCCAGCGAGGTGGACAGGGTGTGCGCCAGGTCGAAGGCCGAAACCGCGCCCGAGGCAATCACCGCGCCAATGAAGCTGATCTTGCGCTCACGCGCCGACTTGGCCAGGTCTTCAGCGGCCTTGCTGCCCAGCTTGCCGGCATGCACCAAAACCCTCGCCACACCGGAGAGAGAGGATTGCGGGACTTCGACCAGGGTTTCCAAGGCGGTTTTGACGGTTCTCGCGGCGACTGATCACGGGCTGCGCGTCGCCTAGCCGCTGACTGTAACCCGAAGGCCAGTGGCGAATCGGTTGTAGTTCACGCCAAAAACCAACGCGCGTTTGCCGTCGGATGCGGGAGCGCTGTGGGTTGGCGGCCGGGGCTTATGGCACCGACGTGGCGCAGGGCCCAAACTGCCGTGATGGTCGGGGTGAGAGGATTCGAACCTCCGGCCTCTACGTCCCGAACGTAGCGCTCTACCAGGCTAAGCTACACCCCGATGGTGCGGGCCTTGGTGGCTGGTTGTCCAGCGCGGGCCCCGCTTGAAAACTTGCGGCTTGACAACTTGCCGCTTACCAATTTGCAGACAACCAATTTGCCGTCCTGCGGGTGCAAAACGGTCAGCAAGACCGCTCAACCGACCGAGCACATAATTCTAGCAGAGCGTCCCGTGCGGCTGAATGCGGCAACTTGGCCAGTGCATCCCGGGCTTTGCCGGCCTCGGCGCGGGCGGCGTCGCGGGTGGCTTGCAGCGCGCCAGTGCGCTTGACGACGGCCAAAATCTCATCGAGTCTGGCGCTTTCACCGTGCTCGATGGCGTGGCGCATCAACTGTCGCTCGTCGTCGGTGCAGCGTGCCATGGCCACCAACAGCGGCAGCGTCGGTTTGCCTTCGCGCAGATCATCACCGACGTTTTTGCCGAGTGCCTGGGTGTCGCCTTCGTAGTCGAGCAGGTCGTCCACCAGTTGAAAGGCAGTGCCGAGTGAGCGGCCGTAGTCGGCGCAGGCGTCTTCCACCTCGCGCCCCGCATCGGCCAGCACCGCGCCCAGCCGGGCGCTGGCCTCAAACAATTTGGCGGTCTTGAAGCGGATCACGCGCAGGTAGTCGTCCACCGCCAGGTCCGGGTCGTGCATGTTCATCAACTGCAGCACCTCGCCCTCGGCGATGACGTTGGTGGCGTCGGCCAGCACCGCCAGCACCCGCATGCGGTTTACGCCGACCATCATCTGGAAGGCGCGAGAGTACAAAAAATCACCCACCAGCACGCTGGCGGCGTTGCCGAACAGCGCATTCGCAGTCTGGCGGCCGCGGCGCAGTGAAGATTCATCGACCACGTCGTCATGCAGCAAGGTGGCGGTGTGGATGAATTCCACCGTGGCGGCCAGCTCAAACCGCTCAGTGCCGGCAAAGCCCAGCGCATCGGCAAACAGCAGCACCAGCCGGGGCCGGATGCGCTTGCCGCCGGCGCTGACGATGTAATGCGATATCTGGTTGATCAGCACCACATCCGACGCCAGCCGCTGGCGGATCACGTCATCCACCTGCTGCATGTCGGCGGCCATCGGGTCGAGTGCGGCCGGTGCGGGCGTTGAGAGGTCGGTCACTGGGCTTGAGGCAAGCTTGGAGGGCAGGATTGCAGGCTTTGGCAACCCCTAAATTATAAGGAGGTGGCCGTTTGGTGCGCGCTGGCGCGGCCTTGCGGGCCGAGGCAAGCGCGATTGGGTAACGAAGACGCTATACTTTAAGGTTCCTTCGGCTTGGCTGGATTGCCGGGGGGATGACAGGGTCAACGCGGAGGGCACCTCAACCCGGCACTTCAATCCGGCACTTCAATCCGGCACTCCGCCAGACCCTCAGCCACACCCCTAGCATCAGCATCAGCCACACGCTCAGCCACACGCTCAGCCACACACCCAACCCGGTGTTTTTGACCAAGCACTTTCAACCCCGCACTTCAACAGGCATTTCAGAAGGCAGAAGGCACATATGTACGCGCTCATAAAAACCGGTGGCAAGCAATTCAAGGTTGCAGCCGGCGAAAAGATCAAGGTAGAACAGATAGCAGCGGATGTGGGCCAAGAGATCGTGATCGACCAGGTTCTGGCCGTCGGCAGCGGCGCCGACCTGACGATCGGGACTCCCTTGGTGGCAGGCGCCACGGTGACAGCCACGGTGGTGTCACACGGCAAGCACGACAAGGTGCGCATCTTCAAGATGCGGCGTCGCAAGCACTACCAGCGGCACGGCGGTCATCGCCAGACCTATACCGAGCTGCAAATCGGCGCGTTGCAAATCGGCGCCGTCGGCGTCTGATGGCCCACAAGGCCGCCGATCCACGGTGGCCGCCCCTCACCGGGCGCCAAGTCAAGCTCGGGCAGCCCGGCATTGATTTGATCTGCCCACGCAACAGAAGGAATTTTTGAACCATGGCACAGAAAAAAGGCGGCGGATCAACCCGCAACGGCCGCGACTCACAACCCAAGATGCTGGGCGTCAAGGTGTATGGCGGCCAGGTGATATCGGCCGGCTCGATCATCGTGCGCCAGCGCGGCACGCGCTTTCATGCCGGCAGCCATGTCGGCATGGGCAAAGACCACACCCTGTTTGCGCTGGTGGACGGCACGGTGTCGTACGCCATCAAGGGCGCGTTGAATCGCCACATGGTGTTTGTCACACCGGCGTCTGTCACCCCGGCCGCCACTGCCTGACGCGGCGGGTGCTGCAGGCCCCGGTTTGACGGGGCCTTGACGCAAACTCGGGGTCTTGCCGAGTGTGGTCACCAAGCCCCGGCCTGCCGGGGCTTTTGTGTTTTTCAGGGACATTGCCCCCGGGGGTAGCGCAGCATGAAATTCGTTGACGAAGCCACCATCGACATCGCGGCCGGCGCCGGTGGCGCTGGTTGCATGAGCTTTCGGCGCGAGAAATTCATCCCTTTTGGCGGGCCCAACGGCGGTGACGGCGGCAAGGGCGGCAGCGTTTTTGCGGTGGCTGACCGCAACATCAACACCTTGATCGACTACCGCTACGCCCGCCGCCATGAGGCGCGCAACGGTGAGGCGGGGCGCGGCTCAGACCAGTACGGCGCCGCATCGGACGACATCGTGCTGCGCATGCCGGTGGGCACCATCGTGCGTGATTTCGAGACCGACGAGGTGTTGGCCGAGCTGCTCGACCCGGAGGTCAAGACCTTGCTGGCCAAGGGCGGCGACGGCGGCTTCGGCAATATGCATTTCAAGAGCAGCACCAACCGGGCGCCGCGCCAAAAAACCCCCGGCTGGCCGGGTGAGGCCAAAAAGCTGAAGCTCGAGCTGCGGGTGCTGGCCGATGTTGGCCTGCTGGGCATGCCCAACGCCGGCAAATCCACCTTGATCACCGCCATCTCCAACGCCCGGCCAAAGATTGCCGATTACCCGTTCACCACGCTGCACCCCAACCTGGGCGTGGTGCGCGCCGGCCCCGAGCGCAGCTTTGTGGTGGCCGATCTGCCGGGCCTGATCGAAGGCGCGGCCGACGGCGCCGGCCTCGGCCATCTGTTCTTGCGCCATTTGCAGCGCACCCGGCTGCTGCTGCACATCGTGGACATGGCGCCGTTTGACGGCGTCGATCCGGTGGCCCAGGCCAAGGCCATCATCAAAGAATTGCGCAAGTACGACGAGTCGCTGTTTGAGAAGCCGCGCTGGATCGTGCTGAACAAGCTGGACATGGTGGCCACCGAAGACCGCGTAGCGCTGGTCAAGGATTTTGTCAAACGCCTGCGCTGGAAGGGCCCGGTGTTCCAGGTCTCGGCACTGGCGCGCGAGGGGCTTGAGGTGATGGTGCAGGCGATTTATGAGCATGTGGCCGCGCACAAATCACCCCTGCCACCCGAGATTGACCCGCGTTTTGATGCCGCGCCGGTGCTGCCCGAGGCGACCTGGACCGATGACTGATCGGGCGCTCACGCCAGCAACCCTGCCGGGGCGGCCCGCCGAGCCGCTAAAAAGCGCCCGGCGCATTGTGGTCAAAGTCGGCTCCAGCCTGGTCACCAACGAGGGCCGGGGCATCGACGGCGATGCGGTGGGCAACTGGTGCCGCCAGTTGGCGCTGCTGGCCGGCCAGGGGCGGGAGCTGGTGATGGTCAGCAGCGGCGCGATTGCCGAGGGCATGAAGCGTCTGGGCTGGCGCACCCGGCCGACCGAATTGAATGAATTGCAGGCGGCGGCGGCGGTGGGCCAGATGGGCCTGGCGCAGGCTTACGAAACCCAGCTTTCACGCCACGGCATGGGCAGTGCCCAGGTGCTGCTGACGCATGCCGACCTGGCCGACCGCGAACGCTATCTGAACGCCCGCTCAACCTTGCTGACGCTGCTGCGCTTGAAGGTCATCCCGGTGATCAACGAGAACGACACGGTGGTCAATGACGAGATCAAGTTTGGCGACAACGACACCCTGGGCGCACTGGTGGCCAACCTGGTGGAGGCGGACGCGCTGGTGATCCTGACCGACCAGCGCGGCCTGTACGCCGCCGATCCGCGCCGGCAGCCCGATGCGCGATTCATTGACCAGGCCACCGCCGGTGACCCGGCGCTGGAGCGCATGGCCGGCGGTGCCGGCTCGGCCATCGGCCGGGGCGGCATGCTGACCAAGATCCTGGCCGCCAAGCGGGCGGCCGGCAGCGGCGCCAGCACAGTGATCGCCTACGGCCGCGAGGCCGATGTGCTGCTGCGGCTGGCCGCCGGTGAGGCGATTGGCACGGCGCTGGTGGCCGCCACGCCCAAACTGGCGGCGCGCAAGCGGTGGATGGTGGACCATTTGCAACTGCGCGGTGCGGTGGCGGTGGATGCCGGTGCCTGCGCCAAGCTGCGCGACGAGGGCAAAAGCCTGTTGCCGATTGGCGTGACCGAGGTGGACGGTGAGTTCCACCGGGGTGACGTGATCGCAGTGCGCTCGGTGGACGGCGTGCAGATTGCGCGCGGGCTGGCCAATTATTCGTCAGCCGAAGCGCGGCTGATCGCCCGCAAACCGTCTTCACAAATCGCCGGGCTGCTGGGCTTTGCCAACGAGGCCGAGTTGATCCACCGGGACAATCTTGTCCTCATGTGAGGACAAGATTGCGGCGCCGGCCGCGTCCTGTGGGTGTCATGTCGGCGCAGCCGGCATGACGCTGCCGCAGGCAGCAGGCCGAAACCACAATCGGGTGCTGGTGTAAGCGTTTCTGATGCCTGGCGCCCTCTCCCGCACGTGGGAGAGGGTTGGGGCGAGGGTGCTGGCCCAAGCCTTGTCGTTGATCAACGACCCTCACCCCGCCCTCTCCCGCCAGCAGGAGAGGGAGAAATCCCCCCCACAGCTCAGTCCTCCAACTCAGCCTTGGCCATCTCGATATCCAGCCGCTCCATCGCATCCGCCGCCACACAGGCCGCCGCTTGCGCGTACAGCTTCTCAGCCTCTTTCATGCGTTTTTCGCCCTCCAGCATCACCATGCCGTTGGCGTATTCCACCAGCGCGATGGCCGAGGCCGGGTTCAGTTTGATGGCTTGTTGAAACAGCTTGAGCCCGGTGGCGGCATCGGCGCCCTGGGTGCGGCCGAGCAATTTGCCCACTTTGTCGATCACCTCGGCATGAAAAGCGCCCAGCGCGATGTGCGCATCGGCATGCTGCGGTGCCAGCCTGAGGGTGGCTTCCAGCGCGCCTTTGACCTTGCTGCCCAGCCCCTGGGCCAGCGCCTTGGCAACGCTGATGCCCTGGCTGTAGCGGCCCAGCGCGTAGGCCATCCAGTAATGCGCATTGGCATTGCCCGGGTCGGCAGCGGCCTGCGCCTCAGCCCGGGCGGCCACCTCCTGGAACATCGCCAGCCGGGTTTTTTCGCTTTTCTCCAGGTAAGTGGCATAAATCGATTGCGCCTTGTTGGCCACGGTGATGCCAGTGCCACCGATCTTGAGCCCGGCCTCCTGTGCCTGCTGAAACTCACCCGCATGGAACAGCGCCCAGGCCGCCAGCAGCGCCGCGTCTTTGGGCAGCGGCTCGGCGTCGCCGGTGTGCAGCCGGGGCCAGGCTTTTTTCAGCGCCGCGCTGCTCAGGGTGTAGTGGGCGTCGCTGTAGGGGAATGCAGTCCATTTGGCCATCGGTTTGTCTCCGTTTTGGGTGGGATATCAAGGCGTGCTGCGGTAGGCGCCGGCAATCTGGAACAGGTGCTGGCGCGATTTCGGCTCAAGGTAGGGCATCAGCAGCGACAGCACGTGGTAGGCACCGCGCGACAGCGCAGCGGCTGCGCTTTCAGGCTCCAGCGCCCGGCGCGGATCACGCACGTACTCATAGCTCAACCAGTAGGTCAGCACCACCACCATGCTGCTGGCCACCGGCTCAGCCTCGCGACTGTCGATGCGCAGGCTGCTGCCGCGCGTCAGGCCGTCCAGCACCTGGCCCACGGCGCGCGATTTGTTTTTCAGCACAAACTGAAAGTGCATCTCCAGCCGGCGGTTTTTGCTCAGCAGGTCATTCAGGTCGCGGTACAAAAACCGGTACTGCCAGATCAGCTCAAACAGCATGTGGAAAAACAGCCAGGCGTCTTCCACGTTGCGTACGTTGTCTGCCGCTTGCAGCAGGTCATTCAGCGCGTGCTCAAAGGCCGCAAACAGCGAGTTGATCAACTCGTCTTTGGCGGGATAGTGGTAGTACAGATTGCCGGGGCTGATGCCCATCTCGGCCGAGATCAGCGTGGTGCTGACATTGGGCTCACCAAAGCGGTTGAACAAATCCAGCGTCACCTCCAGAATGCGCTCCGCCGTGCGGCGCGGCTTCTTGGCGGGTGATTTGCCGGCAACCTTGGCGGCGGGCACGGCGGGCGGCAGATTTTGGGGCGGTGGATGGGATGGTTGCATGGCGTGCGCGGAATCTAGCACCAAGCCCGGGCTGCTCGGTCACGCTGGCAAAACTCTCAGCCTCTGCGGCATTGATCGCCATCCCAATCCCAAAATGCCCGCTCCCTACAATCGTGCGCCATGCCCGCAGTCAGTTTTCAACAGGTCGTCAAGACCTACGCCGGGGCGCGCGGCTTGTTTCGCGCCCTCGACAGCGTCACTTTCGATATCCAGCAAGGTGAGTTTTTTGGTCTGCTGGGCCCCAACGGCGCCGGCAAGACCACGCTGATCAGCATCCTGGCCGGCCTCACCCGTCCCAGCAGCGGCCGGGTGCTGGTGATGGGCCACGATGTGCAGCGCGACGAGGCGGCAGCCCGCAAATCGCTCGGCATCGTGCCGCAAGAGCTGGTGTTTGACCCGTTTTTCACCGTCCGCGAGGCGCTGACCATCCAGAGTGGCTACTTCGGCGTGCGCAACAACGGCCGCTGGATCGATGAGCTGCTGGGCCATCTGGGCCTGAGCGACAAGGCCGACGCCAATATGCGGCAACTGTCTGGCGGCATGAAGCGCCGGGTGCTGGTGGCCCAGGCACTGGTGCACCGGCCGCCGGTGATCGTGCTGGATGAACCCACCGCCGGGGTGGATGTGGAGTTGCGCCAGACACTGTGGGCCTTTATCGCGCGGTTGAACCGCGAGGGCCACACCGTTTTGCTGACCACGCATTACCTGGAAGAAGCCGAGGCGCTGTGCCACCGCATCGGCATGCTCAAACAAGGCCGGCTGGTGGCGCTGGACCGCACCGCCAACCTGCTGTCGGCCACCGCCAGCACGATGCTGCGCTTCAAAACCGACCAGGCCCTGCCGGCCGCGCTGGCCGAGCAGGCCCGCATCACCGGCCGCATCGTGCAGCTCAAGGCGCGGGATGCGGCCGATGTCGAGCGGCTGCTGGCCACGCTGCGCCAGGCCGGCGTGAAGATTGAAGACCTGGAGATCGGCCGCGCTGATCTGGAGGATGTGTTTGTCGAGATCATGAGCGGTGGCGGGCCCGGCGCTGCGCCAGCCCAACCGCAGGCGGTGGGCGCGTGATACCGACCGTGATGCCGACGATTCGGTTGGCCGGCGCGATGACGCTGTTCAAGAAAGAGATTCTGCGGTTCTGGAACGTCGGCTTCCAGACGGTGGCCGCGCCGGTGCTCACGGCCATCATGTATTTGCTGATCTTTGGCCATGTGCTGCAGGGCCGGGTGGAGGTGTTCGAGGGCGTGGGCTACACCAGCTTTTTGATCCCCGGGCTGGTGATGATGAGCGTGCTGCAAAACGCCTTTGCCAACAGCTCCAGCAGCCTGGTGCAGAGCAAGATCACCGGCAACCTGGTGTTCTTGATGGTGTCCCCGCTGTCCCACTGGGCCTGGTTTGTAGGCTATGTAGGCGCCAGCGTGGTGCGCGGGTTGGTGGTGGGCCTGGGCGTGTTCATCGTCACTGTCTGGTTTGCGCCGCCCGCATTTGTTCAGCCGGTGTGGATCATCGTGTTTGCCGCACTGGGCGCCGGCATGCTGGGCGCGCTGGGGCTGATTGCCGGGCTGTGGGCCGACAAGTTCGACCAGATGGCGGCGTTTCAAAACTTCGTCATCATGCCGATGACGTTTTTGTCCGGCGTCTTCTACTCGGTGCACTCGCTGCCGAAGTTCTGGCTGCAAATCAGCCACCTGAACCCGTTTTTCTACATGATCGACGGCTTCAGGCGCGGGTTTTTTGGCACCAGCGATGTGTCCCCTTGGATCAGCCTGGCCGTGGTGGGCGGCAGTTTTGTGATTGTCTCGGCCATTGCGCTGCGCCTGCTCAAGACCGGCTACAAGCTGCGCGCCTGATCGCCCCCGGCGCCCGGGCGGCGCGCCACCCTCTGAGATAATTGGCCGATGGAAAACCCAACCGCTGACGACGTGCGCAGCTTCATTGCCGCCGGGCTGGCTTGTGAGCATCTTGAAGTTGAAGGTGACGGCCAGCATTTTTTTGCCACCATCGTCTCGCCTGACTTTGCTGGCAAAAACCGGGTGGCCAGGCACCAGCGGGTGTACCAGGCGCTGGGTGACCGCATGCGGGCGCAAATCCATGCGCTGTCGATGAAGACGCTGACGCCGGCAGAGTGGGCCGTGGCGCCGGACGCCGCTCAGCCGGCCCACCCCGCGCACTGACCCCCCGGTGGCTGCGGTGCGGGTGGCCGCCCCGGCGCCCACCACGCGCCCGGCCCCTGTCCTGCCAGCGGCCATGATCCTGTAACCCCCCTGGCCACCAAGGTTACTCAGGCGACCCAGCCCATCAAGGCTACCCAGGCCCACTTTCATGGACAAACTCCTCATTCGCGGCGGCCGCCAACTCAACGGCACGGTGCCAATTGCCGGCGCCAAAAACGCCGCCCTGCCCGAGCTGTGCGCCGCGCTGCTGGTGGCCGGCCCGGTCGTACTGCACAACGTGCCGCAGTTGCAAGACGTGGCGACGATGCTCAAGCTGCTGCGCAGCATGGGCGTGGTGGCTGAGCGACACAGCAGCCGGCCCGATGCGGTGACGCTGGACGCCAGCCACATCCACGCGCCCGAGGCGCCGTATGACCTGGTCAAAACCATGCGCGCGGCTATCCTGGCGCTGGGCCCGCTGCTGGCGCGTTTTGGCCAGGCGCGGGTGTCATTGCCCGGCGGCTGCGCCATCGGCTCGCGCCCGGTGGACCAGCACATCAAAGGCCTGGTCGCGATGGGCGCCCGGATCACGGTGGAGCATGGCTACATCGTCGCCAAAGCCAGCCGGCTCAAAGGCGCGCGCATCACCACCGACATGGTCACCGTCACCGGCACCGAGAACCTGCTGATGGCTGCCACGCTGGCCGACGGCGAGACGGTGCTGGAGAACGCCGCCCAGGAGCCCGAAATCCCCGACCTGGCCGAGCTGCTGATCAAGATGGGCGCCCGCATCGAAGGCCACGGCAGCAGCCGCATCCGCATCCAGGGGGTTGAGCGGCTGCACCCGCCGGCCCAGCCGCATGCCATCGTGCCCGACCGCATCGAGGCCGGCACTTTTTTGTGCGCCGTCACCGCCGCTGGCGGCGATGTGACGCTGCAAGGTGCCAATGCCCAGCACCTGGATGCGGTGATCGACAAGCTGCGTGAGGCCGGCGCCACCATCACTTCCGGCATCCCCCACGGCATCCCCCACGGCAGCGAGGCCGGCACCGGCTGGATCCGCGTGCAGGCCGGCGGCCGGCCACGCGCGGTGGGTTTTCGCACCAGCGAGTACCCGGCATTCCCCACCGACATGCAGGCCCAGTTGATGGTGGTCGATTGCATTGCCGACGGCGTGGCCCGCATCAGCGAGACGATCTTCGAGAACCGCTTCATGCACGTCAACGAGCTGGTACGGCTGGGCGCCCGCATCGAGGTGGACGGCCACACCGCGCTGGTCAGCGGCGTGCCCGCGTTGTCGGGGGCGGCGGTGATGGCCACCGACCTGCGGGCGTCGGCCAGCCTGGTGATTGCCGGCCTGGTGGCCCAGGGCGAAACGGTGGTAGACCGCATCTACCACCTTGACCGGGGCTATGACCGGATGGAAGCCAAGCTGCGCGCCATCGGCGCCGACATCGAAAGAGTCCGTTGATGTCCACCCTCACGCTGGCTTTGTCCAAAGGCCGCATCTTCGATGACGCGCTGCCGCTGCTGCGGGCGGCCGGCATCGAGGTGACCGAAGACCCGGACAAAACCCGCAAGCTGATCCTGGCCACCACCCAGCCCGGGGTGCGGGTGGTGCTGGTGCGCGCCAGCGATGTGCCCACCTACGTGGAGCACGGCGGCGCGGACCTGGGCGTGGTCGGCCTGGACACGCTGATCGAGCATGCCGCCGCCGCGCAGGGCGCCTCGGGCATCGGCGGCCTGGGCGGGCTGTATGTGCCGGTCGACCTGGGCATTGCCCGCTGCCGCATCAGCGTGGCCACCCGGGCTGATTTTGATTACGCGACGGCCGTCAAGCAGGGGTCGCGCATCCGCGTGGCCAGCAAATACACCCACATCGCACGCCAGCACTTTGCCGACAAAGGCGTGCACGTCGATCTGATCAAACTTTATGGCTCGATGGAGCTGGCGCCGCTCACCGGCCTGGCCGACGCCATCGTCGATCTGGTGTCCACCGGCAGCACGCTCAAGGCCAACCACCTGCTGGAGGTGGAGCACATCATGCACATCAGCGCCCGGCTGGTGGTCAACCAGGCGGCGCTGAAATTGAAGCGAGAGCCGCTGCGGCGGCTGATCGATGCCTTCGCACGCGCGGCGGGCGAATCCCAGGTTTCCCGGGCAGCGGGCGAATCCCAGATCGCGCGGGCAGCGGGCGAATCCCCGCCCGCCTCGGCGGCGCGTTGATGCAAACCCCTCAACCCTGAAACCGCCATGCCCGCCGTCCACATCCGCCAGCTCAGCACCGCCGCTGCCGATTTCGAGGTTGAATTTGCGCGGCTGCGTCACTGGTCGGCCGAGACCGATGACGCCATCGAGCAGCGGGTGGCGCAGATCGTGGCCGATGTGCGGGCCCGGGGCGATGCGGCGGTACTCGATTGCACTGCGCGTTTTGACGGTTTGAGCGCGCCCAGCGTGGCCGCGCTGGAACTCAGCCGCGACGAGTTGGCCCGCGCTTTTGAGTCGATCCCGGCGGCCCAGCGCAACGCCTTGCAAGCAGCAGCCAGCCGGGTGCGCCAATTCCACCAGCGCCAACTGCAAGCCTGCGGCCTGAGCTGGCAATACCGGGACGAAGACGGCAGCCTGCTGGGCCAGAAAGTCACGCCGCTGGACCGGGTGGGCATTTATGTGCCCGGGGGCAAGGCCAGCTACCCGTCCAGCGTGCTGATGAGCGCCATCCCGGCGCAGGTGGCCGGGGTGGCCGAAATCATCATGGTGGTGCCCACGCCGGGCGGCGAGAAAAACCCGCTGGTGCTGGCCGCCGCCTACCTGGCCGGCGTCACGCGGGCTTTCACCATCGGCGGTGCGCAGGCGGTGGCCGCGCTGGCCTACGGCACCGCCACCATCCCCGCCGTGGACAAGATCACCGGCCCGGGCAATGCCTACGTGGCGGCGGCCAAGCGCCGGGTGTTTGGCCAGGTGGGCATCGACATGATTGCCGGCCCGAGTGAGATTTTGGTGCTGGCCGATGGCACAACCCCACCCGATTGGGTGGCGATGGATTTGTTCAGCCAGGCCGAGCATGACGAGCTGGCGCAAAGCATTCTGCTGTGCCCGGATGCCGGCTACATCGCGCAGATCAAAGCGGCGATCGACCGGCTGCTGCCCGAGCTGCCGCGCCAGGCGGTGATCCGCGCGTCGCTTGAGGGGCGCGGCGCGCTGATCCACACCCGCTCGATGGATGAGTCTTGCGCCATCAGCAACCGCATCGCGCCCGAGCATCTGGAGATCAGCGCCGCCGACCCGCAGCGCTGGCAGCCGCAGTTGCGCCATGCCGGCGCGATTTTTCTGGGTGCTTACACCAGCGAGAGCCTGGGCGACTACTGCGCCGGGCCCAACCACGTGCTGCCCACATCCGGCACTGCGCGTTTTTCATCCCCGCTGGGCGTGTATGACTTTCAAAAGCGCAGCAGCCTGATCGAGGTGACCGAGGCCGGCGCCCAGGTGCTGGGCCCGATTGCCGCCGAACTGGCCCACGGCGAGGGCTTGCAAGCCCATGCCCGGGCGGCGTTGATGCGGCTCAAGCCGGGTTGAGGGGCGGCTGGGCCACACCCCGTGCCCAGCAAGCCGCCGGGCCTGCGCAAGACCCACCGGAGGAATGTGATGAGTTTGTCCAGCGCTTTTGCCAACGCCGTGGCCCTGGTGGGCGACGCGGCCATCCTGTGGCGTCGGCTGCAAGGCCCGATGCCGCCGCCCGCCGTGGGCACGGCGCCCACCATCCCGCCCGCCCGGCCGCAGGGCAGCATGCCCACCCTCAAAATGCCCACCGCCCAAGGCTGGGCAGCGGGGCAGACACCGCAGGCGGCACCCGGCTTGCGCGTCAATGCCTTTGCCACCGGCCTGAAGCATCCGCGCTGGCTGCATGTGCTGCCCAACGGCGATGTCACCGTGGCCGAGGCCTTGTTCAACCCTGGGCCCGTCAGCACGCTGTTTGGCCATGCGATGGTCAGCACCATGCGGCGCGCGGCGGCGGTGGGCGACAGCCCCAACCGCATCACCTTGCTGCGCGATGCCGACGGCGACGGCGTGGCCGAGGTTCGCCACACGCTGCTGGACGGCTTGCGCCAACCCTTCGGCATGGCGCTGCTGGGCGAGACGTTTTATGTCGGCAACACCGATGGGCTGGTGGCCTTTCCGTACACCGCTGGCGCCACCCGCATCAGCGGGCCGGGGCGCACGCTGGCCCCCTTCAAACCCGGCGGCCACTGGACACGCAGCCTGCTGGCCAGCCCGGACGGGCGCTACCTGTACGTGGGCGTCGGCTCGTTCAGCAACATCGGCGAGGGCGGGCTGGCCATCGAGCAGGGCCGGGCCTGCATCTACCAGGTCGATCTGGCCAGCGGCCAAAGCCGCATCTTTGCCAGCGGCCTGCGCAACCCGGTGGGCCTGGCCTGGCAGCCGCACACCGGCAGCCTGTGGACGGTGGTGAACGAGCGTGACGGCCTGGGCGACGAAACCCCGCCCGACTACCTGACCCGCGTGCAAGACGGTGGCTTTTACGGCTGGCCGTACAGCTATTGGGGCGCCACGGTGGACGACCGCGTGCCGCAAGACCCGGCCGCCGTGGCCCGCGCCAGCGTGCCCGACTACGCGCTGGGCGGCCACACCGCGTCACTCGGCCTGTGCTGGCTGCCGGCCGGCACGCTGCCGGGTTTTCCGGCCGGCATGGTGATCGGCCAGCACGGCTCTTGGAACCGCAGCAAGCTCAGTGGCTACAAGGTGGTGTTGGTGCCGTTTGTGGACGGCCAGCCGGCCGGTCCGCCGCGCGACATCTTGAGTGGCTTTTTGGCGCCGGACGAGCGGGTGTCATACGGCCGGCCGGTGGGCGTGGCGCTGGCGGCCGATGGGGCGCTGCTGGTGGCCGATGACGTGGGGGATGTGGTTTGGCGGGTGACGGGGGCGGGGTAGCGAAGTCGGGCATTTCGGCATCCAAGGCCGAATCCTAGTCGGTAAGAAACGCATGACAAACCAAGCACTCCGGGCCGCATGCTCGCGTTTGGCCAGCGTCTTGTTGGCGGCAATCTGTGCGATCAGCCTGAGCGGTTGCGCCGTGATTCACAGCGCCCGCATGGGGTTTCCAAACGCATTTGGACTGGACGAGGCAGCGGCGGATTTGTATGTGGAGCCGGCGATGTCGGCAGAGCAGCGGCAAGAACTGCGCAAACAGATTGGCATGGGCCGCGCCGTGGTGGCGCATTTTTACGGCGACATCAAAACTGCGCCCTATTTTGTGGCCTGCCTGACCGCTGAATGTGATGACCGCTTTGGATCCTACGGACAACGTGCAGCCGCTTATGCTGACTTTGCGATCCGGCTTTCCGCCAAAGGCATGTCGGCGCCGCTGGTGGGCCACGAGTGGTCTCACGCCGAGTTGTACCGGCGTGCTGGTGGCTGGTGGCAGGTGCGCAAGATTCCGCGCTGGTTCGATGAGGGGGTTGCCGTGGTGGTGGCTGACGAGCCGCGCCACTCGGAGGACAACTGGCGAGAAATTCAACGCCGGGGGCTGCCGGTACCACCACTTGGCTCACTGATCTCATTCAGTGACTGGGGCGATGCCGTCAAAAAGTACGGCGAGACGGCAGGCGATGTTCCCGACAATTTGCATGTGGTCTACACCCTTGCCGGCCACCAGGTGAGGACGTTTTTGTCTTGCGCTGGTCCGACCGGCGTTGCCGATGTGCTTGACGCCGTACGCTCAGGATCAACCTTCGACCACGCCTACGCAGCAGTGCGGGCCAAGTGCGTGCGCTGATGCGTTCATTTTCTGCCACCGTCAGCAACTCAGCAGCGCGCCCCAATACCCACTGCAGGCTCAAACTTCCTCAGGTGCGTGACAAAAACGCCTTTGACATTGCGCACGCCGGCATCTTGCGTCAGCAGCCGCTGCATTCGCGCGTGGTAGCCGGCTTTTTTGCCACTCATGGCACCAGCGAAAAAAATCCGGCCCGGTCGAGACGCGGTAGCACGGCTGCACCGCCGCCACGGCTACCGTCTGGGCCTCGAACAGGGCCAGATGCTCGGCGCCCTGGCGGTGCAGCGTCGCCGCCACCACCGCGCTCAGGCCGCCCATGAACGCGGGCGAGACGATAGCAATCTGCCGCTGGACCACACGGCGGTTGACCCGCCGCCGTACGCGGTGCAGCACGGTGGCCAGCTCGATGCCCGCAGCTCCCGCAGCACCACCACCAGCACGCGCCGCCGCCGCTATCCGCATCCCTGCGCACACATGCATACTTGGCGCGCCACATCCACGAACCCATTCGCCATGCCAGGCGCCAAAGCCATCGAAGATGCCGTCAAGGCCCTGCCACCACAAGATTTGGCAGAGTTCCGCCGCTGGACTGCCGAGTTTGATCTGGCGCTGTCGGATCAAAAAATCGACGGCGACTTGGCCGCTGGCAAGCTCAACAATCTGCCGCCGGATCAGGTGCTGGTGCAAAGTGCATTTGATGTGAACGCCTTGTACGGCGTCATCGCCACGCCCAGCGCGCTGCGGCTGGATCACGATGGCCACATCGATTCCGACTTGGCCATCGGCAGCGATGCGATCAAACAATTGCGCGGTGTCTCGCCCGGCCCGCAACCCACGGCAGGTCTGTTGTCAATGGCGCCGGCCGCTGGCCGTTGCTGACCGGGGCCATGCGACGCACCATCTGGCTGGGGTTGGGCGTGGTCGTGCTGGCCGGTTTGGGGTTGGGTGGGTTCTGGGCCCAGCGCGCCCTGTTGCCCGGTGCTGGTGCGGCCAACCAGGAGGCGCCTGAGCAGGTCGTAGCCGGCGGCACCGCCAAATTGAGCCTGCGCCTGACCGTGTGGGGCGCCGGTGGCCCGGCACCGGGGCGCTATCACGATGTTCATCTGCAAGTGCGCAGCGGCGACGGCGCCGAATGGCAAGACTGGACACCACGCCAGGTCGATACCGGGCCCGATGCCGGGCTCACTTACCGTTTTGAGGTGTCGGTGCCGAAAACACCGGACAAATGGTTGGTGTACCGCTACCGCTTCAGTTTTGATGGGCAGCCCAACAGCCTGGACGGGCTTAAACCGATCGCTATCGTGGCCAGTACAGAACAACCCTGATCGGCAGGGCCGCCGCGCGGCGGGCCAAGGCCGTCGCAGGTTTTGATGCATCGCTTCGCGCTGCACATTTGCGCTAAACCGTCATCTACGCCATCGGCAGCGGCAAGACTTGCCACCGGGCACGGCGGGCCGGTTGCGTCCTGCTAGCCCAGCGCCCATCCCACCCCCACCGCCGGCTCAAACTTCCCCCGGTGCGTGACAAAAAAGCTTTTGAC
>JANLOP010000277.1:0-7847 GCA_031366635.1 Betaproteobacteria bacterium | reverse complement strand
CACACTGGGCGACGAGCGCACTGGCTCCTTGCTTGCACGCGCCGTGCATTGCAGCGACCAGCACACGCCCGTGCACAACGCGCCCGATGACCTGGCCGCCATCCTGTACACCAGCGGCACCACCGGCCGCAGCAAGGGCGCCATGCTCTCGCACGGCAACATGCTCAGCAACGCGCTGGTGCTCAAAGACTACTGGGGCTGGCGGAATCCTGGAGCCTTGCCAGAGCAGGGCGGTGATGTGCTGATCCATGCGCTGCCCATTTTCCACGTGCACGGCCTGTTTGTGGCCCTGCATGGCGCGCTGATCAATGGCAGCAAAATGATTTGGCTGGGCAAGTTTGACCCGAAGCTGGTGCTGCGCAAACTGCCCGAGGCGACGGTGTTCATGGGCGTGCCCACGCTGTACACGCGGCTGCTGGCCGAGCCGGGGCTTGACGCACATGCGGTGCGCAACATGCGCCTGTTTGTGGCCGGCTCCGCCCCGCTGCTGATTGAGACCTTCACCGAATGGCAGGCGCGCACCGGCCACACGATTCTGGAGCGCTACGGCATGAGCGAGACGGCGATGCTCACGTCCAACCCCTATGCTGCGGACGCGCGGTACCCTGATCCGCGTGTCGATGCGATTGCAAACTCAGGTGCCGATCCACGTGCGAATTTACTTGCCAAGTCTGACAGCATTCCCCAGTCAGAACGTCGCGGCGGCACCGTGGGCTTCCCGCTGCCAGGTGTGAGTCTTCGTGTGCAGGGCGATGATGGCCAGCCACTGCCCACCGGTGGGATTGGCGGCATCCAGGTCAAAGGCCCGAACGTGTTCAAGGGCTACTGGCGCATGCCTGAGAAAACGGCGGAAGAATTCACGCCTGACGGCTACTTCAAAACCGGCGATGTCGGCAAAATCGACGAGCGCGGCTACGTGACCATCGTGGGCCGCAGCAAAGACCTGATCATCAGCGGCGGCTACAACGTCTACCCGGCCGAGATTGAAGGCTACATCAACGAGCTGCCCGGCGTGCTTGAGAGCGCCGTGGTGGGCGTGCCGCACCCCGACTTTGGCGAAGTGGGTGTGGCCGTGGTGGTGGCCCGCCCCGGCGCGGTGCTGATGGCTGAACAGATCATTGCCAGCCTGAAAGCAAAACTCGCCAATTTCAAAATCCCCAAGCGCTGCGTGGTGGTCGATGAGCTGCCGCGCAACACCATGGGCAAGGTGCAGAAGAACCTGTTGCGGACGCAGTACCAGTCGGAGAATTGAAATAAACGTGCCCTACAAACACTACAAAACTAATAGCTACATACGTATACGGGACTATGGCTATAGCCGTATTTGTCTCTAAATTAACCTTCGATTCCATGGGCGGAACCGGTTGTGACACCGGGCTCGCAGGCCCGCCCGGCAACCGCGATTCTGGGGGTGCCCGCAGCGGCTCCGTTTTTAAGCACCTCGCGCAGGCGGCGCGCTGTGTCTTCGTTGATCGATCCGCGCTCCACCGCCAGCGGGATGGTGCTTGCGCACAGCGTGCGGTAGAAATCGAGGCTGTGTTCGCTTAGGGTAGCCAGCGCGGCGACGTGCTTTTCCACCGAGCCCACATCCCCGCGCGACACCGGCCCCGGCATGCCCCGGGCGATGCCCGCCGATTCGATCGAAGCCAGGGTGCCACGGGCCATCGGCAGCATGGCCTGCAACGCTTCGGCTTCGGTTGCGCCCCATGACTCCCACACGCGCGCCGCTTCAGCGAACAGCGCATTGATGAACTGCGAGGTGAACCCGGCCGACGCGTGGTAGCGCGCCCGCATGCCGGGCGGCAGGCGGTTGACCCGGCAGTTCAGTTGCCCGACCAGGGCCACCAGCGTGGCGTTGAGCGGCTCTTCGGCCTCGATGGTGATGGTTGAGCCCGGCAGCGATGCCACGGCGGCGGCGGGGTCGCCGAAGGTCTGCATCGGATGGAAACCGCCGATATTGGCACCTTGGTCGCGCGCGGCGGACAACGCGTCAACCTCGGTCACGCCGCTGCAATGCACCACTGAAGCGCCCGGGCGCCAGCGCAGCGCTGCGCAGGCCGAGGAGATGGCGGTATCGGGCGTGGCCAGGAAGACGAGATCGCAGCGGTCCACCACCGCTTGCGCCGCCATGGCTTCGCAGCCCGGGATCGCAGCGGCCAGATCGTGCGCGCTGGTTGACCTGCTGACAGTGCCGCTGGGGTCGCCGCCGCTGGCCACAGCCGTCACACGCAGTCCGGCGGCGGTAAAACTCCAGGCCAGCGCCTTGCCGAGGCGGCCCGCGCCGATGAAGCCGATTTGCAAGTCCGTAGTCATATCGTCATTGCGTCATTGCGTCATTCCGCCAGGGCGTCATTCAGTTTTCCCGGCCCAGGTGCGGTAGCGGGCGAGCAGGTCCAGATCGGGTGCTGCGCCCAAGCCCGCGCCCTGAGGCACCGGCACCCGGCCATCCCGCACGGGCAACAGGTCGCCCACGACGGCCTCGCGGCCCATGTTGGGGTGGCAGTCAAATTCCAGCAAACCTTCGCCGCCGGCGGCTGCCAGCAATTGCAGTGAGGCCATCAGGGAAATGCCGCCGCCAAAGTAATGCGGGCAATAGCGCTTGCCTGCGGCCACAGTGGCGCGGGCGACTTTCCAGTTGCCGGTGATGCCGCCCCACTTGGTCACGTCGGGCTGCAAGACCTGCAACACCGGTGCGGCGATGGCCTCGTCAAACTGCCGGTCGTGGAAGTTTTCGCCGCCAGCCAGCGCGGTGGTGGAGGCCTGGGCCAGTGCCAGCCAATCGTGCGCCGGCGCGTCGACCCGCAGCGGCTCCTCGAACCAGCTCAGGTTCAGCGGCTCAATCGCCCGGCAGAAGGCCTTGGCTGCCTCCAGCGCGTGCGTCTGGTTGGCATCGCAAGTGAGGATGGCCTGCGGGCCGAGCGCCTCGCGCATGGCCTTTAGGTTACGCACGTCGATGTCGTGGCCGAAGCCGGTCTTGAGCTTGAACGCGCGATGGCCCTCGGCCTGCCGGTCGGCTGCAAAGCGCTCGGGCGCGTCGGGGTTGATGCCCGTGGCATAGACCGGCACGCTGGCAGGCTCGGCGACAGGCTCGTCAGTGCGTGCGCGGGGCGACAGCATGCGGTGCAGGGGCTGCCCCGCCCGGCGCGCAGCGAGGTCCCAGACGGCGATGTCCAGCCCGGCCACCACCTGCGCAATCGGGCCGACCTCCAGGGTTTGCAGCACCAGCACCTCCAGCGACGCCGTGAGCTTGTGGAACAAGTCCTGTGGCGATTCGAACGTCTTGCCGATCAGGCGCTGTGCGATGTCCACCGCCAGGCGCGCGCGGTGCTCGGCGCCGACGGCCGGCCAGTTGGCCCAGACTTCGCCCCAGCCTTGTGCACCGTCCACATCGGTTACGCGCACCAGCACAAAAGGGCGGTCGCGAAAGGTGCCGAATGCCACCTTGATCGGCGTTTGCACCGGCACACGGAAGGAAAAGGCCTCGACCGAGGCGATCTGGATGGGTTTCATGGCTGGACGGTGTTGGGAGTGGTGAGATTGAAGGCGGGATTGGAGGCTGGGTTCACGGCAAAGCGGGGCTCCGGCAGCCCGCGCACGCCGACATCGAGGGCCAGCAGGGCACCGGCCAGCGGTTGGGCGGCAAGTTCGGCTGCGGTCATCTTCTGGCTCGCGGTGGTGATGTACAGGATGTCGAGATCGGCCCCGCCAAAGGCGCAGCAGGTTGGGCGCTGCACTGGCATCGGAATCACGCGGTCAACGCGGCCATCCGGCGCATAGCGCACCACGCGCCAGCCGTCGAATTCGGCATTCCAGATGAAGCCTTCGGCATCCACGGTTGAGCCATCTGGAAAACCCGGCGGCTCGGTAGTGACCAGCACGCGCTCGCGGTCCATGCGCCCGCTGGCCGGATCGTAGTCATAGGCATACAGCGAGTAGCGCAGCGAGTCGGCGAAATACATCGTGCGCCCGTCCGGACTGAAGGCCAGGCTGTTGGGAATGCAGATGCCCGAGCGCACCGGTTGCAGCTCGCCGCGCCCCTCCAGCTTGTACAGCACGCCCTCGGGCGCGCGGGTGATGTTGTGCATGCTGCCAACCCAGAAGCGCCCCTGGCGGTCGCAGCGTCCGTCGTTGAAGCGGTGGCCGGGCACCGTCTCGGGCGGGCGGGCGAAAGATTCCAGGCTGCCACTGACCACATCGAACAGCGCGATGAACTGGGGCAGCGCCACCAGCAGTCGGCCTTCGTCCGTCAACGCGATGCAGCCCACCAGATCTGGCATGGCCCAACTGTCGATGCGGCCGGTGGCGGCTTGCAGGCGGCGGATGGCCGGGCGCCGGATGTCAACCCAATAGAGGCACTGCGTCCGCTCGTCCCAGACCGGGCTCTCTCCCAGGATGTCGGTCTGGGTGCCGATGCGCTGGAGCGCCCTGGTGGCGGCAGTGGCGGCAGTGGCGGTTTCGATTTGCATGCGGCCTATCCTAGAAGTTACCGCGCCGCAGCGCCATCTGCTTTGCGGCAACTGGGGCTTCGAAAGCTGGCAAGCCTTAGCCCAAGCCTTCACTTTGTTCGTAGAGGGCATTGCCCAAGTTCCAATTGCCGCGCCGCGCCGCCGCGCCTAGCATCCACCCATCGACTACGCACACTGACAACGCAGACACGCAGCAACCCTTCCGCAGACAATTATGAGCATTTCGACCCCCATCCCCGGCGCCAACTTTGTCGGCAATACCTCCGTCGGCACCCATCTCTACAAGGGCTTGGCCCCGGCCTCGCTGTTCTCGCTGGAAGGCAAGGTGGCCCTGATCACCGGCGGCGCCGGTGGCATTGCCCTGGGTCTGGCGAAAGGTTTCGCGGCGGCAGGTGCCCGGTTGATTTTGGCCGACTTCAACGACAGCGTGCATCAGCGTGTCAGTGAGTTCCGCGAGGCCGGGTGCGACGCCTACGGACTGGTGTTCGACGTGACCGACCCGCAGGCGGTGGCGCTTGCGTTCGAGCAGGCCATCGCCCAGTGTGGCCGCATCGACATCGTCGTCAACAACGCAGGCGTCATCGTGCGCACGCCGTTCCTCGACCTCACGCCCGCAGAGTGGCAAAAGGTGATCGACACCGACCTTACCGCCTGCTTCCTGGTGGCCCAGCAGGCTGCGCGGCTGATGGTCAAGCAAGGCTCGGGGCGCATCATCAACATGGGGTCGATCATGAACCAGGTGGCCCGGCCTAACCTGGTGCCTTACGTGGCGGCGAAGGCGGGGGTGTCAGGTTTCACCCGCGCGCTGGCGGCCGACCTGGCCGGCACCGGCATCACGGTCAACGCGCTGGCACCGGGCTACACCGTCACGCCGTTCAGCCAGGCCAACGACAAGGAGTTCAATGCCTTCGTCAGCGACTGGACGCCTGCAAAGCGTTGGGGACGGCCCGAGGACATTTGCGGCGCGGCGCTGCTGCTGGCCTCGGACGCGGGTGCCTACATCAACGGCCACACGCTTTACATCGACGGTGGCTTCCTGGCCGTGACGCGCTGAGGCGGCACAGGATGGAGACTGGGGTGAAACTTCCCAATGCGCCAAGAAGCGGCACCGGGCCGCGCGGCCCGGCCCCGTTGCCGCAGGCAACTTCCGGCTTTGTGTCGCAGGCAGCGCCCGGTTTGGTACCGCAGGCAGCACCCGGCTTCGGGCCACTGCGCCGCATGTTGCGCCAGCGCTGGTTCGTGGCATTGCGCGCTTTCGCGCTGTTCATCCTGCTCTGGTGGGCGTTCTTCGTCTGGAACGGCAATCCGCTGCAGCTCCCCTCGCCGGTGCGCGTGGTCGTCGCGCTTTGGTCGCTGGTGGCCAGCGGCGAGCTCTTCGAGCATGCCCTGATCAGCACGTCCCGCCTGCTGATTGCGCTGGGCATTGCCATCGCGCTGGCCGTCCCGCTGGGATTCTGGATGGGGCGCAGCCGCAGGGCCGAGGCCTTCATCGACCCGCTTGTCGAACTGCTGCGGCCAATATCGGGCATCGCCTGGCTGCCGCTGGCCTTGTTCATCTTCGGTGTCGGCAACACCTTGCCAGTGTTCATCATGGTGTACGTTGGCTTTTTCCCCATCCTGCTAAACACCATGGCGGGCGTGCGCCAGGTGGATCCCAAGCTGATCGCTGCCGCCGACACCATGGGCGTGGGACGGCGCGCGCTGCTGCTGCACGTGCTGGTGCCGGCTGCGCTGCCTACGGTGATGGTGGGCATCCGCCTGGCCTTCGCGGCCTCGTGGGCCGCGATTGTGGCCGCCGAGCTGATTGGCGCGCCCAGCGGTCTGGGCTTCGCCATTGAGTGGTACCGCCAACTGCTGATGACACCCAAGGTTTACGCCTTCATCATGGTCATCGGCGTGGTGGGCTACCTGTGCGACCTGGGCCTGCGCGCATTGCAGCGCGTGCTCACCCCGTGGTCGGAAGGGACGGGACTGCAATGAACGCGATGATCGACACTTCTCCGCGCTGGCAGCAAATCGCGCGCGGCGCAGCGCTGCCGCTGACGCTGCTGGTGATTTGGCACCTCTGGGCGCAAAGCCTTCCGGACGGCAGCCCGGCACCGGCGCCGCTGCGTGTGGTCAGGGCGGCGGTGGAACTCATCGCTACCGGCGGGCTGCTAGACGCCCTGGCGCAGAGCCTGGGCCGCGTGCTGCTCGGTTTTGCGGGTGCTTTGGTGTTGGGCGTGATTCTGGGCGTACTCATGGGGTCGAGCCGTGCGGTGCGCGACAACCTGGATCCCATCATCGAGAGCTTCCGGCCTATCGCGCCAATGGCCATTTTGCCCATCGCCATCCTCTGGTTCGGAACCGGCACGCCCTCGGCGCTGGCCATCGTCACCTATGCGGCCTTCTTCCCGGTGCTGGTGAACACCGTGCACGGCGTCATCCGGGTCGACCGCAAGCTGGTGCTGGCGGCCCAGACCATGGGCGTGCCGCGCCTGTCGATCCTTGCCCGCGTCGTCCTCCCCGGCGCGCTGCCCAGCATCATGTTGGGCTCGCGCCTGGCCATGGGTGTGGCGTGGACAGCCATCATTGCTGCCGAACTGGCCGTCGGCGCCAAGTCGGGCGGCGGTGGCTCGGGTGGCATCGGCCAGATGATGTTCGTCTTCTACGCCTACAGCATCGATCTCAACGCCATCGTTGTGTGCATGATCGTCGTCGGGCTGGTGGCCTTGCTGATTGACCGCATCTTCCGCGCTGCTGAATGGCGGCTCATTCCCTGGAGGCACTGAACATGAACCAATCCGCAATGTCCACCACGTCCACCACGCCAACACACAAGCTGCGCTTGACCGGCGTGACCAAGAGCTTTGTCGCGCCGCGCACCGGCCAGACCACCCTGGCGGTGGACAACGTGACGCTGGACATCGAGGCAGGCGAGTTCATCTGCATCGTCGGCCCGTCCGGCTGTGGCAAGTCGACGGTGCTGAACCTGATCGCCGGGCTGGACCGGCCCAGCTCAGGCAGCATTGAGAAGGATGGCATGCCCATCACTGGCCCCGGTGCCGACCGCGGCGTGATGTTCCAGGACTACGCCCTCATGCCCTGGCAGACCGCGCAGGACAACGTGGGTTTTGGCTTGCGTCACGGCACGCCCGGCCATGGCTTTACGCCGGCGCAGCGCGAAGAGCGCATCCGCCATTTCATCGATCTGGTCGGCTTGAATGGCGCTGAAAAGAAGTATCCGCACCAGCTCTCCGGTGGCATGCGCCAGCGCGTCGCTTTGGCGCGCCTGCTGGCCAATGGGCCGGACGTGCTGCTGATGGACGAACCGTTGGGTGCGCTGGACGCCCAGACCCGCCTGATCCTGCAGATCGAGTTGCTGCGCATCTGGGGCCAGAC
>JANLOP010000258.1:0-23531 GCA_031366635.1 Betaproteobacteria bacterium | reverse complement strand
GTGGCGGCGCTTTTTTGCACCACGCCCATGTCGGCCAGGTACTCGGCCACGGTGGGGATGCGGCCCAGCTTGCTGGCGATGGCCGCCAGCTCGGCCGACGCCAAATAGACGTTGGCGTTCTTGCCCAGCCGGTTCGGGAAGTTGCGGGTGCTGGTGGACACCACCGTGGCGCCCTCACGCACCTGCGCCTGGTTGCCCATGCACAGGCTGCAACCGGGCATCTCGGTGCGCGCCCCGGCGGCGCCAAAAACGCCGTAATGGCCCTCTTTGGTCAGCTCGGCGGCGTCCATCTTGGTGGGCGGGGCCACCCACAGCTTGACGGGGATGTCGCGCTGGCCTTCCAGCAGCTTGCTGGCGGCGCGGAAGTGGCCGATGTTGGTCATGCACGAGCCGATGAACACCTCGTCGATCTTGACGCCGGCCACCGCCGACAGCAGCTTGGCGTCGTCCGGGTCGTTCGGGCAACACAGCACGGGCTCGGTCAACTCGGCCAGGTCGATCTCGATCACGGCGGCGTATTCGGCGTCGGGGTCGGCCTCCAGCAACTGCGGGTTGGCCAGCCAGGCTTGCACCGCCTGGATGCGCCGCTCCAGCGTGCGTTTGTCCAGATAGCCGTCGGCGATCATGTTTTTCATCAGCACCACATTGCTGGTGAGGTATTCCTGCACCGGCTCAGCGTTCAACTTGACGGTGCAGCCGGCGGCGCTGCGCTCGGCGCTGGCGTCGCTCAACTCAAAGGCTTGTTCCACCCGCAGGTCAGGCAGGCCCTCTATCTCAAGAATTCGGCCGGAAAACACATTGACTTTGCCCTGCTTGGCAACGGTGAGCAGGCCGGCCTTGATGGCGTACAGCGGGATGGCGTGCACCAGGTCGCGCAGCGTGATGCCGCGCTTTTGCGCATCGATCATCGAGCCCTTGAAGCGCACCAGCACCGATTCAGGCATGTCCAGCGGCATCACGCCGGTGGCCGCCCCAAACGCCACCAGCCCTGAGCCGGCCGGGAAGCTGATGCCGATCGGGAACCGCGTGTGGCTGTCGCCGCCGGTGCCCACGGTGTCGGGCAGCAGCAGGCGGTTGAGCCAACTGTGGATCACGCCGTCGCCCGGGCGCAGTGACACACCGCCCCGGTTGCTGATGAAGCTGGGCAGCTCACGGTGGGTTTTGACATCCACCGGCTTGGGGTAGGCGGCGGTGTGGCAAAAGCTCTGCATCACCAGGTCAGCGCTGAAGCCCAGGCAGGCCAGGTCTTTCAGCTCGTCGCGCGTCATCGGGCCGGTGGTGTCCTGGCTGCCCACGGTGGTCATGCGCGGCTCACAGTAGGTGCCGGGGCGCACGCCGGGTTGGTGGCCATCCACTTCTGGCAGGCCCACCGCACGGCCCACCATTTTTTGCGCCACCGTGAAGCCGGCGCTGGTGGCGATGGGCGCGCTGGGCAGGCGGAACACGCTGGACGCCTGCAAACCCAGAAAATCACGCGCCTTGGCGGTGAGGGATCGGCCGATGATCAGGTTGATGCGGCCACCGGCCTGCACCTCGTCAAACAGCACCTCGCTTTTGAGCTTGAACTCGGCCGCCAGTTGGCCGTCTTTCTCGATCTTGCCGTCGTAGGGGTAGACATCGATCACGTCGCCCATGTTGAAGGCCGAAACGTCCACCTCGATCGGCAGCGCGCCCGAGTCTTCTTGGGTGTTGAAAAAGATCGGCGCGATCTTGCCGCCCAGCGTGACGCCGCCGAACCGTTTGTTGGGTACGAAGGGGATGTCTTGCCCGGTGGCCCAGATCACGCTGTTGGTGGCGCTTTTGCGCGATGAGCCGGTGCCCACCACGTCGCCGACATAGGCCACGAGGTGGCCTTTTTGCTTCATCTGCTCGATGAACTGCATCGGGCCGCGCTTGCCGTCTTCTTCGGGCGTGATGCCCGGGCGGGCATTTTTGAGCATCGCCAGGTAGTGCAGCGGGATGTCGGGCCGGCTCCAGGCGTCGGGCGCGGGGCTCAGGTCATCGGTGTTGGTCTCACCGACCACCTTGAAGACGGTGACGGTGATCTTCCTGGCCACCTCGGGCCGGCGGGTAAACCACTCGGCGGCGGCCCAGCTTTGCATCACGTCTTGGGCAAACGGGTTGCCGGCATTGCACTTCTCGGCCACGTCGTGGAAGAAGTCGAACATCAGCAGCGTCTTTTTCAGCGCGGCGGCGGCTTGCGGGGCCACCGCTGCGTCGTCCAGCAGATCGATCAGCGGCTTGACGTTGTAGCCGCCCACCATCGTGCCCAGCAGCTCGGTGGCATGGGCCGGGCTGATCAACGGCACGGCCAGATCGCCGTGCGCCACCGCCGCCAGAAAACTGGCCTTGACCTTGGCCGCATCGTCCACGCCCGGCGGCACGCGGTGGGTGATCAGGTCGAGCAGAAAGGCGTCTTCGCCGCCCGGCGGGGACTTGATCAGCTCGATCACATCGGCGGTCTGCCCGGCCGTCAGCGGCAGCGGCGGGATGCCGAGCGCGGCACGCTCAGAAACATGTTGGCGGTAGGCTTGCAGCATCGCGGGGGCTCCTGTGGGGCAGTGGACAAACAGGTGAAGCGAGATCCGGGCCACGGCAGGCGGGCTGTTCAGCGACTGGCGGTGCACTACGGGTAAGCCCGATATCTTAAGTCTTGTATAAGACTTGCCCGGCCGGTCTTTGCGTGCCGATGGGTCGGGCCCGCAGATTGTGACGCGATGCAGCATGGCAACCAGGCGCGGCTGGGCAGAAAAAAGCCCGCAGTCAGCGGGCTTGGGCGACAAACCAGCGGGCGCTGGCGCCGGTGCGCGGGTTCAGGTGTTGTCACGCACCCATTTTTCAGCGTAGGCGTCAGACCGCGCTTGGGCCTGGGCGCCGCTGGTCATCAGCCAAACCAGTGAGCCGGTGGCAAAAGTGAGGGGCACGAGCGCAAGAATCACAGGAATCATGGTGGAGGTCAGTGGTGAGAGGTGGGGTGCAAAACACGGCACAACATTGAATTGCTGCGATGCAGCATAAGCGCTGGCGCCAAAGTCTGCTGGCGAGACCCGTAAAAACCCGGGTCTTTGGGGTTATCGGTCGGCCGGGCTGTGGCTTGAGCCCGGGCCTGGGCGGGCTTGAGCCCGGGCCTGGGCAGGCTTGAGCCCCGGGGTCTGCGCTCAGCTTGCGCTGGCGGCTGAGGTTAACGCGGTATCAAACCCGGGCGCCTCCGGGGCCAGAACGGCGGGCGCGCTGGGCGGCATCAGGCCGGCGGCGATGGGCGGGCGGGTCTCGACGGTGGGCATGACAACAGGCCCATCCGCGACCAGCGCCGCCGGGCCTGGTGCGGCCGCCAGTGCAGTGGGGGGCGCCACAATGCCCAGGCCGCTGGCCGCTTTGGCGTCCGCACCGGCCAGCGCCAACGCCAGCACCGCAGCGCGCTGCTCGGCATGCAGGCAACTGTCCACCAGGCGCTGGCCCAACCGGGCGTTCATCAGCATCGATTTGCTCGGGATTTGCAGCCAGACCATGCCACTGGCCTTGTCCTCCAGCCGCACCGCGCCGGTGTCGGTTTGCTGCGGCAGCATGCGGTAGCGCGCGTTCTTGTGGGCGACGGTGAACCAGCCCGGCTGGCCGTCCACCGGCAACACGCTGATGCGCTGGTTGAACTCGCAATCGGCGCTGCCGGTGAGCACGCGGGCCGCCATGCTGAGCTGCGCGGCATTGAGGGTCTCGGCGGTGCTGCTGGCCAGGGCCAGCGCGCTGGCCTTGCTTTTGAGTTGCTGGCGCAGCGGCGTGGTTTTGGCGGCTTGGCCGGGTTTGGCGGCGGGCGCGGCTTTGCGGGCCGGCTTGGCGGCGGCACCGGGCTCGGCCGCAACGGCGGGTGCGGTCAACAGGCTGGCCGCCAACAACAACCAGCCCCACCGGGCGCTGGATGGGCTGGGGCGACGAGCAAGGCGGGCGGCCGCCGGGGTTATCAAGGCAATCTCGGCAATCAGCATGGGGGTCAGCGCCAGGTCAATGAACAACCCGAATTTTGCCCGTCGGCCGGCTGACCGTGCTGTTCTGGCGGCGCCGGCCTAAACCCGGTTACGCTGGCGTCCCGCTTTTTGCAACAGGCCCGCCGATGTCGACCTACAGCGCCGTGATCACCTGGCAACGCGACGGCCAACCCTTCACCGACCGCCGCTACCGCCGCCACCACCAATGGCGTTTTGACGGCGGTGCGGTGGTGGCCGGCTCGTCGTCACCGCAGGTGGTGGCGCTGCCGATGTCCGACGCGGCGGCGGTCGATCCCGAAGAGGCTTTTGTCGCCGCGCTGTCGAGCTGTCACCTGCTGTGGTTTCTCGACATCGCCAGCCGCGCCGGCTGGGTGGTGGACGACTACCACGACGATGCGCTGGGCGTGCTGGCCAAAAACGCCGACGGCCATTTGGCGATGACCGTAGTCACCTTGCGGCCGGCCGTGCGTTTTGCCGGTGCACGCCAGCCCGATGCCGCGCAAATCCAGCGCCTGCATGACGACGCGCATGCCGCCTGCTTCATCGCCAACTCGGTCAAGACGGCGCTGCGCTGCGAGCCGGTGATCGTGGCGGTATGAGCTGTTGCATGGTTGCGCTGTTGCGCTGGCGCTGGTGCTGAAACTTTCGGAGCCGCCGATGTACCTGCCCGCCCATTTTGAAGAATCCCGACCGGCCGTGCTGCACGCGCTGCTGCGCCAGCACCCGCTGGGCCTGCTGATCACGCAGGACGCGCAAGGCGCTGCGCAGGCCAATTCGATCCCCTTCATGCTCGACCCCGGCCGGGGTGCGCTGGGCACGCTGGTGGGCCATGTGGCGCGGGCCAATCCGGTCTGGCGGGCGCCGGCCGCCGATGCACCGGCGCTGGTGGTGTTTCAAGGGCCCGACGGCTATGTCTCACCCAACGCCTATGCCAGCAAGGCCGAGCATGGCAAGGTGGTGCCCACCTGGAATTTCGCCGTGGTGCAGGCGCGTGGGCCGCTGCGGGTGCTGGGCGACGATGCGGCGGCGCACGCGCTGGTGACCCAGCTCACCCGGCGCCATGAGGCCGGCCAGCCCAGGCCCTGGGCTGTGGCCGACGCGCCCGCCGACTACATCGCCGCGATGCTGCGGGCCATCGTCTGCATTGAGATCCCGCTCACTGCGCTGCTGGGCAAGTACAAATTGAGCCAGAACCGCAGTGCGGCGGATGTGGCGGGGGTTGTGGCGGGGCTGCAGCAGGGTGATGCGCCTGCGCAGGCGTTGGCGGCCTGGATGCAGCGGGTGCCTGGCGCTTGATTTGGCGCCTTTTCGCGCGGTCGGGTGGGTTCTGGGATGAGGGCGCTGCGAGCGGCTGCGGGACTGGCGGGTTCTGGCCCCGGTGGTCGCTGACAAGTGCCGGGATTCGGCCCGGCGGCCGCCTCCCTTTCTTTTTGGCGCAAGGAAGCAAAGAAAAGCGCTTGCAAACAGTTTCCATGTCACGCCGCTCGACTGCGATGGGCGCCTCGCAGTACTGACTCGCCTGCGCCGCAGGCTCAGACAGGGTTTCGACTTGATGAGGATGTGCTGGCGAGGTGCACCTGGGCGGCCAAGTTGACGGGGTGCGCGCCGGGTGCGCGATGCGGGCGCGCCGGGTGCATGCCGGGTGCATGCGGGGTGCATGCCTGGGGCTCACCCGGCGCCTTCGGCTGTGCGGGTGTGACTTAACCCTGGATTCATCCAGCGCTCATGCAGCGCTCATCCTGGCGGCACAGACTCTGGCCATCGAATTGGGGCGACGCCCTGCCAAGGAGAAACCGGTCATGAACAACATCTTCAAGCCCCTGGGTTACGCCTTGCTCGGCGGCGGCATTGCCGTGATGACCACCGCCGGTGCCATCGATCTGCCGTGGTTCCATAAAGACAAACCCGCCACGGCGCTGACCCCGGTGGCGGCTGCGGCGCAAGCCGCCCAAACTGCGCCTTTGCCCCCGCTGCCGCCCGGCAGCGCGCCCAATTACCGGGCCATCGTGCAGCAGTACGGCCCGGCGGTGGTGGGTGTGACGGTGGAAGGTCTGCACAAGACCAGCAACGAAGAGGCTGCGGCCATTGACCAGGCCCAGCGCAACGACCCGATGTACCGCTTCTTTCGCGGCATGCCGGGCGCCGAACGCGGCGTGCCGCAAGACCAGCCGTTCAAAGGCCAGGGCTCGGGCTTCATCGTCTCGGCCGACGGCCTGATCCTGACCAACGCCCATGTCGTCAAAGACGCCAAAGAAGTGACGGTGCGGCTGGCCGACCGGCGTGAATTCTCGGCCAAGGTGTTGGGCAGTGATGTGGCCACCGACATCGCCGTGCTGCGCATCAACGCCCAGGGCCTGCCCACCGTGCGGCTGGGCGACCCCAAATTGCTGCAAGTGGGCGACCCGGTGCTGGCCATCGGCGCGCCGTACGGGCTGGAGCAAACCGCCACCGCCGGCATCGTCAGCGCCAAGGGCCGCTCACTGCCGGGCGATGCGGCCGTGCCCTTCATCCAGACCGATGCGGCGGTGAACCCCGGCAACTCGGGCGGGCCGCTGTTCGATGCGGCCGGCAATGTGGTGGGCATCAATGCCCAGATCTATTCGCGCACCGGCGGGTTTCAGGGCGTGAGCTTCGCCATTCCCGTCGATGTGGCGCTGCGCGTGCGCGACCAGATTGTGGCCACCGGCAAAGCCCAGCATGCCCGGCTGGGCGTGATGGTGCAGGATTTGACGCAGCCGCTGGCCGACAGCTTTGGCCTGCCCCGGCCCGACGGCGCGCTGGTGGCCAATGTCGAGCCCAAGAGCCCGGCGGCGCTGGCCGGCTTGAAATCGGGCGATGTGATTTTGCGCATCGACGGCGAGACGATGGTGCAGGCTGGCAGCCTGTCGGCCCGCATCGCCCAATCGCTGCCCGGCGACAAGATCAAGTTGAGCGTCTGGCGCGGCCAGAAGGCGGTGGAAATGGACGTGACATTGGGCCGCGCCGGTGAAAAAGGCGCCGCCCAGGCTGCTGCCGACGGTGGCGCCGACGAGGCTGCTGGTGGCGCCCGGCTGGGCCTGGCGCTGCGCCCGTTGAGCCGCGATGAGCGGGCGCAGGCGCAACTCGACAGTGGCCTGCTGGTGCAGGAGGTGCAAGGCGCGGCGGCGCGGGCCGGCCTGGCCCAGGGCGATGTGGTGCTGGCCATCAACGGCCAGCCGGTAGACAGCGTGGACGCGCTCAAGCGCGTGCTGGCCGCCAAACCCAAGAGCGTGGCCTTGCTGGTGTGGCGCGACGGCGAGCGGCTGTTCGTGCCGGTGCCGCTGGGCTGAGGCCGGACATGCAACAGGACCTGCGTCCTGTTGCGTGCCTGCCGAAGGATCTGCCCGCATGCTTGCGGGCAAACTCTTGAGGCCGGACAGGCAACAGGACCTGCGTCCTGTTGCGTGCCTGCCGAAGGATCTGCCCGCATGCAGGCGGGCAAACTCTTGAGGCCGGACATGCAACAGGACCTGCGTCCTGTTGCGTGGCTGCCGAAGCGGCCGGGCTTGCAAGCCCGGCCGTGGGCGGCCGTGATGGCGGGGCCGCTCAATCCGGCAGCCGCAGCGCCAGTTGCAACATCACCGCCGAGTTGCCAAGCAAGGTGAACTGCACCGAGACTTTGTCGGTCACCTGGTAGCCCAGCGACGGAATCACCACCGGCGACAGGCCTTTGTAGTTCAACGGCACTTTGCGGTTGTACGGTGCCACATAGCCGTACACCGGGCCCACCGTCCATTGCCAGTACCATCCGTCGCGCCCGAAAGGGCGGAAGTAGCGCTGACCGTATTGCACTGTGACGGCCGACTGGCCGAATGAATTGCTGAACACCGCGCCCGCGACCACCGTGCCGTCGGCGGCCACCTGGGTCAATCCGGCCAGCCACACCGGTTTGTGCTCGCTGCTGGGCGTGAAGTGAAGTGTCAGCGGGCTCAGGTTGGCCTCCAACGGGCCCAGGCCCGGGTTTTGCGCGGCGGGCAGGGGCTTGGTCTGGCCGCAGGCCGGCGCGGTGGGCAGCAGCGCCGGCAGCAGGCACAGCATTGACCACAGGCGGGCAGGAAGTGGGGGCAGCATTGAACGTCACTCAACGCGGTGCAGCATGAACCGGCAGCCGGCATCCGCCGGGCGGGCGGGCGGGCCGAACTGGCGGACGCTCTGGCGGACGCTCTGGCGGCCGACTTTGCGGCTGACGTTGCGAGTGGTCCTGGGCTTGTCGTTGCTGACGCCGGCGCTGTCGGGCTGCGCCTGGCTCGATGTCAAGCAGCGTGGCTGGATTTACCGGCCCACGCCCGGCCAGCTCAGTGACTGGCAGGCCATCACGCCCCAAGACGAGGCTTTCTGGCTCAGCCGGCCGGCCGATGCCGCCCAGCCCGGCCCCGGCGCGCCAGCGCAGCGCCTGCGCGCGATCTGGGTGCCCGGCCCTGATGCGGCCGCCCCGGCTGTGCTGTACCTGCATGGCACCTTTCGAAACCTGTTTCAAAACCGCGCCAAGATCGCCGCCATCCAGGCCGCCGGGTTTGCCGTGCTGGCGCTGGACTACCGCGGCTGGGGCGAGAGCAGCGCGGTGCTGCCGTCAGAGGCCAGCATCGTCGAGGACGCCGAGCTGGCCTGGGCTGAATTGCAGCGCCGCGTGCCGCAAGCGGCGGCGCGCATCATATTCGGTCATTCGATGGGCAGCGGCGTGGCGGTGGAGCTGGCGCTGCGCCACCGCGCCGGCCCGGCCTACGGCGCGCTGGTGCTGGAGTCGGCCATGACGTCGATGCCCGACATCGCCCGTGCGCAGGGCTTCTGGGGCGGCGTGGCGGCGTGGGTGACGACCCAGCAATTTGCGTCGATCAACAAGATTGGCCAGATCGACGCGCCGAAATGGTTTCTCACCGGCACCGCCGACAACACCGTGCCGTCGCGCCAGACCGAGCGGCTGTACGCGGCGGCGCACGGCCCGCGCCAGCTTGAGCGGTTTGACGGTGGCTCGCACAGCGGCCTGGCGCAGGAGTTTCCGGCCCGCTACCGGGCCATCTGGCAGCAGGTGGCAGCCAAGGTCAAGGCGCTGGCCGAGGCCGACGACGGCCTGCACGGGCACCGATAGAGGCAGCCGTCGCTAAAGCCAGCATCTCTTGGCCCTGCGGCACACCGCCAATCCGTGCCATCAGCGGTTGAAAATAGCGCTGCACGTCAGCCGCCGCGACGGCGTTTTGCAACAGGGATGCCGGCACCACCCGGCCCGTCAACTCAAGGTCCATCGCCTGCTCAAAGAAGCGTTAGACGACTGCGAGCCGAATGCACGTCGACACTGCCACATCCCCACCATGTGAACAAAGGTCTCTATGACACAACAGATGCACTTCGAGGGAATCACGCTGACTGTTCAAAGCGTGGATCGCGCCATTGACTTTTACGGCGGGAAGCTGGGACTCAAAGTTGAGCACAACGCTTCACCGGCTTTTGCCCTGATCCGCGTCGAAGGAGACAGTGGCGGCACTATCGGCCTTCTTTCGGTCCACGAGTCTCAGAAGGATGTCGTTGAGCCAAGTACGCCGGCACAGCGGCGCGCAATTCACGTCGAGTTCAGCACGGACGATCTCGACGCGCTATTTGAAGAGATCAAGGCGAAAGGGCTTCACTTTCACGTGCCACCGCATGACGAGCCTTGGGAGCGGTCCATGACTGCCTTCGATCCAGACGGACATTCGGTCGAGTTTGCACAAGGCCGCCGTGGCCACAACACAACCATTGCGAAATGAACGTCAAGTTGTTCAGCCGACGCCCCCCAAGCCCGACAGGCTCCACATGGCCCCGGCTGGACAGCGGCAAAAGACGTTGGACAATGACTGGCCTTCCCCACCCTTTCAGGAAAGACGCCCGCCGTGGACATGCAATCAATCCAACTATTTCTCAGCACCACCGCCATCGACCTGGCGATCAAGGTGGTGGCCGCCATCCTGTTCTGGGTCGTCGGCCGCTGGATGATCAACCGGGTGATCGGGTTGATGCAGGCGGCGATGGGCCGCAACCATGTCGATCCGACGCTGACCAAATACCTGGGCTCGATCATCGCGATTGCGCTCAACATCGCGCTGGTCATCGGCATCCTGGGCTATTTCGGTATCCAGACCACGTCATTTGCGGCGATGCTGGCCGGTGCCGGTTTGGCCATCGGCGCGGCCTGGAGCGGGCTGCTGGGCAACTTTGCCGCCGGCGCCTTCATGCTGGTGCTGCGGCCTTTCAAGGTGGGCGACTTTGTCAGCGTGGGCGGTGTGGTGGGCACGGTGCGTGAGCTGGGGCTGTTTGGCACCGTGCTGTCCACGCCCGACAACGTCAACACCATCGTCGGCAACGGCAAGATTTTTGGCGACACGATCCAGAACTTCTCGGTGCTGCCGGCACGCCGGGTGGAGCGGGTGGCGCAGTTGGCAAACGGCGTTGACCCGCTGGACGCGATCCGGCGCTTCAAGGCCGCGGTGGCGCTGATCCCCAATGTCTCGACCGCCATGCCACCCGAGATCAACCTGCTCGACATGAAGCTGGAAGGCCCGCAGATCGCGGTGCGGCCGTATTGCCACACCGACCACTACTGGCAGGTCTACTTCGATACCAACGAGGCCATCGTGCGGGTCTGCCAAGACGCTGGCTGGCCCACGCCGTCGGCGCTGCACCAGCTCAAGCAGGTTTGAGCCGGGCTGCCCGCAGCCCCACCACGAACGCCACCATGACTTTCAAACGACTTTTCCTGGCCCTGCTGGCCCTGGCCGTGCTGCTGGCGTTGTACTTCACGGTGGTGCTGAAATGGAGCTACTCCTCGGGTGAGCGGGCCGGCTGGATCCAGAAACTGTCGGACAAAGGCTGGGTCTGCAAGACCTGGGAGGGCGAGATGGCGATGGTCTCGATGCCCGGCGCGGCGACGGTGGAGAAGTTTTACTTCACCGCCGCCAATGCCCAGGTGGCGGCCGAGATCACCCAGGTGATGGGCAAGCGGGTGACGCTGCACTACGAAGAAAAGGTCGGCTTGCCGACGTCCTGCTTTGGCGAGACGCGCCACTTTGTCACCCGCGTCACCGTGTCGGGCGACGCCGTTGCCGCGCCGGGTGCGGTGCTGCCCACCGCCCCGCCCGCCCCGGCATCGGCCGCCCCGCGCTGAGCCGGGGCGGGTTGCGCCGGATTAAAAGCCGGCAAAGGGCAGGTTCAGCAAAACCGAATGGCCGGCCGGGTGCCGGCTTGGTCACACTGTGGTGGTATCCGCTTTGCCGCCCACCTGCCGCCCACCCACCGCGCACATGCAGCCCATGCCGCAAATTCAAACCGCCACCGCAGGAGACATCCCCATGAAGCTGGCCCGTTTTGCACCGCTTTGCGCCACTGTCAAAGCGCTCACCGCGCTCGCCATCGTGCTGCCCCTGGCCGCCGGCCCGGCGCGGGCCCAGGACAAACCGGCCGAGCTGAAAATCGGCATCTCCACCTTCACCTCGGGCGCGGCGTCGGTGTTTGGCGTGCCGGCCAAAGCCGCCGCCGAGTTGCTGATTGACGAGATGAACGCCGCCGGCGGCATTGGCGGCGTCAAGATAACCGCCAGCTTCATCGACGAAGGCATCGGCGGCGACAAGCTGCTCAGTGAGTACCGCCGGCTGGTGCAAGAGCAGGGCGTGCACACCATGCTGTCAGCGATATCGAGTGGCAACTGCAACATCATCGCGCCGGTGGCCGAAGACCTGAAGGTGCTGAATGTGCTGTGGGATTGCGGCACCGAGAAGGTGCTGGAGGCCAAGCGCTACAAATACGTGCTGCGCACCCAGGCCAATGCCACCACCGAGATGGTGGCCACCGTGCTGTACCTGCTCAAGACCAAGCCCAATTTCTCGACGATTGCGGTGGTCAACCAGGACTACGCCTGGGGCCGCGACTCGTGGGAGATCTTCATCAACACGCTGAAGGTGTTCAAGCCCGACGTCAAGGTGGTGGCCGAGATGTTCCCCAAGCTGGGCGCGGCCGATTTCTCCACCGAGATCAGCCGCTTGCAGGCGCTCAAACCCGATGTGGTGTTGAGCACCAGTTGGGGCGGTGATCTGGACACGCTGGTGCGCCAGGCCGGCCAGCGTGGGCTGTTCACCCAGGGCGCGCTGTTTGTGATGCCGTTGCTCGAAAGCTCTCTTGAGCGCCTGGGCGCGGCCGTGCCCGACGGCATTGTTGCCGGCGCCCGCGGTGAGCACTACTGGCTGCACCCGGAGACGCGCGATGACCCGAAGCACAAGGATTTCATCGCCAAGTTCAAGGCCAAGACCGGCGCTTACCCGATCTACCCCACCTACCACATGGCCCAGGCACTGGTGGGGTTGAAGACCGGGTATGAGTCGGCGATGAAGGCGAATGCCGGCAAGTGGCCGTCGATCGAGCAGGTGGCCGAGGCGATGCGCAAGATGGAGTTCAAGGCCTACGGCCGGCCGATCAAGATGCGCGAAGACGGCCAAGGGCTGGAAGACCAATTGCTGGGCCTGACCAAGCGCGTGCCGCAATACCCGTTTGCGGTGCTCGACAAGATGATGCTGGTGCCGGCCGATCTGGTCACCACGCCGGTGGGGCAAATGTCGCCGGCCTGGGTCAAGACCATCAACCCGGCGGTGTTGAACAGCGACCGGCTGAAGACTTACGACTTCAAATAAGCCACGCAGCCGCTCTTGACGACCCGCAATGGACGCCAGCCTGATCCTGCTTGCCCTGATGGACGGCGTGTCGTATGCCGCGCTGCTGTTCCTCGTCGCCCTTGGCCTGACGCTGATCTTCGGCGTGATGCGCATCCTGAACGTCGCACACGGCAGCCTGTATGCCTGGGGCGGCTACTTTGCCGCCACGCTGGGCCTGCTGATCGCCAAATACGCGCTGCCCGGCTGGCTGGCGCTGCCCGCGCTGTTTGTCGCCGCACTGCTGATCGGCGGCCTGCTGGGCACGGTGCTTGAGTTCACCTTGCTGCGCCGCATCCTCGACAAAGACCCGATCCTGCAACTGCTGGTCACCTTTGCCGCCTTCATGGTGCTGGAGGATTTGCAGCGCCTGATCTGGGGCACGCAGCCGGTGTTTGTCTCCGATGTCGTCACCCAGCTCGGCACGCTGAATGTGGCCGGTGTCACCTACACCCGCTACCAGTTGCTGGTGCTGCCGGCCGTGGCGGTGGCGGCGTTTTTTGGTCTGCGCTGGTTTCTGGGCCGCACCGCGCTGGGCCGGCAGGTCACCGCCGTCACCCACCACCGTGAGGTGGCCACCGCGATGGGCGTCAACACCGACCGCGTCACCTGGCTGACGATCGCACTCGGCGGCGCGCTGGGTGCGCTGGGCGGCGCGCTGGCCTCACCCACCACGTCGTTCACACCTGGCATCGGCGCCGACATGATGGTGCTGAGTTTTGCGGTGGTGGCCACCGCCGGCCTGGGCCAGATCGGCGGCGCGGCCATCGCCGCGCTGATGATCGGCCTGGCGCGCTCATTTGCGATCTACCTGATGCCCGAGGTGGAGGTGCTGATGCCCTACCTGATCATGGTCGGCGTGCTGCTGCTGCGGCCCGAGGGGCTGTTCTCCTCGCCGGTGGCCAGGCGCATCTGATGCGGCAATCACAGCGTTTGCCGTGGCTGGTTGCCGCCCTGATGGCCGCGCTGCTGGGCTTGAGCCTGGCGCTGCCGTGGCTCAAGACGCCGGTGCTGCTGGCGCTGTCCAACGGCCTGGCAGTGACTGGTGTGATCGTGCTGATCCGGGCCGGCCAGGTGTCGTTTGGCCATGCCATGTTTGCCTGCCTGGCCGGCTACGGCGTGGCCTTTGCCGGCCGGGCCTGGCACCTCGATGCGCTGCTGCTGATCGCACTCGGCAGCGCAGGCGCGGCAGCGGCCGGTGCGCTGATCGGCGTGTTCATGGTGCGTTACCGGGGCATCTTTTTTGGCATGCTCAACCTGGCGTTTTCGATGGTCTTGTTCTCGGTGCTGGGCAAGTTTGGCGGGCTCACTGGCGGCACCGACGGCCTGCGCTTTGACCGGCCGCCGTTTGCCGGTGTGCAGCTTGAGCGCGAGGGCTTCGAGACCGCGCTGCTGCTGCTGGCGCTGGCCTTGGCGCTGGCGGTGGGCCTGCTGCTGCAACGCTACTTTGGCAGCGTCAACGGCCAGGCCCTGGCGGCCATCAAGACCAACGAAACCCGGCTGGAGTACCTGGGCATCTCGGCAAAAAAGGTGTTCTGGGGCGGTTATGTGCTGTCAGCCACGTTGTGCGGCCTGGGCGGCAGCCTGTTTGCGTTGACGCAAGGCCTGGTCACGCCTGAAATGGGTTATTGGGTGCACTCGGGGGAGATTGTGTTCATCGCCATCCTTGGCGGTTCGGGCCACGCCGTCGGGGCTTTTGTCGGCGCTTTTGTCTTCGAGTTTGTCAAGCTGTATGCCGCCGCGTTGCTCATCGGTGCCTGGCAACTGGTGCTGGGCCTGGTGTTGATCGTGATGGTGTTTGTCGCGCCCACCGGCTTGTTTGGCCTGGTCGAGCGGCACTTGCGGCCCCAGGCTGCAAAACCGGCATCCCCGCCATGACCACCCCGCCCACCCCGCTGCTGGCCACGCGCGGCCTGTCACTGTCATTCGGCGGCGTGGTGGCCGCCGACGCCATCGACTTCGACCTGCTGCCCGGTGAGCGCCTGGCCGTGGTGGGCCAGAACGGCGCCGGCAAGACCACCTTTCTCAACCTCTGCACCGGCTATTTGAAGCCCGCCCACGGCCAGGTGTTTTTCAACGGCGCCGCCATCACCGGCCAGAGCCCGCGCCGGATCACCCGGCTGGGCGTGGGCCGGTCCTTCCAGATGCCGCAGGTGTTCACTGAGCACACGGTACGCCAATGCCTGATGCTGGCGGCGTCCGCCGTGCGGCAGAAACACGGCTTCTGGCTGCCGCTGGCCCAGGCGGTGGACGGCGATGAGGTGGACGCCACGCTGGATCTGTTGCAGTTGCACGGCCGTCAACACGATTTGGCCGGCACCCTGCCCGAAGGCCAGCGCAAGCTGCTGGATGTGGCGATGGCGCTGGTGCTGCGCCCCAAGCTGATGATCATGGACGAGCCCACCAGCGGCGTGTCCAGCGACGAGAAACACGGCCTGATGGCGGTGTTGATGCGGGCGCTGGACGAGCGCGCCGTCACCAGCATCTTTGTCGAGCACGACATCGACATCGTGCGCCGCTACGCCACCCGGCTGGCCGCCTGGATCGCCGGCAAGATAGCGGCCGACGGCCTGCCCGAAGACGTGCTGCGTGACCGGATAGTGATCAAAAACGTCATCGGTGATTGAGATGCTGCAACTCGACAACGTCTCCACCATGTTGGCCGGCATCCAGGTGCTGCGCGGCATCAGCGCCCAGTTGCAGCCCGGCAGCATCGTCGCGGTGGTGGGCCGCAACGGCGCCGGCAAGACCACCTTGCTGCGGCTCATCATGGGTTTTTTGCCCCAGCACAGCGGCCGGGTGCTATTGGACGGCCAGGATTTGCGCAGCGTGCCGGCGCGTGACCGGGCCCGGCTGGGCATTGGCTACGCACCTGAAGACCGGGTGATGTTCCCGAGCTTTTCGATCGAAGAAAACCTGCGCTTCCCGTGCCAGGTGATCGGCCTGCCGCGCCGGGCGGTGGACCAGCGGCTGGCCGAGACGCTGGACATCGTGCCCGAGCTGAAACCGATGCTGGCCCGCTCCGGCGCGGCGCTGTCGGGCGGCCAGGGCAAGATGGCCGCACTCGGCCGGGCGGTGATGGCGGGCTCGCAGTTGGTGCTGCTGGACGAGCCCTTCCAGGGTCTGGCCCCGGTGCTGGCCCAGCAGTATTCGGCCTCATTGCAACGCTTGCAGCAGTTGCGGCCGGCGCTGTGTGTGGTGATTACCGAATCGAACCGCAGCCTGCTCAAAAATATCCCGAATGACACGCTGCTGCTGGAGCGCGGTGAGTTGCAGCGGCCTGCGCTGCCCACCCGCTTGCCAACCGACGCGGCCAGCGCCCCGGCCTGACGCTTTCCCCCCCCCCCGCAACCCAACCCCTTCCAGGAGCACGCCATGAGACTCAAAGACCAGGTCGCCATCGTCACCGGTGCCGCCAGCGGTTTTGGCGCCGAGATTGCCCGCCAGTACGTGGCGCAAGGCGCCCGCGTGGCGGTGGCCGACATCAACGCCGCCGGTGCGTTGGCTGTGGCCGCCGAGCTGGGCGATGCCGCCATCGGCGTGGCCTGCGACGTGACCCAACGTGCTGACATCGACGCACTGGTCAAAGCCACCGTCAGCCGCTGGGGCCGGCTCGACATCGTCGTCAACAACGCCGGCTGGACGCACAAAAACCAGCCGCTGCTGGACGTGGACGAGGCGACGTTTGACAAGGTCTACGACATCAACGTCAAAAGCATCTTCCACATGGTGCATGCGGTGGTGCCGCTGATGCGCGCCGCCAAACGCGGGGTGATCCTGAACATCGGCTCCACCGCCGGCATCCGGCCGCGGCCGGGCCTGACCTGGTACAACAGCTCGAAGGGCGCGGTCAACCTGATGAGTAAATCGCTGGCGGTGGAGCTGGGCGCCGACAACATCCGCGTCAACGTGATCTGCCCGGTGATGGGCGTCACCGGCCTGCTCGAAGCCTTCATGGGCATGGCCGATACGCCGGAGAACCGCAAGAAGTTCATCGCCACCATCCCGCTGGGGCGCTTGTCCACGCCGCTCGATATTGCCAAGGCGGCGGTGTTTTTGGCCAGCGACGATGCCGAGTTCATCACCGGGGTGGAGTTTCCGGTGGACGGCGGGCGCACGGTCTGAGGCAGGGCCATGATCGACAGCCACCTGATCCCCGTCGCGCGCCTGCACGCCGCCATGCAGCGGCTGGTGCAAGGTTTTGGCAGCAGCGCCGCTGAGGTTCAAGCGGTCACGCACAAGCTGATCGACGCCAACCTGACCGGCCACGACTCGCACGGCATCGGCATGCTGCCGCGCTACGCCGATGCGTTTTTGCAGGGCGGCCTCAAGCCCAACGCCCAAGTGCAGATCCTGCACGACAGCGGTGCAATGCTGCGGCTGGACGGCAACGCCGGCTTCGGCCAGGTGGTCGGCGCGCAGGCCATGGCGCTGGGCATCGCCCGGGCGCAAACCAGCGGCTGCTGCATCGTGGCGCTGGGCAATGCCCACCACCTGGGCCGCATCGGCGCGTGGGCCGAGCAGGCAGCCGCCGCCGGGCTGGTGTCGCTGCACTTTGTCAATGTGATCTCACGCGCCATCGTCGCGCCGTACGGTGGCGCCGATGCGCGCTTTGGCACCAACCCGTTTTGTGCCGGCGTGCCGCTGGCCGGGCGTGAGCCGGTGATCCTCGACTTTGCCACCAGCATGATTGCCCAGGGCAAAACCCGGGTGGCGCTGAACAAGGGCGAGCAGGTGGCGGCCGATTGCCTGATCGACGACCAGGGCCGGCCGACGCAAGACCCGCGCTACAGCGTGGTGCCGCCGTTTGGCGCGCTGCTCACCTTTGGCGGGCACAAGGGTTTTGGCCTGGCGCTGATGTGTGAGCTGCTGGGCGGTGCGCTGGCCGCTGGCATCACCCAGCGCGACGACGACGCCAGCCGCAGCCGGGTGCTGAACGGCATGTTCAGCGTGCTGGTCGATCCAGCCGCGCTGACAGATCGCAGCGCGTTCGAGGCCGAGGCGCTGGCCTTTATCGATTGGGTCAAGGCCTCACCGGCGCGCGACGGCTTTGCGCCGGTGGCCGTGGCCGGTGAGCCCGAGCGCGCCGCACGCGCCCGGCGCACTGCCGACGGTGTGCCGGTGGACGCCACCACCTGGCAAGAGATTCTGGCCGCCGCTGCCAAGCTGGGCGTTGACCCGGCGCAGGTGCAGGCGGCGGCCGGGCTGGCGGCTTAAACGCCTCAAAAGGGCCGGTTGCACAAATGCGAATGGTTTGTTGGGCGAAGTGGCGGCACAGTGCAGGCTGTTCTTGACCGATTTCCACCAGCACCGCCTCGCCATGACCCCAGCCCGCAATTACCAAGACATCCGCGACGCGGTGCGCGCGCTGTGCGCCGAGTTTCCCGATGACTACCACCGCAAGGTGGACGGCGAGCGGGCCTACCCGGCGGCCTTTGTCGATGCGCTGACAGCGGCCGGCTGGCTGGCCGCGCTGATCCCCACCGACTACGGCGGCTCCGGCCTGGGCCTGGCCGAGGCGTCGGTGATCATGGAAGAGATCAACCGGGCCGGTGGCAACTCGGGCGCCTGCCACGGCCAGATGTACAACATGGGCACCTTGCTTCGGCACGGCAGCTCGGCGCAAAAAAGCCGCTACCTGCCGCAGATTGCCAGCGGTGCGCTGCGCCTGCAGTCGATGGCCGTCACCGAGCCCGGCACCGGCACCGATACCACCAAGATCAAGACCACGGCGGTCAAGCGCGATGGCCGCTATGTGGTGAACGGCCAGAAAGTGTGGATATCGCGCGTCCAGCACTCTGACTTGATGATCCTGCTGGCCCGCACCACGCCGCTGGCTTCAGTGGCGAGAAAAAGCGAAGGCATGTCAATCTTCATTGTCGATCTGCGCGCTGCCATCGGCTCGGGGCTGACGGTGCGGCCGATCCGCAACATGGTCAACCACGAGACCAATGAGCTGTTTTTCGAGAACCTGGAAATCCCGGAAGAAAACCTGATTGGCCAGGAGGGCCAGGGCTTCAAATACATCCTGGACGGGCTGAATGCCGAGCGCACCTTGATCGCGGCCGAGTGCATTGGCGACGGCCGCTGGTTCATCGACCGGGTCAGTGCCTACGTCAAAGACCGCATCGTCTTTGGCCGGCCGATCGGCCAGAACCAGGGCGTGCAATTCCCCATCGCCGAGGCCCACATCGAGATCGAAGCCGCCGACCTGATGCGCTGGCAGGCCTGCACCCTGTTTGACGCCCAGCAGCCCTGCGGCGCCCAGGCCAATATGGCCAAGTACCTGGCGGCCAAAGCATCGTGGGAAGCGGCCAATGCCTGCATCCAGTTCCACGGCGGCTTCGGCTTTGCCTGTGAATACGATGTCGAGCGCAAGTTTCGGGAAACCCGGCTGTACCAGGTGGCGCCGATCTCCACCAACCTGATCCTGAGCTACGTTGCCGAGCATGTGCTGGGCTTGCCGCGCTCGTTTTGACGGTGCCAAGGCACAGCCCGATGACCACGATGGACCCGACCCGCGCGCTGGCGCAATTTGCCGCCACCCTGGCCTGGGCCGACATCCCGGCACCGGTGCAGCGCCGCACGGAAGACCTGCTGCTCGACTGGATCGGCTCGGCGCTGGCCGGCAAGGGCGCGCGGCCGGTGGAGTCCATCGCCCGCTTCATGCAAAGCATGGGTCCGAACGCCGGGCCGAGCGAGGTGTTGATCCACCGCCGGGGCAGCAGCCCGCTGGTGGCGGCGGTGGTGAATGCCGCCGCGTCGCACTTTGCCGAGCAGGACGATGTGCACAACGGCTCGGTGTTCCACCCGGCGGCGGTGGTGTTTCCGGCCGCACTGGCCGTGGCCCAGGCGCTGGGCCGTAGCGGCGCGGAGTTGCTGCAAGCGGCCGTGGTGGGCTATGAGGTGGGCATCCGGGTGGGTGAGTTTTTGGGCCGCTCGCATTATCGAATATTCCATACAACGGGCACGGCCGGCACCGTGGCTGCCGCCGCCGCCGTCGGCCGGCTGCTGCGCCTGACGCCCGGGCAGATGCAGCATGCCTTTGGCTCGGCCGGCACCCAGGCCGCCGGGCTGTGGGAGTTTTTGCGCAGCGCTGCCGATTCCAAGCAACTGCACACCGCGCATGCCGCCGGTGCCGGGCTGACGGCGGCCTACCTGGCGGCCGATGGATTCACCGGCGCGCCGCACATTTTTGACGGCCCGCAAGGCCTGGCCGCCGGCATGTCCAGCGACGCCAACCCGGCCAGACTGGCCGACCGGTTGGGCCAGCGCTGGGCATTGGCCGAAACCTCGTTCAAATTTCATGCCGCCTGCCGCCACACCCACCCGGCCGCCGATGCCTTGCAGCGCTTGATGCAGGTGCACGGCCTGGCCGCCAGCGCGGTGGCCCAGGTCACCGCCCAGGTGCACCAGGCGGCCATCGACGTGCTGGGCCCGGTGGTCGATCCGCAAACCGTGCACCAGGCCAAGTTCTCGATGGGCACGGTGCTGGGGCTGATCGCGGTGCACGGCGCGGCCGGGCTGGCCGAGTTTGACGCCGACTACCGATCCCCCGCCGTGCTGGCCTTGCGCAACAAGGTGGTCATGGTGCTGGACGCCGAGGTGGACGCCGCCTACCCGGCGCGCTGGATCGGCAAGGTGCAGGTGCGCACCACCGACGGCCGCACGCTGGCCGCCCGGGTGGACGAGCCCAAGGGCGACCCCGGCAACACGCTGAGCCGGCCCGAGCTGCAACACAAGGCGCAGCGCCTGGCGGCCTACCGGGGCGGCGCCAGCGAGGCCGAGATGCGCGGCGTGATCGCCCGCGTCTGGGCGCTGGCGCCTGCGCCGTCGGTGCCCGCGTTTTTGCCAGCGCTTTTGGCCTGACCGGCGGTTGGTTTGTCAGCGGGCCGCCGGGCAGTGTGCCGGCAGGTCTGCCGAGAAAATCGGGCTGTATCTTGATCGTCACTTCGGTCCGCTTGTCCTCGAATGCGCACTGGCGCATCACCGACAGCGCAGCGTGCCACCCCCGCCTCGCCCCCATGCCTCTCCCGCGCGCAGGCTGACCCTCTATCGTGCTGGACACGGGAAACTTTTTTCGCGACTCTTGCCGCATGCATGCAGCGCAACGCGAGTTCACTGACGAGACAGTCGAGCGGATCGGGCAGGTGGTGCGCGAGACGGCGGACCTTACGCGCAGCGCGTTGTCCAGGTTGGTGTGCGGGTGGTTGGACTGGAAGGATGCGGCGGGACGGGCGAAGGAGTCGAGTTGCCGGGCCTTGCTGGTCAAGCTCGAGCGACGTGGCTTGATTGAATTGCCGCCGGCCAGACCGGTCAGCTTCGAAGCGGGCAAGGACTCCATTGCCAGAGTCGAAGAACCATGGCCGCAGCTGAAGACCACACTGCAGCGGCTGGGCGCCGTTGAGCTGGTGGTGGTCAACGGCGACCGTGCGCACTCGCGCATCTGGCGAGCCATGATGCAGCAGCACCATCCACTGGGCGACGGGCCGCTGTGCGGGGCGCAACTGAGGTACCTGATCCGCAGCGAGCAAGGCTGGCTTGGAGGGCTGAGCTTCAGTTCCGCAGCCTGGCGGTTGGGCGTGCGCGACGAATGGATCGGCTGGAGCGAAGCCACGCGCGGCGCGCGTTTGTCCAGAATTGTCTTGAACAGCAGGTTCTTGATCCTGCCCACAGTGCAGGTGCCGCACCTGGCTTCGCATGTGCTGGGTCTGGCCACGCGCCGACTGGCCGCTGATTGGCAACAGCGCTATGACGACAAGCCAGTGCTGGTGGAGACCTTCGTCGACAGCAGCCGCTACCGCGGAACATGCTACCGGGCGGCCAACTGGATCGAGTTGGGGATGACCGAAGGACGAGGCCGGCAGGACCGTGCGCGGCAGGAGCAGGTCGCACGCAAGCATGTGTTGGTCTATCCGCTGCAGCGCAACTGGCGCCAGATTCTGACCGCGCCGCTGGAGTTGCCGCGTCTGCTGCCCACCAAGCGCATGCGCGCGCCGGTAGACTGGGCCGAAGAAGAATTCGGTCGCTGCCGCCTGAGCGCGCCGCTGACCAAACGGCTGCTGACGATGGCGCGTGACTTCTGGTCGCGTCCGATGGCCGACATACCCCAAGCGTGCCGGAGCGCGAGCAAGATGCAAGCTGCCTACCGATTCCTGGCCAACGACGACGTCGAGTTCGAGATCTTGCTGCAGCCGCACTATGCGGCCACCGAAGAGCGCATCAGCGACCTCGGCCAGGGGTCGGTAGTGCTGGTGCCGCAAGACACCACGAGCCTGAATTACAGCGCGCTCCAGAGCGCGGACGGGTTGGGTCCGATCGGCACCACGGTCGATGGGGCACAGGGCCTGCATCTGCACAGCAGTCTGGCGCTGACGGTGCAAGGCGTGCCGCTGGGATTTGTCGACGCGCAGTGTTGGGCACGCGACGCGCAGGAATTCGGCAAGAAGGCGCAGCGCAGCAGCTTGCCGATCGAGGACAAGGAAAGCTGGCGCTGGATCAAGGCCTATCAGGCACTGCGGGCGGTGCAAAAGCGCAACCCGCAGGTCCAACTGGTGAGCATGGGCGACCGCGAAGCCGACATCTACGAACTCTTCGAAGAAGCGCTGCGCGAACCCGACAACCCCAAGCTGCTGGTGCGCGCCAGGCACGACCGCAAGGTGCAGGACGAACAGCAGCGGTTGTTCCAGACCATCCAGGCCAAGCCGGTAGCGGGCTGGCAGAGCGTGCAGTTGCCGCGGCAGAAGAACCGGCCGGCGCGCGTGGCCAAACTCGCGCTGCGCTTTGCCAGCGTGACGCTGTGCCCGCCGAAGACCAAGCCGCAACTCGGCCCGCTTGAAGTGCAGATGGTGCTGGCGCAGGAGGAGGACGCGCCCGCCGGGGCCGAGCCCATCGAATGGGCGCTGCTCACGACGCTGACGGTGGACAGCTTCGAGCAGGCCTGCGAGCGTGTGGCCTGGTACACCCAGCGCTGGGGCATCGAGGTGTTTCATCGCACCTTGAAGAGCGGCTGCCGGGTCGAAGATCGACAGCTTGGCCATGGCGAGCGACTCCAGGCCTGCCTGGCCATCGACATGGTGATTGCGTGGCGCATCCACCATATGACCAAGCTCGGACGCGAGGTGCCGGACCTGCCGGCCGAGGTGTATTTTGATCGAGACGAATGCCAGGTGCTGATCGCTTACGAAGCCAAGCACAGAAAGCGGCCCGCGGAAGCTCCCGCGCCGACTCTGCGCGAGGCCATACGCATGGTGGCCAAGCTGGGTGGATTCATTGGGCGCAAGTCCGATGGCGAACCCGGCACCGAAACGCTGTGGCGCGGGCTGCTGTGCCTGGATGGCATGACCATGGGTTGGCGATTGGCCAGTGGCCCTTGAGCAGCCCTTGGGCGCGGGCGGCGCACGCTTGACCGCTCCGAGCAAAGTCCAAGGCAGCCGCAATTACAGCCTCGGCACTTCACACCGCCGGGCAATTAGCCGCGACGCGCGACTGGAAGCGAACGACGGCGCCCAGCGTGCGCAAAGGTCAGCCCTGCCCGGGGGAGGGAGCTACGCCGAGACGCCGCTTATCCACGGACCCTGCGCGCCGACAGGCGCTGGAGATGCCCTCAACGCCGCATCTTCAACCCCAGCACCCGCTGCGCCACACAGCGCCCCTGCACCTGCCCGCCCACCACCCCGCTGCGGAAATGGATGCCGGCGTACAAGCGCGACAGCGCGGCCTCGTCGGCGGCGGCCTGGAAGCTGTCGAACCGGCGCGGCCCCCAGCCGCGGTCGTTGTGGGTGTTGTCGGTGAAGGCGAAACGCTCGCCGAAGGCCACCCCCAGCACCGCCGCCGCCGCGCTGGACTGCACCGAGTGGCCGGA
>JANLOP010000231.1:0-7163 GCA_031366635.1 Betaproteobacteria bacterium | reverse complement strand
GACACTGGCCACCGCGATGGGCCGCATGGCCATCAGCAACCAGGGCTTCGACGATGTGGTGGTCTGGAACCCAGGGCCGGCCAAGGCCGCTGCGATGGCCGACCTGCCCGACGGCGACTGGCAGCATTTCCTGTGTGTTGAAGCGGCCGCCATCGGCCGGCCGGTGACGCTGGCGCCGGGCCAGGAATGGATCGCGCGGCAGGGCTTCGACGTCTGAACCGCCCTGGCTGGGCTGCGCGTCGCGCCAATCAGCCCGCGCCGCCGGCAGAACGACGACGCGGTAGGCCGCCGACATGGGCAGGCGTCAGGGCAGGTCGCGGGCCAGTTCGGTCCGGACTACCCGCCAGGGCTGTGCGTCGGCCAATTGGGTGTCAAAGCTGCTTAGGCGGCGGTTCAATTCAGCCTGCTGGGCCGCAGTGACCTGCAGGCCGGCGTTGAAAACTCCTGCCCACAGGTGATCGATCAGCGCAAGCCGCTCGTCAGTGCTCAGCGCCTCGATGAGGCGGGTGATTTCAGTGGCAGACACCTGGGTCATGCCCATCACCATAGCGCAGCAGGGTTTTCAAATGGGTCAAGGAAATCGTTCGGATCGATCACCACGCCGCCCGTCCAAAGCGTCGCGTGATTGGCCGCATCGCCTGCGGTGGTGGAAACACCCACCACCTGCCCGGCCTTGTTGATGCCGTAAACGGGACCGACAGTTCCGCCCAAACTACCCAATGGCGTCGCGACGTAGCCCGCACAAGCCCCCGAAGCCGCCACCGCCAGTGCGGCCCTGGCCCCGATTCGGCACCCACTGCGCCAAGCCCGGTAGGCCGCCACCGACCAATGGCCCGCCTACTTTCCCACGACGGTCTCCAGTGCTTATAGGTGTCCCTCAAGTTAGACGGCATCAGCAAGCTCCCTGCCCCGTGAACACGGGGCCTGCGGAAGCCCCCCACCTAGAATCGCATCCCCATGCACCTTCACATTCTCGGCATCTGCGGCACCTTCATGGGCGGCCTCGCGGCCATCGCCCGCGAGGCCGGCCACCGCGTCACCGGCTGCGATGCCAATGTCTACCCGCCGATGAGCGACCAGTTGCGCGGGCTGGGTATCGATCTGATCGAAGGCTTTGGCGCCGATCAATTGGCGCTGCATGCCGACGTCTACGTGATCGGCAACGTGGTCAGCCGCGGCAATCCGCTGATGGAGGCCATCCTGGATGCCGGCGCGGCCTACACCAGCGGGCCGCAGTGGCTGGCCGAGCACACGCTGCCAGGCCGGCATGTGCTGGCGGTGGCGGGCACGCACGGCAAGACCAGCACCACGTCGATGCTGGCCTGGGTGCTGGACCAGGCCGGCCTGGCGCCCGGCTTCCTGGTGGGCGGCGTACCGCTGAACTTCGGCATTTCGGCCCGGCTGGGCCGGGTGGCGCCGGGCAGCCCGCCCTTGCGGCCGTTTGTGATCGAGGCCGATGAATACGACACCGCTTTTTTCGACAAGCGCAGCAAGTTCGTGCACTACCGGCCGCGCACCGCGATCCTGAACAACCTCGAATACGACCACGCCGACATCTTCCCCGACCTGGCCGCCTCGCGCGCATTGACCACCAGCCGGCCCGAGGCCGGCACGGTGCGCACCAGGTGGTGGAATTGGGTCTCGATGGCGGCCAGGTCGGGGAAGATGTCGGCGTGGTCGTATTCGAGGTTGTTCAGGATCGCGGTGCGCGGCCGGTAATGCACGAACTTGCTGCGCTTGTCGAAGAAGGCGGTGTCGTATTCGTCGGCCTCGATCACGAATGGACGCAAAGACGGGCTGCCGGGGCCGACCCGGCCCAGCCGCGCCGAGACGGCGAAATTCAGCGGCACGCCGCCCACCAGAAAGCCGGGCTCCAGCCCGGCCTGGTCCAGCACCCAGGCCAGCATCGAGGTGGTGGTGGTCTTGCCATGCGTGCCCGCCACCGCCAGCACATGCCGGCCTTGCAGCATGTTTTCAGCCAGCCACTGCGGGCCGCTGGTGTAAGCCGCCCCGGCGTCGAGGATGGCCTCCATCAGCGCATTGCCCCGGCTGACCACATTGCCGATCACGTAGACGTCGGCGTTCAGCGCCAGCTGCTCAGCACCAAAACCCTCGATCAGCTCGATGCCCAGCCTGCGCAACTGGTCGCTCATCGGCGGGTAGACATTGGCATCGCAGCCGGTGACGCGGTGGCCGGCCTCGCGGGCTAGTGCCGCGATGCCACCCATGAAGGTGCCGCAGATGCCGAGGATGTGAAGGTGCATGGGAGGGAGATTCTAGAAGGGGGCGTCCACAGGCCCCGTGTTCACGGGAGAGGGGGCTTGCCGATATCACCTAACATGAGCAACACCTATAACCATTGGAGACAGTCGTGCGAACAAGGGAGAGACATTGGCCGGTGGCGGAACTTGAGGCTTGGCGCAGCGCGTGCCGCATTGGGGCCGGTACGGCACTGCTGGTGGCGGCTTCGGGGGCTTGGGCGGGGTATGTCGTGACGCCATTGGGTGATTTGTACGGGTCCGACAACTATGCCCTGGGCATCAACAACGTCGGCCAGGCGGTGGGTTATTCCTTCACCGCAGGCTATGCGGCCATGCACGCGACGCTGTGGACGGGCGGCGTGGCGACCGACCTGGACACCCTGGGGCCCGACAGCTTAGCCGTGGGTATCAACAACGCCGGGCAGGTGGTGGGTTCTTCCACCACCGCAGGAAACCTGGAACGCGTGACGCTGTGGACGGGCGGCGTGGCGACCTACCTGGGCACCCTGGACGGGTCCCACAGCTATGCCCAGGGCATCAACAACGCCGGACAGGTAGTGGGTTATTCCCGCACCGCAGACCATCCGACCTATCACGCGACGCTGTGGACGGGCGGGGTGGCGACCGACCTGGACCCCCGGGGCGTGACCAACAGCTTCGCCTTGGGTATCAACAACGCCGGGCAGGCGGTGGGTGCTTCCGCCGCCGCAGGCAATGCGGCCACTCACGCGACGCTGTGGACGGGCGGCGTTGCGATCGACCTGGGCACGGGCGGGTACCGCAGCTATGCCTACGGCATCAACAACGCCGGACAGGTAGTGGGTTCTTCCAACACCGGAGGCGCGGCCGGTCACGCGACGCTGTGGACGGGCGGCGTTGCGACCGCCCTGGGCACCCTGGGCGGGTGGTCCCAAAGCTCTGCCTCGGGCATCAACAACGCCGGACAGGTAGTGGGTTATTCCGACACCGGAGGCGCGGCCTATCACGCGACACTGTGGACGGGCGGGGTGGTGATCGACCTGAACGATTTTCTTGACCCGTTTGATCGAGCCGCAGGCTGGGTTCTTAACGACGTTGGCGGCATCAACGACAGCGGTTGGATAGCCGTCAATGCATACAACACCGTCACGCGCAGCGGCCGCGCCTACCTGATGACCCCCGATTCAGCCAGCGTCGTGCCCGAGCTCAATACCTGGGCGCTGATGCTGGCTGGGTTGAGCGTGATGACCGCTGGCCTGCGGCGCAAGCGGCGCGCCTGACGACGGGCGCGATTGAGATTGAGCCTGGCGCTTGCTCATGCGTCACTCAAGAGCAAGCCGCCCAGCCTGCCATGGCCGCATAGGTTGCCACTCGAATCCTGTCGCGTTATGGTGACGGTCATGACACAGGTGTCTGCCACTGAAATCGCGCAACTCGTTGACGCACTGAGCACCGACGAGCGGCTGGCGCTGATCGATCACCTGTTAGCCGGGTTGCCCACCGGCTTGCCGGTCACTGCGGCCCAGCAGGCCGAACTGAACCGCCGCCTGGGCAGCTTCGACGCCCAATTGGCCGACGCCCAGCCTTGGAAGGTGGTCCGGGCCGAACTGGCCCGAGACCTGCCCTGACGCCTGCCGATGCGGGAGGCCTACCGCGTCGTTGTTCTGCCGGCGGCGCGGGCTGATTTGCTCGACGCACAGTCTTGGTACGAGCGGCAGTCCCCGGGGCTGGGTGGTCGGTTTCGCACTGCGGCGGATGAGCAGATGCAGCGCCTGGAAGACGACCCGATGCGATTCCCTCGGGTGCTGGAAGACATCCGGCGCGTGCGGCTGAACCGGTTTCCGTATGCACTGTTCTTTCGTGTCGCAGGCGACAGCGTGGCGGTGATGGCCTGCTTTCACGCCCGCCGTGAGCCGCTGGTCTGGCCTATGCGGCGCTGATGCACCAGCCGGGACGGGAGTCAGGCGTCGAAGCCCTGGCGCGCGATCCATTCCTGGCCTGGCGCCAGCGTCACCGGCCGGCCGATGGCGGCGGCCTCGACGCACAGGAAATGCTGCCAGTCGTCATCGGGCAGGTCGGCCATCGCGGCGGCCTGGGCCGGCCCGGGGTTCCAGACCACCACGTCGTCGAAACCCTCGTTGCTGATGGCCATGCGGCCCATCGCGGTGGCCAGCGTCAATGGCGCCTTGTGGATCTGATGGGCGTCGTAGTAGATGCGGTCGATCTGGCCGACAAAACCCAGCGGGTCCAGCTCCTGCGGCTGGGTCTGGCCGGTCAATTTGTCCAGGTAGCGCACGCCGTACAGGCCGGCCAGCCGGGCATGCTTGAGGTCGTCGATCAGCAAATAGCTGTGCAGCGCGGCGGTGAATTCAAACGATGTGTCGCCGGTGTTGGTGATCGCCAGTTCCACCTCTAGTTGCAGGCCGGCGAAGCTGAAGCTCAACTCGGCCTCGAAGCGGTGCGGCCAGATCGCCCGGCTGGCCTCGTCATCGCCGAGGCGCAGCACGCCGATGGCGGCGCCGCCGCGCACCGCCCCCTCCACCCATTGCCAGGCGCGGTTGCGGGCCAGGCCGTGGCGTGGCAAGGGGCCGTGCTGCTCAAATTGCGGAAAGATCACCGGGATGCCGCCGCGCACCGCCTGGCCTGCGCCAAAGCGGGCCAGCGGTGACAGGTAGAGCCGCTCCTGGTCGCCGGCCGGGATCCACGACACCAACTGGCCGCCGTGCAGCAGCACCGTGGCCTGTGCGCCGTCGGGGGCCTGCAGCCACATTGCCGGCTGGCCCATCACCTGGGTGGGTTTGATCATTGCCGCATCAAGCCCGCAGCGCTGCGCGGGCAGCCGCCAGCGTGGCGGCCAGGTCGGCGTCGCTGTGCGCGGCGCTGACAAAGCCGGCCTCATACAGCGCCGGCGCCAGGTAGACGCCGCCGTCCAGCATGCCGTGGAAGAAGCGGTTGAAGCGCTCTTTGTCGGTGGCCATCACTGCGGTGTAGTCCTGCGGCAGGCCGTCATCGGCAGCACGAGTGAAGAAGAAGCCGAACATGCCGCCTTCGCAGTCGCCGAGCATCGGCACGCCGGCTTGTCTGGCGCTCGCAAGCAGGCTGTCGAGCAGCGTTTGCGTGCTGGCCGACAGGGCCTCGAAGTAGCCGGGTTTGCGAATCTCGCGCAGCGTGGCCAAGCCGCAGGCGGTCGCGACCGGGTTGCCCGACAAGGTGCCGGCCTGGTAGACCGGCCCGAGCGGCGCGAGCTGCTGCATCACCGCGCGCTTCGCGCCGAAGGCCGCCAGCGGCATGCCGCCGCCGATGACCTTGCCGAACACGCTGATGTCGGGCTCGAAGCCGGGGATGGCCTTGGCGTAGAGGCTTTGTGCACTGCCGAGCGCGACGCGGAACCCCGTCATCACTTCGTCGAACACGAACAGCGCGCCATGCTGCGTGCACAACTCACGGATGCGTTTCATGAACGGCACCGAGGCGCGCACGAAGTTCATGTTGCCGCAGATCGGCTCGATCATCACGCAAGCGATCGAGGTGCCGTGCAGCGCGAAGGCTTCTTCGATCTGTTCGACGTTGTTGTACTCGAGCACCAGCGTGTGCTGCACCACTTCGGGCGGCACGCCGGCGCTGGTCGGGAAGCCGAAGGTCGCAAGACCCGAGCCGGCCTTTACCAGCAGCGCGTCGGCATGGCCGTGGTAACAGCCTTCGAACTTGATGATCTTGCTGCGGCCGGTGGCGCCGCGCGCGAGGCGCAGCGCGCTCATCGCCGCTTCGGTGCCCGAGCTGACCAGGCGCACCTGGTCCATGCTCGGCCCCTGGCTCAGGTTTTCTTCGGCCGGCTCGTTCTCGCGCTCGGTCGGGGCGCCGAACGAGAAGCCCTCGACGGCCGCCTTCTGCACCGCTTCGAGTACGGCCGGGTGGCCGTGGCCGAGGATCATCGGACCCCAGGAGCCGATGTAGTCGATGTAGCGTTGGCCTTCGGCGTCGACGATGTACGGGCCGTGGCCGCTCTTGATGAAACGCGGCGTGCCGCCGACGGCGCGAAACGCCCGGACCGGCGAGTTCACGCCACCGGGAATGACTTTTTGAGCACGCTCGAAGAGCTGTGCGTTCGTCAGGTTTTCGCGTTCGAAGCGCTGCGCGTTGGTGAGTTCAGTGGACATGGCGGGGGTTCTTCGGCGCAAGACTGTCGTCAGTGGGTTCGTCGGGGGCGCCCTCGTTTTCTTCGCCGGGGGGCAGTGCCCAGAAAAAACGATCCGGCAGCACGTTGCCCATGCCGGGGCGAAAGCCGGCGTCCAGGGCCTGGTCGAGGAAGGTCAGCGCTTCGCCGACCGCCGCTTGCAACTCGGCGCCCGCCGCGAGCAGCGCCGCGAGCGAGGCCGACAGCGTGTCGCCCGCACCCACGAAGCTCACTTCGAAGCGCTCGAATTTCTCGCCGGTGATCGCGCCTTCGGGCGACGCAAGCACGTTGTCCATGAACTGGTCGGTGGTCTTGGTGCTGTGGATCAACACGCTCGTGACCAGCACGAAGCGCGTGCCGTGTTCGCCCGCGGCCACGGCCAGTTCGCGCGGCGAAGCCGGGCGGTCGCTTTCCCAGTCGGGCAGCAGGAAGTCGGTCAGCGTCTGGTGGCTGCCGACCAGTACTTCGGTCTGCGGCAACACGAGTTCGCGAAAGGCGTCGAGGTAGGCCTGCTGTTCGTCTTCTTCGACCCACGACAGGTTGGGCATGTAGGCCACCAGCGGCACGTCGGGGTAGTCGGACAGGATCTCGGCAACCGCGCTCACGCCTTCGGCCGAACCGAGGAAGCCGACTTTCCAGGCTGCGATGGTCACGTCTTCGAGAATGCTGCGGGCCTGCTCGGCGATCACGTCGGCGTCGAGCGCGTGGTGGTCGAAGACCTCGGCGGTGTCGCGCATCACGATGCTGGT
>JANLOP010000225.1:0-39918 GCA_031366635.1 Betaproteobacteria bacterium | reverse complement strand
CGGCGGGCAGCCGGGCCGGCCGCGCCCGGTCGGGCGGCGGCGGCGCGGCTGGCGCAGCCGTCGAGCCCGAGCCCGGCGCCACGGCGGCCACTGCGGCAGCGGCCGCGTCCGGCAGGGGGTTGAAGTCAGCCGGTGCGGATGCCGATGCCGGTGCCGGTGCCGGTGCCGGTGCGGATACCGATGCGGTTGCGGCTGCGGCTGCTGTGGCCACCACCGTATCGGGCGCCAGCCACAGCCGCAGCCCCATCTCGCGCAGCATCGCCAATTGCGGCTCAGACCAGCGCATCGGCGTCCCCGCCCAGGGCTTTGCGCAGCACCAGCGCGTCTTCACGCCGCTCGCCGGGGGCAGGGTAGTAGTTGCGCCGGCAGCCGACCTGGGCAAAGCCCAGGCGCTGGTACAGCGCGCGCGCAGCCAGATTGCTGGGCCGCACCTCCAGCCACAGCGACTTGTCACCGCGCTGGCGCGCCAGGTGCATCCAGCGCCGCAGCAGCGCCTGGCCGTGGCCGGCGCGCTGCCAGGCCGGCGCCACAGTGACGTTGAGCAGGTGCGATTCTTCAAAACCGGGCAGCGCCACAAAATAGCCCACCAGCGCGCCGCCGGCCAGCCAGCCCAGCTCGGCGCTGTAGCCGGCGGCCAGTGAATCGATGAAGTTGGCGCGCGACCACGGGTGGCTGTAGGCCGCCTTCTCGATGGCCAGCACGCTGGCCAGATCGGCCACCGCCATCGGCCGGTGCAGCAGGCCAGCGGCCGGGCCGGGGTCGGGCTCTGACGGCGGGCGCAGCACGGCGCTCATGGTGCGGGTGCCGGGCCGGCGGCTGCGGGGCGGGCTGTCAAACGGCGCCCAGCGGCAGCGCCGCAGCCGCCCGCTGGGCCAGCCGCTCGGCGCTGGTCTGGGCCACTTTGTCGCGCAGGTACAGCGGCAGGGCCTGGTCGGCGTTGCTGAAGCGGCCTTCGCGCCAGGCCGCGTGGGCCAGTCTCAGCAGCGCGCCGGCCCGGTCGGCGCTGCCGGGCCAGCGCGCCGCCTGGGCCCAGGGCAAGGTGTCGGCAAAAGCGGCCACCCCGCTGCCGGCCACGCGTTGCGGCGGCGCGGCGCGCCAGGCGTCTGCCAGCGCAGCCAGCGTCCAGAGCTGCGGCGCCACACGCACCTGCCAGCCGGCGCGGCCCAGGCCGCCGGGCGGGTCGGCGCGGGCGGCCTGTTCGTGATGATCGTTGTGGTCGTGACCGTGGTCATAGAAATAAGCCGCAGCGTAGGCCTCGCCCATCCGGGCGTCCATCACTACCCACCAGTCGGCCGCGCCGCCCGGGCCCGGTGGCGTTGTGCCGGCCTGCTGGCGGGCGTCCTCGGCCACGATCAGCAGGCTGTCGATGGCCAGCACGGGGGTGTTGTGGGCCAGCGCCAGCCCTTGGGCCACCGCGCAGGCGGTGCGTAAGCCGGTGAAGGCGCCCGGGCCCTGGCCAAAGGCGATGGCCTGCAAGTCGGCAAAGCCGACACCGCCCTGGGCCAGCAACTGCATCAGCGCCGGGATCAAACGGCTGGACGCCAGGGCCCCGCCCGGCTGATTGACGCAAAACGCACCGCCCGGCGTCAGCAAACCGGCGGCCAGCAGGTCGGTCGAGGTGTCCAGGGCAAGCAGGCAGGGCGTCATGGCGGGCGTTTTAAGTTTAGGGCAGCGCTGAACAAGTCCCTCGCGGTGCGGGGACTTGTTCAGCGTTGCCTTGGGGCAGCCCCCGCCGCCAGGCCGGCGCGCGTCGGCAAAGCCCCGGGCCCGGCGCAGCGCTGGTCAGAACGGGTTGTTGATGGCCCGTGCATTGGCCTGTGAGCCGATGCGGCTGTGCGCGTTCGGCCCGAGGTGGCGGTCACTCGCCCAAAGGTGGCTGGCGGCAACGGCGCCGCTGACCAGGCTGGTGGTGGAGCAGGCCAGCACGGCGCTGGCCACCGCGTCGGGTGTGGCATCGTCGGGCGTGCCGCAGGCCGCCACGTTGGTGACCGCCGGCGCGCTGAGGTAGGACGCCGGCCGCCGGGCCATCGCCGCCACGATGTCGTCGGCCAGCACCAGGCCGTAGTTGCGGCCGTCGTAGGCGCTGGGGTCGATGCGGGTGCGCAGGTAGGCGTTGAACTCGTAGGTCAGGTCGTTCAGCAACGTCGCCGCGCCCGGTTGGGTCTTGCTGGCGTTGCTGGCATACGGGCTGATGCCCAGGCTGGGCACGGTGATGACCAACGCCCGGGCGCCGGTCTTCAGGATGGCGTTGACCTGCTCGGCGACGTGGCCGCCCCGGCGCTGGGCCTCGGCCAGCGCGGCCGTGCGGCCCAGGCCGGCCAGCGTGCGCTCATAGATGTCGATGATGTCGTTGCTGCCAATCATCACGCTGACCAGGTCGGTCGGGCCCAGGTCGGGCTGGCTGGCCACTTGCTGGGCCAGGCCGGTGGTGGCGTCGTCCACCAGGGCCAGGCGCTGGGCCCGGATAAAGGCCTTCGGGGTGATGGCGCTGGGGTTGCATTGCTCAAAGGCAAAGCCGTACAGCGCGGCGATGCTCTGCACAAAGATCGGCTCGGCCAGGCATTTGTTGGACGTGCTGGCGCTGCGGTCGTTGATGCCGTATTTGAAGCCGTCGTGCACGCCGCCGGCGTCCACCGCGTCTTCGATGATGCTGCTTTCATCGCCGAACACGATCAGCCGGTTGGGCTTGAAGGATTTCACCTGCTGCGTGCCGCCGCCGCAGGCGACCAGCAGCGCCGCCGCGACCAGCAGCGACAGCAGCGCCGATACACGCGCTGATCGATGCGCTGGTCCGCGCGCCGGAACATGCGCCGGAACATGCGCGCCCGCTGCCAGGCGGCGCAAATCACTAAAAAGAGTCATCAGGTTTCCGTCATCACAAACTCAAGGGCGCGGCGGCGCGGCGCAGCCGGTCGGCAACGCCTTCCCACGCCGGGTCGTCGGGCGGCTGCTCGACCCAGATCTCGGTGCAGCCGTCGCTGTCCAGCGCGCGCAGCACCGCAAACAGCTCATGCGCCACAGCGCCGGGGGTGTCGGCCATGCGCTGGCCACGCCGGCCCAGGCCGGCCAGATCGGCGCGTCGGGAATATACCGCCACCCCTGCCGGCACCCCGGCGGCCCGCCCGTCGTCCAGCAGGCCCGCCAACACAGCAGCCGGCCACAGCCGCAGCCGCGCCGTCGGGGCGTAGTGCGACGCCAGCGTGCCGGGCGCACGCGGCGCCTGGCTGTCGGGGGTGCGCAGCGGCTCACCGAGCACGGCCTCCAGCGCGGCCCGGCCCAGCACGCCGGGGCGCAGCAGCACGGGCGGGCCCCGGCTCAGATCGACGATGGTCGATTCGATGCCGAGCGCGCAGTCACCGCCGTCCAGCAGCCACAGCTCGGGCCCGAACTCGGCCACCACGTGGGCCGCGCGGGTGGGGCTGATGCGGCCAAAGCGGTTGGCGCTGGGCGCTGCCACCCCGGCCACGCCCAGCGCGCTGGTGGCGCGCAGCAGGGCCTGGGCCACCGGGTGGGCGGGGCAGCGCAGGCCGATGCTGGGCTGGCCGCCGGCCGCCGCGCTGGCCTGGCCCGGGGCGCGCGGCAGGATCAGTGTCACCGGGCCGGGCCAGAAAGCCTGGGCCAGGCGCAGTGCGGCGGGGCTCAGGCGGCTGGCAAAAACGGCGGCCTGGGCCAGGCTGGCGACATGCACGATCAGCGGATGCTCGGCGGGCCGACCTTTGGCGGCAAAGATCGCCGCCACAGCGGCGTCGCTGTCCGCGCGTGCGCCCAGGCCGTAAACGGTCTCGGTGGCAAACGCCACCAGGCCGCCATCGGCCAGGCGCCGGGCGGCTGCGGCCACCGCCGCCGGATCGTCGCCGTTGAGCAGCGCCATCGGCGTCAAAAGGCCGGCAGGCCCAGCAACGCCGCCGCTTGCAGCGCGGTTTCCCGGGCGCTGGCCGCATCGACGGCGGTGACGGTCAGATGCCCCATCTTGCGGCCGGGCCGGGGCCTGGCCTTGCCGTAAAGATGCAAGTGCACGCCGGGCAGGGCCAGCACGTCGGCCCAGGGCGGGGTTTTTTCAACCGGGCCGCCGGTAAACCACAAATCACCCAGCAGATTGAGCATCAGCGCGGCCGAGTGCTGGCGCGGCATGACCAGCGGCAGGCCGGTGAGGGCACGCACTTGCAGCTCAAACTGGCTCACGTCGCTGCCGTCCACCGACCAGTGGCCCGAGTTGTGCGGCCGGGGCGCCATCTCGTTGGCCAGCAGGCTGCCGTCGGCCAGCACAAAGAATTCAACGCACAGCACGCCGACGTAATCCATCGCCTCGGCCAGCGCGCTGGCGGCCTGCACGGCCTGCTGTTGCAGCGCCGGTGAGGCATCGGGCGCCGGCACTTGCGTGGTGGCCAGGATGCCGTCCCGGTGGTGGTTCTGCTGCACCGGCAGGTGCACCACCTGGCCGCTGCCGTCGGCGTTGCGGCAGCGCGCCACCAGTACGCTCAACTCAAGTGCCAGCGCCAGCCTTTTTTCCAGCACGCAGGGCACGCCGCCCAACTCGGCCCAGGCCGTGGCCAGCGCGGCCCGGTCGGCCACCGCGCGCTGGCCTTTGCCGTCATAACCCAGCCGGGCGGTTTTGAGGATGCCGGGCAGCAAATCATCGGCCACCGCTGCCAGCCGCTCGGCCGAGTCGATCAGCGCATGCGGCGCACACGGCACGCCGCAGCGCCGGAACTGGGCTTTTTCAGACGCCCGGTCCTGGCAGATGGCCACCGCATCGGCCGCCGGCGCCACCGCCCGGTAGGCGCCGAGGGTGACCAGCGCGCCGGCCGGCACGTTCTCGAACTCGGTGGTGATGGCCTGGCAGCGTTGCATCAACTGGGCCAGGCCTTGCTCGTCTAAGTAATCGGTCTCGATGTGGTAGTGCGCCACCAACCCGGCCGGTGAGGTGGGGTCGGGGTCGAGCACGGCGGTGAAATAGCCCATCGCCTGGGCCGCCTGCACAAACATCCGGCCCAACTGGCCGCCGCCCATCACGCCCAGCGTGGCGCCCGGAAGAATCACTTTTTGGCTCATGTTGGGGGCTTCGATTCAGGGCGGGTGGGCTGGTTTGAGGGGCGATCAGGTCAATTCAGCGCTCATCGCCAGCGCGGCGGCGGTCTGGCGGGCGCGGAAGGCATCGAGCCGGCTGCGCAGCGCAGCGTCACCGCTGGCCAGCATCGCCACCACAAACAACGCGGCATTGGCCGCGCCGGCCGCGCCGATGGCAAAGGTGGCCACCGGGATGCCTTTGGGCATCATCACGATCGAGTGCAGTGAATCGACGCCGCCGAGGTGCTGGCTGGCCACCGGCACGCCCAGCACTGGCACGGTGGTCTTGGCTGCCAGCATGCCCGGCAGGTGGGCCGCGCCACCGGCACCGGCGATGATGGCGCGCAGGCCCCGGCCGGCGGCGGCCTCAGCGTAGGCAAACATCGCGTCGGGCATGCGGTGGGCTGAGACCACCCGGCATTCATGGGCCACGCCAAACTCGGCGAGAATCAGGCTGGCCTGGCGCATCGTGTCCCAGTCGCTGGCCGAGCCCATCAGCACGCCCACCACGGCTTGTGCGGCATCTACGGCGACGGCGGGCACGGTGACGGGCTCGGCGGCCGACTCGGTGAGGCTGGTTTGCAAGCTGTTTTTCCTCTCCGGCCCGTTGCACCACAGCCGGTCTGCAAAAGCATTGAATTGTAGGCGGCTGCCTTTATCTGTTCGGGTTACCACCCGCCCGCCGTTTCTCGTCCCCCGTTCCCACACTCCATCACCCGAAGCCTGCGCCCCACACCATGAGCGACATCACCATCCAGAACTTCGAGGCCGAGCTGATCCAGGCGTCCATGCAGCAGCCGGTGCTGCTGGATATCTGGGCGCCCTGGTGCGGCCCGTGCAAATCACTCGGCCCACTGCTGGAGAAAGTGGCCACGGCCTACGCCGGCCGCTTCAAGCTGGCCAAGCTCAACAGCGATGACCAGCCCGAGATCGCGGCCCAACTGAGCGAAGCCTTCGGCGTCAAATCGATCCCGTTTTGCGTGATGTTCAAAGACGGCCAGCCGGTGGACGGCTTTGTCGGCGCGCTGCCCGAGGCGCAGATCCGCGAGTTTCTCGACCGCCACGTGCCCGGCGGCCCGCCGCCCGGCGCCGACGAGGCCGACGCGCTGGACACCGACGACAGCCCCGACGCCACGCTGGCCCGGCTGCGCCAGGCGTTGGCGGCGGATGCGGCCAACGACGCGGTGCGCTGCGATGTCGTCAAATTGCTGATCGAGACCGGCCAGGTGGCCGCCGCCCGCCAGGCTTGGGCGCCGGTGGCGGGCAAGGCTATCGTGGACGCCCGCATCGCCGCGCTCGGCCTGTGGCTGGACGCCTGCGAGAAAGCGCCCGGCGCGCGCTCGGCGCAGGCGCTGGCCGAGGCGATTGCCGCCAACCGGCGCGATTTCGACGCCCGCCATGAATTGGCCCAACGGGCGTTTGCCGACGGCCGCTTCACCGACGCGATGGACGAGTTGCTGGAGATCGTGATGCGCGACAAGGTGTGGAACGGCGAGTTGGCGCGCAAGACCTACGTCGCCATCCTGGCCATGATGGCCAAGCCGGCGCCCAAGGCAGCGCCCGGCAAAAACGCGGCTGAGCCGGCCAAGGGCGCGCTCGAGGTGGTGGGCCGCTCGGCCGCAGCCCCGGGCGATCCGCTGATCGACCAGTACCGGCGCAAGCTCAGCATGGCGCTGTTCTGACCCGGCCCGGGCCGGCCGGCCGGGCCACGCCACCTACAATCAGCGGTTGGCCCGCGCTTTGGCAGGCCGCCAGACAAGGATCTTCAACGTGTTCATTTCACAAGCTTTTGCCCAGGCCGCGCCTGCAGCGGCCAGCGGCGGCGGCATGGAGTCGCTGTTCGGCTCGCTGGGCCAGTTTTTGCCGCTGGTGTTGATGTTCGTGGTGCTGTACTTCATCATGATCCGGCCGCAGATGAAGCGCCAGAAAGAGCACAAGTTGATGATCGACGCGCTGGCCAAAGGCGATGAGATCGTCACCACCGGCGGGCTGATCGGCCGCGTCGCCAAGATGGGCGAGAGCATGTTGCAAGTGGAGGTGGCCAGCGGCGTTGAGCTTCAAGTGCAGCGCAGCGCGGTGGTGCAGGTGCTGCCCAAAGGCAGCTTCGGCAAATAAGCCGGCGCGCCGTGCCGGCCGCCCTGCCCACGCCAGCACGCCGTGCCCACGCCAGCACGCTGCTGCTGCGGCGCGCTGGCCCGTGATCCGCCCCACCTGACCCGGCCGCTGCGCCGAGGAATGCACGATGAATCGCTACCCCTGGTGGAAATACACCGTCCTGGCGCTGGCGCTGCTGATCGGCCTGCTCTACACCCTGCCCAATCTGTACGGTGAGGCGCCGGCAGTGCAGGTGTCCAGCGCCAAGGCCACGCTCAAGGTGGACGCCGGGCTGGTGCCGCGCATCGGACAAGTGCTGGCGGCGGCCAGCCTGAAGCCCGACTTCGTGCAGTTCGAAGGCAATTCGGTCAAGGCCCGGCTGGGCAGCACCGACGAGCAACTCAAAGCCAAGGATGCGATCAGCAAGGCGCTGAACCCCGATGCGGCCGACCCGTCGTACATCGTCGCGCTCAACCTGCTCAGCCGCTCCCCGGCCTGGCTGACCCGGCTGCATGCGCTGCCGATGTACCTGGGGCTGGATTTGCGCGGCGGCGTGCACTTCTTGATGCAGGTGGACATGAAGGCGGCGCTGACCAAAAAAGCCGAGGCCACCACCGGTGATCTGCGCACCCTGCTGCGCGACAAGAACATCCGCCACGCCGGCATCAGCCGTGACGGCAACCTGGTGCGGATACGCTTCCGCGACCCCCCCACGCTGGCCCAGGCGCGCACTTTGCTGGCCGACCAGATGCCCGACATGGACTGGACCGAGACGGCAGACGGCACCGAGTTTGTGCTCAGCGGCGCGCTCAAGGCGGTGGCTGCCCGGGCGGTGCAAGACGCCGCGATCAAGCAAAACATCACCACCCTGCACAACCGCGTCAACGAGCTGGGCGTGGCCGAGCCGGTGATCCAGCAGCAGGGCAGTGACCGGGTGGTGGTGCAGTTGCCCGGCGTGCAAGACACGGCCAAGGCCAAAGACATCATCGGCCGCACCGCCACGCTGGAGGTGCGGCTGGCCAATACCAGCACCGAGGCGATGGACGCGCTGCGCGGCGGCGGCCCGGTGCCGTTTGGCAGCGAGAAATACCTTGAGAAAGACGGCGCGCCGATCATCGTCTTCCGCCAGGTGATCCTGACCGGCGAGAACCTGACCGACGCCCAGCCCGGCTTCGACAACCAGGAGGCGGCGGTGCATTTGACGCTGGACGCCAAGGGCGCGCGCATCTTCCGCGACGTGACGCGCGAGAACATCAACAAGCGCATGGCCATCCTGCTGTTCGAAAAAGGCAAGGGCGAGGTGGTGACTGCGCCGGTGATCCGCAGTGAGATCGGCGGCGGCCGGGTGCAGATTTCAGGCCGCATGACCACCGCCGAGGCGGCCGACACCGCGCTGCTGCTGCGCGCCGGCAGCCTGGCCGCGCCGATGGAAATCATCGAAGAGCGCACCATCGGCCCGACGCTGGGCGCCGACAACATCGCCAAAGGCTTTGCCAGCGTGGGCTACGGTTTTGCCGCCATTGCCGTTTTCATGTGCAGCTACTACCTGCTGTTTGGCATGTTTTCCACATTGGCGCTGGCCTTCAACCTGTTTTTGCTGGTGGCCGTGCTGTCGATGCTGCAAGCCACGCTCACCTTGCCCGGCATCGCGGCCATCGCCCTGACACTCGGCATGGCCATCGACTCGAACGTGCTGATCAACGAGCGGGTGCGTGAAGAATTGCGCGGCGGCGCGGCGCCGCAGGCGGCGATCAATGCCGGCTATGAACGGGCGTTTGCCACCATCCTGGATTCGAACATCACCACCTTGATCGCCGGCCTGGCGCTGCTGGCCTTCGGCTCGGGCTTTGTCAAAGGCTTCGCGGTGGTGCACTGCCTGGGCATCATGACCTCGATGTTCTCGTCGGTGATGTTCTCGCGTGGCCTGGTCAACCTGTGGTATGGCGGCCAGAAGCGGCTGAAGTCGGTGTCGATCGGCCAGGTGTGGCGGCCCGGGGGTGTGGCAGGCGGTGCGGCAGTGATTGCGCCCGCCGGCAGCGCCGCAGTGGCCGACGAGCCCGCCGTCAAAGCCTGATCGGGAGCGACAAAATGGAATTCTTCCGCATCCAGCGCGACATCCCGTTCATGCGGCATGCGCTGATCTTCAACATCATCTCGTTCGTCACCTTCGCGCTGGCGGTGTTTTTCTTGCTGACGCGCGGCCTGCACCTGTCGATCGAGTTCACCGGCGGCACGGTGCTGGAGGTCGAATACGCCCAGACCGCCAATCTGGAGAAAACCCGGGCTGCGGTGGACGCGCTGGGTTTTGGCGAGGTGCAGGTGCAAAACTTCGGCAGCTCACACGATGTGCTGGTGCGGCTGCCGGTGCGCGCGCAGATCAGGCAGGCCGATGTGGCGCCGCTGGTCTTCAAGACGCTGTGCAGCGCCGAGGCCGGCACGCTGGCCACCAAGGCCTACACCACGCCGCAGGGTGAGCAGGTGAGCCGGCCGTCCTGCACCACGGCGGCCGGCGTTGAGCCGATCAAACTGTCGCGCACCGAGTTTGTCGGCCCGGCGGTGGGCAGCGAGCTGGCCAGTGACGGCCTGAAGGCGCTGGCCTTTGTGGTGATCGGCATCATGGCCTATCTGGCGCTGCGCTTCGAGTGGAAGTTCTCGGTCGCGGCCATCATCGCCAACCTGCACGACGTGGTCATCATCCTGGGCTTTTTTGCCTTTTTCCAGTGGGAGTTTTCACTCGCCGTGCTGGCCGCGGTGCTGGCGGTGCTGGGCTATTCGGTGAATGAATCGGTGGTCATCTTCGACCGCATCCGCGAGACCTTCCGGCGCTTTCGCAAGCTGGGCACCGAGCAGGTGATCGACCATGCCATCACCAGCACCATCAGCCGCACCATCATCACCCACGGATCAACCCAGATGATGGTGCTGTCGATGCTGCTGTTTGGCGGGCCGACGCTGCATTATTTTGCGGTGGCGCTGACCATCGGCATCCTGTTCGGCATCTACTCGTCGGTGTTTGTGGCTGCCGCCATCGCGATGTGGCTGGGCGTCAAGCGCGATGACCTCATCAAGGCAGGTGGCGGCAAAGAGCACGACCCGAATGACCCCAATGCCGGGGCCGTAATATAGGTGGCTTGCCCGCAGCAGCCCCCGTGCACCCATGACCATGGCGAAAGCCGCTGACAGCGCCCAGATTGCCCAACAGGCCCGGCGGCTCTACATCGATGAGCTGCTGAAAGGCTTGCACGCCGCAGTGCAGCGAATCAGCCTCCGCGCCCGCGAGTTGCTGGACAAACCGGCCGAATACCTGACCGCCCAGCGCCGCCGTGATCTGGTGCAGGGCCTGATGAAAGAGTCGAATGCCTGGCGCCAGGCGGTGGCTGGCGGCTTGCGCCACCTGCTGGCGCATGGCAGTACGGCAGTGCTGCCGTCCGAGTTGCCGCCGATGCTGGGCGATCCGCTGAGCCTGGTGGACAACGACACCATCGAGCGCGAAATCCTCACCTCGCGCCTGGCGCTGGCCATCATGGACCGCGCTGGCTGGGAGTTCACCGACCTGCGCTCGCGCGTGGCGATGCTGGAGCGGCGTGGTGAGTTGGACACCCATGACATGCTGCGCGCCCACATCCTGGCCCGGGTGGTGCTGGACGGCTGGCGCGCCGTGGGCCTGACAGCCACCGACTGGCGCGAGGCCCAGCCGCTGTTGCACGACGGCTTTGCCATGCTGGCCGAAGACGCCTACCACGAGACCAACCGCTGGTTGATCGGCCAGCAGGTGATGCCCGATGTCGATTTGCGGCCCTACATCCGGCGCAACAGCGACCCGGCGGGCCTGGGCAGTGCCGGGCTGCCGGGCGCGCACGCCGGCCGGCCGGCGCCGCATGCCGGCACCGGGTCCATGCCCGGTGGTGGCCTGGCCTACACCCCCGGGGCGCGCAGTGCCGACCCGGGCGTTGGCCGGCAGCGCCCGGCCGCTGCGTCGCCGGATGGGCCCACCACCTCGGGCGCCTACCGGTCGGGCGGCCGGCAGGGGCCGGGCGGGCAGGGCGGCCCCTACGCCGCTGCGGGCCCGGTAGGCGACGAAACCCGCATGATGAGCCGGCCCGGCGCGCTGGCCCGGGGCAGCGACCATGCCGAGGCGGTGCTGGGCCGGCTGAACCGGCTGGTGGGCCGGCACCTGCCGGGGTTTTTGGACACCAGCCAGGCCCGGCCGGTGACCGACGCGCTGTCGTCGGCCATCAACAATGCCCAGCAGACGCTGCGCAAGCGCTTCACGCCGGTGCCGGCCGCCGGGGACGGGGCGGCACAGCAGGGCGGCGCGGTGGGCGCAGCCGGCGCGATGGTGCTGCCCACCGGGCCACTGCTGCTCGAAGAGCTGCAACGCGACAAACAGGCGCTGAAAAAAGCCGCCAGCACGCCGGCCGAGCGCGCCACCATCGAGATCGTGGCGATGATGTTCCAGAGCATCCTGACCGAAGACCGCATCCCGGCGGCGATGCGGGTCTGGTTTGCCCGGCTGCAAATGCCGGTGCTTCGCGTGGCGGTCGGTGAGCCCGATTTTTTTGCCACGCTAGACCACCCCGCGCGCCGCCTGATCGACCGCATGGGCGCTTGCGTGATGGGGCTGGACCACGCCAGCCGCAACATCGGCGACGCGCTGGAAAAAGAAATCAAGCGCGTGGTGCAGGTGGTCGAGGCCTATCCGGACACCGGCCGGCGGGTGTTCCAGACCGTGCTGGTCGAGTTCGAGAAGTTTCTTGAGCATTTTTTCAAGACCGAGAACGAGGCCAGCAAGCGCGGTGTCTCGCTGGCCCAGCAGATTGAGCAGCGTGAGATCCTGGCCATCCAGTACACGATCGAGCTGCGCCGCATGCTCAACGAGGTGCCGGTGCAAGAAGGCATACGCCAGTTCCTGTTCCAGGTCTGGGCCGATGTGCTGGCCACCGCCGCCGTGCGCTACGGCGGCCAGGGCGCCGAGACCAAGACCATGAAGCGGGCGGCGGCTGATTTGATCTGGTCGGCCAGCGCCAAGGTCACACGTGACGAGCGGGCCGAGGTCATCCGCCGGTTGCCGCCGCTGCTCAAGCGCCTGCGTGAGGGCATGGCGTCGGCCAATATGAACGCCGAGCGCCAGGACGAGCGCATCAGCGCGCTGAACAACGCGCTGGCGGCGGCCTTCACCGCCAAGGCCGCAGTGATCCCGAATGACCGGCTGCAGGATCTGATGGAGCGGCTGGAGTCACTTGAAGAGTTGCTGCCCGGCGCCGAGGACATCGAGATCGACGAATCGCTGGTGCTCGATCTGTCAGGCCATGAAAGCTCGGAGCTGGAGGTGGTGTCCGAGGGCGGCACGATGCCGTCGGCGCCGATGATCGCCTGGTCACGCGAGCTGCTGGTGGGCAGTTGGTACACGCTGGACTACCGCAACCGGCATGAGCCGGTGCAACTGGCGTGGCACGGCCTGCGCCGCCAGTTGTCGCTGTTTGTCACGCCGAAGGGGCGCTGCGTGTTGTTCCAGCAGCAGCGTCTCGCGGCGTTTTTGCAGGCCGGCCTGTTGCTGCCGGCGCAGGACGAGGCGCTCACCGTCAAGGCCACGCGCAACGCGCTGGCCAAGCTGGACGCCGATCCATCCAGGCTGATGAGTTGATTGGCCCGCGCTGCCCGCGCAGCGGAAAATCAGTGGATCAACCGCTCCTCGGGCGCCACAAACAACTCGTCCAGGATCAGCGCGTCGGGCTCTTCGCCCAGGCTCCAGAACACCATCAGCACGATGACCTTCAGGTCTTCGAGTGCCAGCGGGCTGTCGCCCACGGCAGTGGCGCGGTCGATCACCATCTCGCGCATGGCCGGCGGCAGCACACCGGCGGACTCCAGAAACGCCACAAAACCGATCGAATCTTCACCCAGCCGGTCGATCTCGGCGGTCGAATAGACCCGCAGGCTGTCGGCCGACTGGGCGCCGGCAAAGGCCTCGGCGGTTTGCGCCAGACCGTCCAGCCAGCTCAGGGCGTCGGCGATTTCATCGGTTTCGAACCCCACCGCCGACAGTTTGCGGGTGAGCTGGTCGTGGTCAGGGCAGGCGTCAGGGCGCCAATAAGTCTCGTACAGATAAACCAGAACCTCGAACATGAAAACACTATACCGCAGGCTTTCCGCCCGGTGATGCACGGCGCTGGTGCGTGAATCAAGCCGTTTTCAGACGCTGCCGCGACGCTGGTACAGCCCGCCGGGCAGGCGGGCGACGTGGCCGTCCAGCTCCAGCGTGAGCAGGTGCGCGGACAGCGCTGGCGCCGGCCAGCCGCAGCGGTTGATCAGCGCGTCCAGGCTCAGCGGGTCGTGGCCCAGCGCGGCCAGCACCGCGTCGCCCGCGTCGGGTGGCGTGGCCGGGATCGCCGGGCTGGCCAGATCGGCTGCGGCGTTCTCGGGCAGCGGCGCCGGTCGCGCCAGCGGCGGCAGCGCGTTCAACTCTTCCAGCACTTGCGCCACCGAGCCCACCAGCGCCGCGCCCTGGCGGATCAGCGCATGGCAGCCTTGTGACTGTTTTGACAACACCGAGCCCGGCAGCGCCATCACCTCACGGCCGGCCTCGGCCGCCAGGCGCGCCGTGATCAATGAGCCCGAGCGCACGGCGGCCTCGACCACCAGCGTGCCCCGGCTCAGGCCGGCGATCAGCCGGTTGCGCTGCGGAAAGTTGGCCGCCAGCGGCGGGGTGCAGAGCGACAACTCGCTGACGATCAAGCCCTGCTCGGTGATGCGCCGGGCCAGCGCCCGGTGGCTGCGCGGATACACCTGGTCGATGCCGGTGCCGATGACCGCGAGGGTGCTGCCAGCGCCGGTGCCGTCGGCCACGGCCGACAGCGCCCCGTCGTGGGCGGCGCCGTCGATGCCGGTGGCCAGGCCGGAGACGATGGTCCAGCCGGCCTGGCTGAGCGTGCGGGCAAAGCTGCGGGCGTTGTCCAGGCCCTGGGCGCTGGGCTGGCGGCTGCCGACGATGGCCAGCGACGGCGCCGTCAGCAAATCGGCCCGGCCGTGCAGGTACAGCAGCAGCGGCGGGTCAGCGGTGTGCAGCAGCAGCGGCGGGTAGTCGGCCTCACCCAGCACCATCACCCGGCGCGCCGGGCCGGCGCTGCGCCAGGCCAGCGTGGCCGCCAGCCGCGCGGCATGGCCGTCGGGCGGGTGGGCCAGCGCGGCGGCGGCTTTGGCGTCCACCCGGCTGGCGCGGTCGCCGGTGCTGGCGGCCAGCACCGCCTGCGGGCTGCCAAAGTGGGCCAGCAGCCGGCGCGCGGCGTCGCGGCCGATGCCGGGGCTGTGCAGCAAAAACAGCCAGGCGCCCAACTCGGCGTCGTCGAGTTGGGCGGGCCGCTCGGGGGCAGCGGGCGGGGCCGCCGGCATCAGCGGCACCGCTGCATCAAGGCCGGGTGCATCAACGCGGCGGGCTCAAGGCTGGGTGATGCGGTCACCGGCGCGCACCGGATCGACCGCCGACAGGATCAGCGCATACGACACCCGCTCGAACACCCGGAACACAAACAGCAGCCCGCTGCGCTCGTCCGGCAACTGCACCGGTTGGGGCCGGGGGCCGGTGGGGTCGGTGGCCGGTGCGCCGGCCCGCCACAGCGCCAGCACATGGCCGCGCTCAACGCCGTCGCGCTGGCCCCGGTTGAGCGAGACGATCTGGTTCTGCCCGGCGGTCAGCGCCTCACCGTAGACCGACACCACCTGGCCGTCCATCGCGCCGGCCGGCGGGTGCGGCATGTAGGCGCTGAAATCACGCGGCGGCACGGGGGCCAGCCGGTCGCCCACGCCGGCCTCCTGGCGCGCGCTGGTCATCACAAAGGTGGACGGCACCGGCAGGCCGCTGCCGGCTGCCGTGCCCTCGGCGCGCACAAAGTCGGCCGTGCCGACGTAGCCGGCCTCGAAGCCGAGCAACTCGCCGTTGCCCGGGTCGCGCAGCGGTTTGCTCTCGCGGAACAGCGTGAAGCTGCGGGCGCCGCGCAAATCCCCCCGCACGTAGGCGATTTCGCCGCGCGAGATCAGCACCCGGCCCTCTTGTGTGGCGACGATGCGCGGTGCGCCGGCCAGCGCATCGAGATCAAGCACCAGCGCCTCGTTCAGGAACGGCGCGATCAATTGCAGCGGGATCGACGCGATGGCGCCGTTGTCCAGCAACTGGCTGCGCACCCGGGGCGACAGCTTGACGGTGTTGCTGGGTGGCTGGCCCGCGCCGTCGCCGCCCAGGCCGCCGCGCGCCAGGCGCAGGCGGGCGCGGTCACCGTCTTTGTCGAGCACCAGCACCTGGCCGGGGTAGATCAGGTGCGGGTTGCGGATGTCTTGCAGGTTCATGCCCCACAGCTCAGGCCAGCGCCACGGGCTTTTGAGAAACAGGCTGGAGATGGCCCACAGCGTGTCGCCGGCCTGCACCGTGTGCGACGTCGGCGCGTCGGCGGCCAGCGCCGACAGCGGCACACCGGCCTGGGCCACCTGTTGCGCAGCGCTGCGCTGGGCCGCTGTGACCGGCTCATTGGCCGCTGCCGGCAGCGTCAGGCACAGCGGCAGGATGGCGGGCAGCAAACCACGTGCGAACGCCCACCGCAAGCCGCAGGCAAGTCGGGCAAGGCGGGGCGTGCGTGAACTCATGGGCGGGTCTCCGGGGTGGCGGGTGCCACAATCTGGCCTGGTCGGCCTGTTTTGCGGCACCGGCAGCATAGCCGGCGGGGCCGCCGGTGCATGCTTCATGCTGCAGCGCAGATTTTGCCGCTAAACCCGGGTAGCGCAAGCAAAGCACGGGCGGGCGGCGTCTGATCGGGCTGCCAGACCGGGGCCGGCGGTGTTGGCTTTCTCGTTGCTGCCCCCATGTATTTTTGTCGAGCATCGCGGGCCACGCCTGGCCCTGATCCCACCTTTCTACGCCGCTGATCTGTCATGGCCTTGCTGACCATTCTTCGTTACCCCGATCCCCGCCTGCACACCGTTGCCAAGCCGGTGGCGCAGGTGGATGCCCGTATCCGGCGCCTGGCGGACGATCTGCTGGAAACCATGTACGACGCCGACGGCGTGGGCCTGGCCGCCACGCAGGTGGATGTGCACCAGCGGCTGCTGGTGATGGACACGTCCGACACCCGCGACCGGCCGCAGGTGCTGATCAACCCCGAGATCGTGCAGCACAGCACCGAGTTGAAGTTCAGCGAAGAGGGCTGCCTGTCGGTGCCGACGATTTATGACGAGGTGCAGCGCTACGCCCGGGTGACGGTGCGCGCGCTGGGCCGTGACGGATTGCCGTTCGAGTTTGAATCCGAGGGCCTGGCGGCAGTTTGCGTGCAGCATGAGATGGACCACCTGCTGGGCAAGGTGTTTGTCGAGTACCTGAGCCCGCTCAAGCGCGAGCGCATCAAGACCAAGATGGTGAAGAAAACCCGCGACGAGCTGGCCAAACACCGCGCTTGAGCCCGCCACCCCGCGCCGTCCCCCATCAGGCCTCACCGATGCGCCTTGTTTTTGCCGGCACGCCAGACTTTGCCGCCGCCGCGCTGCACGCCCTGCTGGCCGCCGGCCACTGCGTGCCGCTGGTGCTGACCCAGCCCGACCGCCCGGCCGGCCGGGGTTTGAAGTTGCAGCCCTCGGCTGTCAAGGCGCTGGCGCTGCAAAACGGCTTGACGGTGGCCCAGCCGCGCAGCCTGCGGCTGGACGGCAAATACCCCGACGACGCCCGCGCCGCACAGGCCGCGTTGCAGGCGGCGCTGGCCGACGTGACGGTGGTGGCCGCTTACGGCCTGATCCTGCCGGCCTGGGTGCTGGCCGTACCGCCGCTGGGCTGCCTGAACATCCACGCCTCGCTGCTGCCGCGCTGGCGCGGCGCGGCGCCGATCCACCGCGCCATCGAGGCCGGTGATACCACCACCGGCATCACGCTGATGCAGATGGACGCCGGGCTGGACACCGGCGCCATGCTGCTGACCGCCGCCGAACCCATCCACCCCGACGACAGCACCGCCAGCCTGCATGACCGCCTGGCTGCGCTGGGCGCCGGGCTGGTGGTGGACGGCCTGGCCCGCCTGGCCGCCGGCTGGCTGGCCGGCACAGCGCAGCCGCTGGACGGCGTGACGTACGCGCACAAGATCGACAAATCAGAGGCCGCGATCGACTGGGCCCAGCCGGCGGCCGTCATCGAGCGCCGGCTGCGCGCCTTCGACCCCTTTCCGGGCGCCAGCTTTGGGCTCGACGGCGAGACGGTGAAGCTGTGGCGCGCCCGGCTGCGGCCCGGGGCGGGCGGTGCCGGCGCCGCGCCCGGCCAGGTGCTGGCCGCCCAAGACGGGCGGCTGACGGTGGCCTGCGGCAGCGGCACGGCGCTGGATTTGCTGCAACTGCAACGCCCCGGTGGCCGGCGGGAGGACGCGGCGGCGTTTTTGCAGGCCCGGCCGGGCCTGGCCGGCCGGCGGCTGGGCAGCAGCGCGGCAGAACCTGCCACCGGCCCTGCCACCGATCCCGTCGCCGGTCTCACCACCGATCCCACCCCCGATTGAACTGCGCGCGCCCGCCCGCATCTGACAAGCTGCCCGATCCGGGCGCCACGCAAGGATGTCAGCACCATGTTCAACCTGATGAAGACGGCCATCCTGATGGCCGCCATCACCGCCCTGTTCATGCTCATCGGCCGCTGGCTGGGCGGCCCGGCCGGCATGCTGCTGGCGCTGGCTGTGGCCGTGGCGCTGAACTTCTTCAGCTACTGGTTCAGCGACAAGATCGTGCTGAAGATGTACGACGCCCGCGAGGTGGACGACAGCACCGCGCCGCAGTTTGTCGGCATGGTGCGCGAGCTGGCCCAGCGCGCCGGCCTGCCGATGCCCAAGGTGTATCTGATCGACGAGGCCGCACCCAACGCCTTTGCCACCGGCCGCAACCCCGAGCATGCGGCGGTGGCCGCCACCACCGGCATCATCCGCGCGCTCAGTGCAAGTGAGCTGCGCGGCGTGATGGCGCATGAGCTGGCCCATGTCAAACACCGCGACATCCTGCTGTCCACCATCAGCGCCACGATGGCCGGCGCCATCGGCATGCTGGCCAACTTCGGCATGCTGTTTGGCGGGCGCAGCAGCGACGGCCGGCCGGCCAATCCGCTGGCCGGCATCCTGGTGGCCATCCTGGCGCCGCTGGCCGCCAGCCTGATCCAGATGGCCATCAGCCGGGCGCGGGAGTTTGAGGCCGACCGGGGCGGTGCCGAGATCTCCGGTGATCCGGCGGCGCTGGCCTCGGCCCTCGACAAGATCCACCGCTATGCCCAGGGCACGCCGATGGCGGCCGCCGAGCGCCACCCCGAGACGGCGCAAATGATGATCATGAATCCGCTGTCGGCCGGCGGCTTGCGCGGGCTGTTCTCAACCCACCCGCCCACCGAAGAGCGGGTGGCCGCGCTGATGTTGATGGCCCGCGGGGCCTGAGCCCGGCTGCCCGGCTGCCCGGGCCGGCTCAAGTCAGGCGGGCCTGCGGCCGATATGGCCTGCATGCGCCGTCCGTTCGCCCCTGTCTTGCTGTCAACCCTGTGCCTGCTGGCGTCGGGCTGCGACCAGCTCGGCATCGAGTCGGCGGCCACGGTGCTGGCCAAAAAAGAGGCCGACGGCAAGGCCACCGGCGGCGCCTGCCGCCATGCCGGCCGGGCCATCGAGGATTGCTACACGCTGAACAAGAAGACCGACAAGGCGGCGATGTACGCCGGCTGGCGCGAGATGAGCGAGTACATGCGCGAGAACAAGCTGGAGCCGGTGCTGCCGGTGATCCTGCCCGAGCCGCCCAAACCAGTGCCCAAACCAGTGCCGGCCGACGGCGACGGCACGGACGAGCCGGCCGACGACAAGCCGGCGGCCAAGGCCAAAGCGCATTGATTGACGCCTGCCCGCCGCCAGCGACCGGGCCAGCTCACTCGGTCAGCGGCACCACCACCCGGCGCGGGTTGATGCCGGTGTGCGGAAAATCCACCAGCGCGGCGGCAAACATCGGCGCCAGCAGGCCGGCCGACTGGCGCTGGAAGCCCTCGTTGCTGGCCCGGGCCTCAAACAGCGGCTTGTTGCTGCTGCGGTCGCGGATCAGCAGCGCCACCTCGCGGTCGTAGCGCGGTGACTCGTAGCGCAGCGAGCCGCCCCAGTACGGGCCGCGCCACGGCCCGTGGCGCCAGCCGCCAAAACCGCCACCCCACCACAGCGGGTCGTCCCAGGGTGAGCGGTCAGTGCGGTTGACGCGCACGCCCACCTGCACCCGCACATCGGGCTCTGCGCCGGCGACTACTGGCGTGAAGCCGGCCCGTGCCAGCGCCGGGGCGGCCGCGTCCTCCAGCAACTGGCTGTCATCGGCCCGGGCTTGCTGCGACGGCAGGCGCTCAAAAGCGTAGCTGCCGCCGCTGCGGCCGGCCGGCCAATCGCCAAACGTGGACACCTCGGTAGCCAGTTGGTTGATCGAGGCGCAGGCCCCCAGCAGCAAAATTGTGCTGGTGGCGCTGGCAATCAGCAGCAAATCACGTCGTTTCATGGTGCGCTCCCAGGGGTGGGGTAAACGGCAGAGGGCCGCTGGCAGCGGTCAGCCAGCAGCGGGCGGCGAGCCAGAGGCCCTCTCAGCTCCTGCGCTGCCACTGGATCACCTGCGGCAGCGCTGCGGGCAGAGGGGCTGCAGCGCAACCTTCGTCGTCATCGTCAAACGCCTTGTCGCCGGCCGGATCGGGCTGGCCGGTGGGCACCAGCGTGCTGAACGGGAACAGTTTGCGATCTGCCAGATGCGACAAGCTGATGCGGCCCATCGCACTCGCCATATTTTCGACCCGGCCCGGGTACTGGTGTTCCCAGTCGTTGATCATCTTCTTGATCTGCACCCGCTGCAAGTTGTCCTGGCTGCCGCACAAGGTGCACGGGATGATCGGAAACTGCCGGTGCGCGGCCCAGCGCACCAGGTCGGCCTCGGCCACGTAGGCCAGCGGCCGAATCACGGTGTGGCGGCCGTCGTCACTGACCAGTTTGGGCGGCATGCCCTTCAGCCGGCTGCCAAAAAACATGTTCATCAGCAGGGTGACCACCATGTCGTCGCGGTGGTGGCCGAGCGCGATCTTGGTCGCGCCCAGCTCACCGGCCACCCGGTACAGGATGCCGCGCCGCAGCCTTGAGCACAGGCTGCACATCGTCTTGCCCTCGGGCACCAGCCGGGTGACGATGCGGTAGGTGTCTTGCTGCTCGATGTGGAACGGCACACCACGCGCGGCGAGGTAGTCGGGCAGCACGTGTTCCGGAAAGCCCGGCTGTTTTTGATCGAGGTTGACGGCGATCAGATCAAACCGTACCGGGGCTCTTTTTTGCAGGCTGAGCAGGATGTCGAGCAGCGCATAGCTGTCTTTGCCGCCCGACAGGCAGACCATCACCCGGTCGCCGTCCTCGATCATGTTGAAGTCCACACTCGCCTGGCCCACTTGGCGGTGCAGCCGCTTGCTGAGCTTGTTGATCTCGAAGGCCTGTTTGCGGGCCCGGGTCTGGCTGGCGGGATCAAACTGCGGGCCGGTATCGGTGATCTCGGCGGTGGCGCTGCTCATGCGGCGTCTTTCAGGCCGTCTTTCATGCCGAACACCTCGCAGCCCACCGCGTCGCAATCGGGGTAGACATCGGGCTTTTCGGTCGCCACCCGGGCGGCGCGCACCTGCGGGTGGGCCAGCATCAGCCGCAGCACGTCGTCGGCCAGGGTTTCTTGCAGGTGGATGTGACCACGCGACACCCGCTCGGCGATGCTGCGGCGGATGAAGTCGTAATCCAGCACCTCATCCAGTTGATCGTGGGTGGGAGTGGACAGGGCCAGCGGCACGTAAAGATCGACATTGATCTTCACCCGCTGCTCGCCTTTCTTCTCGAAATCATGCACGCCGATGTTGATCCAGACCTCGTAGTCGCGCAGGTACAGGCGTCGGCAATCCATCAGGCTGGGGTTGGTGAGCAGGCTCTGCATGTCAGTCTTTCTTCGGGACGGCAGCCAACTTTTGCTGGGCCAGAAACAGCACATCACGCGGCTGGCCCAGCAGGTGCTGGCCACCATCCACCAGCAGCGTGTGGCCGGTGATGGCCGGCGATTCAAGCAAAAACCGCACGGCGCGGGCGATGTCGTCGGGCGTGGACGAGCGCTGCAACGGCGTCAGCCGGTGTGCGGCCTCGAACTCGGCCTCGTCCATCGGGCCCGAGACCAGCGTGACGCCCGGCGAGACGGCGCACACCCGCACTTGTGGCGCCAGTGCCATCGCCAACATCACCGTGGCCTCGGCCAGCGCGGCCTTGGACAAGGTGTACGAGAAATAGTCGGGGTTGTGGTTGGCCAGCTTCTGGTCCAGCAGGTTGATGACGCAGGCGGACCGGCCTGCGTCGCCGCATGCAGTGGCGCTGACCAGCCTGTGCGCATGCAGCGCCCGGGCCAGCAGCACGGCCGGGACGGTGTTGCTGCGCCAGGCGCGGTCCAGCAGCCGGGCGCTGAAGGTGGCCACGCTGTCGTACTCAAACAGCGAGGCGTTGTTGACCACCGCGTCCAGCCGACCGAGGGCGGCCACCGCCGTCGGCACCAGCGCATCGCAAGCGGTCTCGTCGGTCAGGTCAGCGGCCAGCACGCGGGCCACGGCGCCCAGCGCGCGGGCCTCGTCGGCGGTGGTTTGCGCGTCGGCCAGCGCCTGTGCACCATCCCGGCAATGCAGGGCCACATCCCAGCCGTGGCGCGCCAGATCGAGCGTTATCACCCGGCCGATGCGCCGCGCCGCGCCGGTGACCAGCGCCACCGGGCGCGGCCGGGCAGGGGGATGAGAAGGGGCCGACATGCTTTCTACAATCACGGGATGGCGATAAATTCTGCCCGCGCGCGGGATGCAACACCGCCCGATGCGGGTCAACCGGCCAGTGTAGCCAGCGCCCTGGCGCCGCTGATCCGGCGGGCCATTGCCGGTGCTGGCGGCTGGTGGCCGTTTGATGCTTTCATGCAGGCCGCGCTGTACCAACCCGGCCTGGGCTACTACGCCAACCCGAGCCAGAAGTTTGGGCTGATGCCGGCCTCGGGCAGTGACTTTGTCACCGCGCCCGAGCTGTCACCGCTGTTTGCCCGGGCACTGGCGGCCCCGGTGGCGCAGGCGCTGCTGGCCAGCGGCAGCCGGCAGGTGATGGAGTTTGGCGCCGGCTCGGGCGCGCTGGCGGCCGGGCTGCTGGACGCGCTGGGCGATCAGGTTGCCGGCTACGCCATCGTCGATCTGTCAGCCACGCTGCGCGAGCGCCAGCAGGCGCGGCTGGCGCGCTTTGGCGGCCGCGTGCGGTGGCTGGACGCGCTGCCCGAGGTCTTTGACGGCGTGCTGATCGGCAACGAGGTGCTGGACGCGATGCCGGTGCAATTGCTGCACTTTGACGGCGCGCAGTGGTTTGAGCGTGGGGTGGTCGCCGATCTGGCCGATCCGGCCGATCCAGCCGATCCAGCCGACGCGGCTGGCGCTGCGGACGGTTTTGCCTGGGCCGACCGGCCGACCGCGCTGCGCCCGCCGGTGGACGCCGCCCATTTGGCGCAGTTTGTGCCCGGCAGCACGGTTGAAATCCATCCGCAGGCCGAGGCCTTCGTCAGTACCGTGGCCGGCATGTTGCGGCGCGGTGTGGCGATCTTCATCGACTACGGCTTCCCGGAGGCCGAGTTCTACCTGCCGCAGCGCCACGGCGGCACGCTGATGTGCCACCAGGCGCACCGGGCTGACGGCAATCCACTGGTTGACGTGGGGCGCAAAGACATCACCGCCCACATCAACTTCACCGGCATCGCGCTGGCTGCGCAAAACGCCGGCGCGGCGGTGATCGGCTACACCTCGCAAGCGCGGTTTTTGCTCAATGGCGGCCTGCTCGGGTTGATGGATGCCGCCAGCCTGGCCGAGCGCAGCATGGCCCAGCGGCTGATCCACGAGCATGAGATGGGCGAGTTGTTCAAGGTCATCGCCTTCTCTTGCGGGCTGGCCGACGCTGAACTGGCCGCGCCGCTGGGCTTTGCCCCCGGTGACCGCACGCACCGGCTGTGAGCCGCACACGGCACCGACCATGCGCTGGCTGATCGTGTTTTTTCTGGCGCTGATCCTGTTTGGCGGCCTGCGCCGCTGGCTGGGCAAGCTGGGCCTGGGCAAATTGCCGGGTGATTTCAGCCTGCGGTTTTTGGGCCGCGAGTTTTATGTGCCACTGGCGTCCAGCCTGGTGCTGAGCTTTGTGGCGATGCTGATCGGGCGCTGGTTTTGACGCCGTTGGCCCCCGGCATGTGGACGCCTCACGGGCTGATCAGCGGCACTTGCGGAAAGTAAGTGCGGTAGCGGCCCGTGTCGCGCGTCATGATTGCCATGCCCAAAATCTGGGCATGGGCGCCGATGAAGAAGTCGGGCAGGGCCGAGGTTCTGGCCCCGCCCCGGCGGCGGTACAGCAAATGCGCTTTTGACGCCAGGAATAGCGCGGCACGCGGGATATCAGCCACGGTAACCGCCATGCCGGCCAACAACGCATCCACTTCGTCGGTGGATGCTGCTGAGCAACACAACTCCGAGTAAACCATGGCGTTGACCACCAAGCCGCTGTCGGCATGGCGTGCAAGTGCACGGTCTGACCAATCGAACCAGACCGGATCCTGGTTGATCATGTCGAGGATGACATTGCTGTCCACGAAAACGGCGACCGGCTTCATTCGCCACGGGTGATTTGCATGATCTCGTCAGTGCTCATTCGCCCCTTCCAGATGCCGCGCAGGTGCGCAAATGGGCTGGGCGGCAGTGTGGGGTCAGGCGCAAGCGCTGCGGGCTGGGCGGCCGGGTCAGGCTTTTTGTCCTGCACCGCCAACGTCAGGATTGCCCGCGCCTCGGCCTCCATCGACCGGCCGTGGCTTGCGGCCTGCACGCGCAGCTTTTGCTTGACGGGCTCGTCGAGGTTGCGGATCGTCAGGGTGGTGTTCATGGGTATCAGCGTAGACGATGCTGGCATTGCTGTCAACGCAAGCGATGCTGGCAATTTAAGGGGGCGTCAAGCGCTCGCTGCACCGCTGCCACCCGGGCCTGCGTCAGCGCGGCACCAATCGCCGGGCCGGCCAGGCCGCGCGCGGCGGCAGCGGCGCTGATCTCGGCACCGGGCACGGCGCGGCAAGCGGCCAGGGCTTGCAGCAGGCGCGGGCGCTGCGGGTAGAGCTGGTCTTGCAGGCCGAGCCGGCCCCGGGCGTCGCATTCACAGGCCAGCAGCAGGTCAGCCACGCGCTCGGGCCGGCGCCAGGCGTCACAGCGGCCAAGCAGGCGCACGGTGGCCGTCGCGCTCAGCTCGGCGCTGCGGTGCACATTGCCGTGCTCGCGGGCCACCAGATCGGCCAGCGCGGCGCAGTCGGTGGGCACGCGAAGGCGCGCGCTGACGTTGGCCGCCAGCCTGGCGCTGCGCAGCTCGTGGGCGATGTGGCGCGGCCAATCCTCGGGCGGGGTCGTGCCCTTGCCCAGGTCGTGGCAGAGGCAGGCGTAGCGCACGGCCAGCGGCGCTTGCAACTGCGCGGCCATGCGCAGCACCATCAGCAGGTGCACACCGGTATCGATTTCGGGATGGTGGGCCTCGGGCTGCGGCACGCCCCACAGCCGGTCTACCTCGGGCAGCAGCCGGGCCAGCGCACCGCAGCCGCGCAACACGTCGAGCAGGCGGTCGGGCCGGGCTTCCATCAGCCCGCGTGACAGCTCTTGCCACACCCGCTCGGGCACCAGCGCGTCCACCTCGCCGTTGGCCACCATCGTCGCCAGCAGGGCCTGGGTCTCGGGCGCGACGGTGAAATCGGCGAAGCGGGCGGCCAGCCGGGCCAGCCGCAGCAGCCGCACCGGGTCTTCGACAAACGCCGGGCCGACATGGCGAAGCACGCGCTGCTGCAAATCGCGCTGGCCGTGGAAAGGGTCGATCAGCGCGCCGCTGGCCGGGTCTTCGGCGATGGCGTTGATGGTCAGGTCGCGCCGCGCCAGGTCTTGTTCGAGCGTGACCTCGGGCGAGGCGAACACGGTAAAGCCCTGGTAGCCCCGGCCGGATTTGCGCTCGGTGCGGGCCAGCGCGTATTCCTCGTGGGTGTGTGGGTGCAGAAACACCGGGAAGTCGCGCCCGACCGGGGTGTACCCGGCCTCGACCATCATCTCGGGCGTGCCGCCGACCACCACCCAGTCGCGGTCATTGACCGGCAGGCCGAGCAGGCGGTCGCGCACCGCGCCGCCGACGATGTAGGTTTTCATCGGCCTGGCCTTGTCATTGCGCCCTCACCCCTGCCCTCTCCCGCAGGCGGGAGAGCGGGCAAGACACGGTGACCTGCTCCCTCTCCCTCTCCCGCTCGCGGGAGAGGGTTGGGGTGAGGGCGGTTGTGAGCGCCCACCGGCTTACTGCCGGCGCGGGCTGGCCGGGTTGAAGTGGCCGGCCAGCGTGTTGATCGATGCCGGCGTGATGCCCAGCGCCGCCAGGCCGGGCAGGGTGCCGCTGGCGATGTTGGGCACGCGCATCGACAGCAGGTTGTCGCGCGACATCAGCGGCTCACCCGGCATCAGCCCCATCGCGGCGGCTTGCAGCAGGCCCAGCGCCTCAGGCAGCGCCAGCACCGGGCGCCGGCAACCGGCCATGTCGCCCACCCGCTGCACGATCTGTTTGAGCGTCATCACCTCGGGGCCGGCGCACTCGATCACCGGGCCAGGGTGCTGCGGGCCAGCCAGGCTGTTGCGCAGCGCCTGCACGATGGCTTGGGCCACATCGCCCACCCACACCGGCTGAAAGCGGGCGTTGGCCCCCGCCAGCGGCAGCACCGGCAACAGCCGCTGCAACGACGCAAACAGGTTGGTGAAACGGTCTTCGGCGCCAAAAATCACCGACGGCCGCAGCAGCGTGACGTCCAGCCCGTGAAGCTGGGCCGCCTGCTGCCAAACCGCCTCACCCGCGGCCTTGCTGCGCAGGTACAGCGACGGCGCGTGTGTGCCCACGCCCAACGCGCTGACATGCACCACCCGTCGGCAGCCCACGGCAGCGCAGGCCGCCGCCAAGTGGCGCGGCAACTGCACATGCACCCGGTCAAACTGGGCGGCGCTGCCGTGCAGGATGGCCACCAGGTGCACCAGCACATCGGCGCTGTCCAGCAGGCCGGGCAGGGCTTTGCTGTCATGCACATCGCATTCGACCAAATCCACCGTGGGCAGGATTTGCAACGCCCGGCCATTCACCCGGCGCCGGGTGGGCACCACCAGCCGCGCTTCGGCGTCGTGCTCAAACAGCCGCTCGATGACGTTGCGGCCGACAAAGCCGGTGCCCCCGGTGATGACGATTTTTTTCATGCGGCGGGTGCGGTCTCGGTGGTCACGGCAGGTCGGGGTTGGGCGCGGCGGCGGCGCCGTCGCGCGGGCCGATGCCCGCACCCAGGCGCGGGCGCAGCAACGGCGGCTTCTGGCTGTCGAGCAGCGCGCTGTACACAGCGGCGTTGGACAGCACTTTCTTGACGTAATCCCGCGTCTCGTTGAAAGGGATGTTCTCGGCCCAGATCGCCGTCTCGACCCACGGGCCTTCGCGCCAGCGCCGCGGCCGGCCCGGCCCGGCGTTATAGGCCGCTGCGGCCATCGCCTGCGAGCCGCCCAGGTCATCGAGCACCAGTTTGAGGTAGCTGGTGCCCAGCTTCAAGTTGGTCGGCGGGTCGCTGATCAGCTCGGGGTTGCGCCAATCCAGGCCGATCTTCTTGGCCACCCAGCGGGCGGTGGCCGGCATCACCTGCATCAGGCCACTGGCGCCCACCGACGAGCGCAACTGCGGCATGAAGCGGGTTTCTTGCCGGATCAGGCCGAACACCAGCGCCGGGTCCAGCCCGGCGGCGTTGGCGGCCTGGGTGATGTCGATGCCAAACGGCATCGGGTAGCGCAGCGCGGTGTCGATCTCGCTGCGGGTGCGGTCGGCGGTGTTGATGCACAACTGCCAGTCGGCCCGGTCACAGGCCAGCCGTGCGGCGGCCAGCAACTCACGATCGGTCATGCCGCGCAGGCTGAAGTTCCACTCGCGCCGGGCCTCGTCGCGCAGGCCCAGATCGGCCAGCAGCAATGCCCGGCCCAGGCCGGGGTGGGTTCTGGCGCTGGCCATCTCGGCGGCGGTGAGCTGCAACGGCGTGGCCGGCAGCGCGGGCGTGCGGCCCAGTTCCTCGGTGGCCAGCGCGGCGTAAAAATTCAGCGGCCCGGCCACCGACTCCAACAGCCGGCGCGCCTCGGTGCGGTGAGCGTCGCTCTCAGCGCCCGCCGCACCCAGCGCCTGGGCCTGGGCTTGCAGGGCGCGGGCCTTCCAGTACACCCAGGCCGGCTCGCGCTGCTCGGCAGCGCTCATCGCGTCCACCAGGCGCTGCACCTGCGGCCAGCGCTGGGCCGGCGCGGCGGTGCGCAGCGTGGCGCGCACCCCCCAGGCCAGGGTTTCGTCGCTCCAGCCGGGCTGGCGGGCTTCGTCACCGCGCAGCAAGGCGGCGGCACGCTGGTAGTGGGCGGCGGCATCGGCCGACAACCGGAAAGCCGCCTGCCGGCCGGTGTAGGCCCAGCCCCAGGCGGCCAGCGACGGGCTTTGGCCGAGCGCGCCGCCGTCCAGCGCGGCGGCCGCCGAGTCGGGCTCGGCCACGGCCAGGCGCATCACGGCCAGCAGCCGCAGTTCTTGCGCCACGCGCGCGCCGGGCGCGTTGCCGCCGCCGCCGCCGCTGCGCCGCAGGTAGCGGGCCGGGTTGTCGATGGCCTCGGCCGCGTCACGGCCGGCGCCGTTGCCCAGCAGACCGACCGCCGCCTTGGCCGCGCCCGGGCGCTGGGCTTCAAGCGCCAGCCGGGCCTTGCGCCAGACATCGTCGGCGGTCAAGCGCTTGGCGTCCACCAGCGCGGTGGCCAGCAGGTTGCAGCCGTCGTCCAGCTCTTTTTGGGCAAACCAGACGCTGCGCGCCGCGTCACGCACGTCGCGGCCGGCCAGGTGCTCGGTGAACAGCCACCAGCAGGTGACCTCGCGGTCGTCGTTCATGCGGAAGCGCGGGTAGTCGCGCGCCAGCGCCGGCCAGTCGCGGCGCCGGCCCAGCTCCAGCAGCCAGTCGTTGCGCAGCCGGTCCTCCACATAAAAGCCGACCCAGCGGCTGTAAAACGCCTCGACTTCGTCGATTTGGGCGTCGGCCAGGCGGCTGCTCAAATCCCAGTAGTCGGCCCAGGCGGTGAGCGGGTGGGCGCCGGCCTGAAGCACCGCGCGGGCAGCGGCCAGGCGGCTGCGGTCGCGTTTGCGGGCGGCGTCGCGGGCCTCGACCACGGTGCTGTCGAGGTTGCCGGCCTGGGCGCTGGCCGGCAGCGGCAGCAGGTTGCTGGCCAGGCTGACCAGGGCCGGCAGTCCCAGCACCAGGCAGCGACGAAAAAATAGCGACAGGCCGGTCATCGGTGGGCGGGCGGCGCTGCCCTCGGGGTTGGGGCGCAGTGCGCGCAGGGCAAATGACTGTAACCCAGCGCCCCGGCGCCGCGCTGGCCCGGGGGCGCTGCGCCGCGTCACCGGCGCTGCCGGTAGGGCTCTTCAAAATCCAGAAAGTCCTGTTCGGCCAGCGCGCCCTGCACCCAGGCGGCCACGCCCGGGCTGGCCCACAGCCGGTCAACGTAGGCCGCCAACTCGGCCGGCAGTGGCAGGCCGTAGCCGCGCAGCCGGGCGGCCACCGGCGCAAAGTAGGCATCGGCAATGCCAAAGCCGCCGAACAAGAACGGCCCGCCGCTGGCCGCCAGCGCGTCGCGCCACATCGCCAGCAACCGCGCCAGGTCGGCCGCCACCGCCGGCTGCTCAGCCAGCACCCGCCGGCCGACCTCGGGCAAATGGGCCTCGATGTTCATGGGGCAGGCGTTGCGCAGTGCGGCAAAGCCGCTGTGCATCTCAGCGCACAGGCAGCGCGCCCGGGCCCGGGCGGCTTGGTCGCGCGGCCACAGCGCGTGCTCGGGCCAATGCTCGGCGGCGTATTCGGCCAGGTACTCGGCAATGGCCAGCGTGTCCCACACCGCCAGGTCAGCATGCAGCAGCACCGGCACCCGGCCGGTGGGCGACAGCGCCAGCGCGGCCTGCTTGAAGGCCGAGCCCGGCGCCATGCTGTCAAAGCGCAGCATCAGCTCGTCAAACGGGATGCCGAAATGGCGCAGCAGCACCCACGGCCGCATCGACCAGGACGAGTAGTTCTTGTTGCCGATGGCGAGTTTGAGCATGCGATGTCTCCCAAAATTGGACCGGTGATGCTAGGCCAGGTCGCCCCGGCGCGGGGTGAGCGATGGGCATGGGTTTGATGCCCGCCGCGCATCAACGCGCAGCGGCGGGCGCGCCGGCCGCTGGCTCGCCCAGCGCGGCGCGGGTCAGCGCGGCCTCCGCCCGCACCCAGGCGATGAAGGCGCGCAACTCGGGCCGCAGCCGGGCGCCCGGCAGCACCAGCAGCCAGTACGCCGCCGGGCCGGGCAGCCGGCCGGCGGCGCCAAAGGGCTCGACCAGCTCACCCCGGGCCAGTGGGTCATGCACCAGCGCCATGCGGGCCAGCGCCACGCCCTGGCCGGCCAGCGCGCCCTGCACCTGCTGGTGGGTGTAATTGAGGTAGATCCAGCGCCGGGGCTCGAGCGTGGGTTGGCCGTGCTCAAACAGCCAGCGCCGCCAGCTCAAAGTCGCCGCGCTGGGCCGGCGGTCGTCTTCTTCCAGCAGCGCATGGCCGGCCAGGTCAGCCGGGCTGGCCAGCGGCGGCGCCTGGCCGCTGGCGGCCTGTTGCAGCAGCCAGGGGCTGGCTACGGGGGTGAGCACCTCGCCGAACATCAGCTCGGCATCGGCCGGCACATTGGCGGCAAAGTCGTAGCGCAGCACCAGGTCCAGCTCGGGGTCGTCCAGATCGGACAGCACATCGGTGGCGGTGAGGCGGATGTCGATGTCGGGGTGTTGCTGCTGAAAGCCGGCCAGCCGAGGCATCAGCCAGAGCGTGGTGAAGCTGGCAAAGGTGGACAGGTTGACGTGGCGCCGGCCCTGCGCGGCGCGCAACTGACGCACCGCCCGGTCGATGCCGTCCAGCGCCGGCAACACCGCCTGGCGCAGCGCCTGGCCGGCGGCGGTGATGTCAACCCGGCGCGTGCCCCGATTGAAAAGCGGCACGCCCACTTCGCCTTCCAGCGCCTTGATCTGGCGGCTGATGGCCGACTGTGTGAGAAACAGCTCGTCGGCCGCACCGCTGAACGACAGCCGCCGCGCCACGGCCTCAAAGGCGCGCAGGCCGTCGAGCGACAGCGGCCGGCGGTGGGGATTTGCATTCATGTTGATCCAGCATCAATCGTGGCGCCCGAATGCATTCGATCACAGGCCGGCTTGCCGTCATCATCCTGCCATCGTCATTCGCATCCCGCGCATCACCCGCAGGCCGGCGCTGCCCCCGCGCGCCGGCCCGATTTTGGAGCCATCATGAGCAAATTGCATCAATCAGGCGCCTTTCAAACACTCGACGGCACGCCGCGCCAGCTCGGCCTGCACGGCGTTCTGCAGTTGCAGGCGCGCCATGCCGGCTGGTTGCAGGTGAGCGGGGGCGCGGTGTGGATCACCCGGTCGGGCGACCCCGCCGACCATGTGCTGGACGCAGGCAGCCGGTTGTTTCTGGGCGCCGGTGAGCGGGTGCTGGCCGAGCCCTGGCGGGCGCAGCAGGCGGTTTGCATCGCCTGGGCGGTGGGCGCCGCGCCGCCGGTGGCCGTGCCGGGCTTGGCTGCGGTGGTGGGTGCGGTGCGCCGGCCGGCCGCGCTGGCACGGGCCGGCGCGGCCTGGCGGGCGGCGGCGCATGGCGTGCATCGGGCGGCTGCCCGGTTGGCCGCCCGGTTGGCTGCCGTCGCGCGCCGGGCCCACGCCCGGGCCTGATCCGGCGCCGGCCGGGCGCTGCCCCGGCCTGATCTGGCGCTGGCCAGGCGCTGCCCGGGCCATCCGGCAACGTCGCGCCGGCTGCCAAATCACGCCCGGTGGCCGACAATCCGGGCCATGAGCGATACCTTCAACCTCAGCTTCGAGCCGTCGCAAGACAAAGGCCAACTGCGCCGCCAGTTGCAGGCCGAGCGCCTGGCACTGGTTGACCGCCACCAGCGCGCGGTGCACTTGCAGCAGGTGCTGCGGGTCTGGCTGGTGAGCCGCAGTGAGACGTCGGTGGGTGCGTACTGGCCGATCAAGGGCGAGTTTGATGCGCTGCCCGCGCTGTACCGCTGGAGTGAGGCCGAAGAGCAGCGCCGCATCGGCCTGCCGGTGATCGACCGTGACACCAAACAACTGCGCTTCCACGTCTGGTATCCGGGCTGCCCGATGGAGGAAGACGCCTTCGGCATCCCCAAGCCCAAGGACACCGAGCAGTTTGAGCCGGCGCTGCTGCTGGTGCCCTGTGTGGGCTACGGTCCCGACGGCACCCGGCTGGGCTACGGCGGCGGGTTTTACGACCGCACGCTGGCCGCGCTGCTGCCGCGCCCCTACACCGTGGGCGTGGGCTACGGCCACGGCTACATCCCGTGGTTGAAGGCCGAGCCGCACGATGTGCCGCTGGACGCGATCCTGAACGAGGACGGCGTGGTCTGGCAGCGGCCGGATTGAGTGGGTGCGTTGATCTGCCGGGCTGGCGGCCCGGCCATCAGTCGAGCTGCCTGAACAAGCGCAGCAACTGCCAGCAGTGGCCCGGGGTGTGGGCACAAAGCCTGCTCGGTGAGCGGCAGGTCGAGAAACCGGCTGTAGCCCGGCGGCAGGCCATCCTGGGCGGCGGTCAGATCGACAAAACCCATGCGCCAGTCGGCAAACTGCCGGTGCTCGGCCGGGCCGCTGTCGATCACCACCATGCCACGGTGGCGCAAATCGGCGCCGATGCGGGCTTGCAGCGCGCGCACGGCGGACTCTTCGCCGTCCAGCGCCTGCATGAAGTTGCCGTCCTTGTACAGCAGCATGCCGGTGCTGCCGGCCTGCGCGTTGTGGGCCCGGCAACTGGCCAGCAGCGCATGCAGCTCGGCGCGGGTGAACCAGGTGACGGCAGCACTCACACAAACCAGAAGAAACACAGGGCATCCCTTCGGGCGCGGCAACGGGTTGAAGTAGGCAGTGGCCTGCGCCGCCCCTAGACTTGCGGCAAACATCGCTTGCCCCAGGAGCCCACCACCATGTCGATCCAGCAGCAATACCTTGAAAAACGCATGGCCGCCGGTGACGCGGTGCGCCAGGTGCAAAACGGTGACTTCATCATCGTGCCCACCGGCGTCGGTGAGCCGCCGGCGCTGCTGACTGCGTTGTCTGAGCAGCGGCATGATTTTCTCGGCGTCAAGGTGGCGCAAATCCTGGCGATGCGCAAATACGCCTACCTCGACCCGGCCACGGTGCGGCATGTGCAGCATGTGGCGTTTTTCTTCGGTGGCGCCACCCGGGCCGGCGGCCAGGCCGGCTGGGTCGATTTTTTGCCCAATTATTTCTCTGAGATACCGGCCCAGATCGAGCGCGGCCAGATCGCCGCCGATGTGGTGTTCAGCATGGCCTCGACGATGGACGAGCACGGTTATTTCTCGATCAGCCTGGGGGCAGACTACACGCTGGCGGCGATCGGCAAGGCCCGCGCCGTGCTGCTGGAGGTCAACCCCCACGTGCCGTTTGCCTGCGGCAACTGCCATGTGCACATCTCGCAGGTGACGGCGCTGGTTGAGAGCAGCGAGCCGGTGCTGGAGGTGGGCCTGCCCAAGATCGGCCCGGTGCAAGAGGCCATCGGCAAATATGTGGCCGATTTGATCGACGACGGCAGCACTTTGCAGATCGGCTACGGCGGCATCCCCGACGCGGTGGTGATGCAACTGACACACAAGCACGATCTGGGCATCCACACCGAGATGATTGGCGACGGCATCATGACGCTGGTTGAGGCCGGCGCGGTGACCAACCGGCGCAAGAATTACCTGCCGGGCAAGATGGTGGCCACGTTTGCGCTGGGCTCGGCCAAGCTGTACCGCTTCATGCACCGCAACCCGGGGCTGGAGATTCACCCGGTCGATTTCACCAACTCGCCCGAGCTGGCCGGCCTGAACAACAATATGGTGACCATCAACGCCACCTTGCAGATTGATCTGCTGGGCCAGTGCGGCTCTGAGAGCCTGGGCTCGGCGCCGTACTCGGGCACCGGCGGGCAATCTGATTTTGTGCGGGCGGCCAACCGGTCAAACGGCGGCAAGGCTTTTATCGTGCTGCCGTCCACCGCCCGGGATGACAGCATTTCGCGCATCGTGCCGGTGCTGGCGCCAGGCACGCATGTCAGCACCAGCAAAAACGACATCAACTACGTGGTGACTGAATACGGCGTGGCCCAGTTGCGCGGCAAATCGGCCAAACAGCGGGCACAGGCACTGATCGGCATTGCGCACCCGGATTTCCGCGCTGAGCTGACCGACCAGGCGCGGCGCATCGCGCTGCTTTGACAGGCAGCCGGTCCGGGCGCTGCTGGCCGCGCGCCAGCACCAAGCGCTGACACAGGGCAGCAATATCGCGCCTGGCCTGGCGCGCCTGGCGTGGTGTATCCGCCTGCCGCGCTGGCACACGGCCTTGCAATGCGCGACTGCCCCAACCGTGTGCTGGCGCACAGACGCGGTCGGTGCCAGCCACCATATTCAAACAAGGGCCACTCCGATTTGCCCGTTTGGGTAAAAGCACAAAATGACCGAAACCAGTGATCTCGCTGAGATAACATCCAATGACGTGCGAAGCAGAATTTCATCGCTGAAAGCGATGGCGATATTGGATACGCCGCCCGAGGAAGGGTTTGATGCGCTCACCCGCCTCGCCGCCATCGTCTGCATGACGCCGGTAGCCATCGTCAGTTTGATTGACGGTGACCGGCTGTGGTTCAAGTCGGTGCATGGTTTGGGGGCGCGCACGATCAGCAGTTCAAACTCGTTCTGCTGCGAGGCCGCAAATTCTCAGCAGTTGCTTGAGGTGCCGGACCCGCGGGTCGATTCCAGGTTCTCCAACAACTCGCTGGCGGTGGGGCCGTTGGGTATTCGATACTATGCCGGCGCGCCGATCATGCACCGCGGCGTTGGTATCGGCACGGTCTGCGTGCTAGATTATGTGCCCAGATCGATGAGCAAGCGCGCGCTTGAATCGCTGTCGGAGATGGCCGGTATCGCGTCGGCCATGCTGCAAGCCCGCATCGAGGCTTTCAAGATGTTTTCCGATTCTCAGTGACCCAGTGACCCAGTGACCCAGTGACCCAGCGCTAAAACGGCGCCGGCGTTGTCGGGCCGTCTCGACGGCGGGGTTTTAGCGCCGCCCAGCGCGCCGTTGGCCCTGACGACGTAAAGCCCGTCAAGCAGTCTGCACGATGCGCTCAACCGCGCGCTCGGCCAACGCCGCAATCGTGCGCGACGGGTTCAGCCCGATAGCGCGCGGCACGGTGGCGCCATCCATCACATACAGCCCCGGGTGACCAAACACCTGGCCGTGACCATCAACCACGCCTTTGTCGGCGCTGTCGGCCATATTGCAGCCGCCCAGCGGGTGCGGGGTGATCAGGTTGTGCGCCAGCGTCCAGGTGGGCGGCACAAACGGCGTGCCGCCGGTGGCCGCCGACAGCATTTTGTGCACCTCGATCATCGCGTTCACCGTGGCCTCACTGGCCCGGTAATCCCAGTGCATTTTGAGGGTGCGGCGCCACGGCAGGTACCACAGCCGGCCCAGATACAACTCACCGTCGGCGGCGTCTACCGCCTGGCCAAACCACGGCATCATGTCGGCCAGCGGGTCTTGCACCTCGGCATGGCCGCCCAGATCGGCCCACAGTTGGCGCAGCCGGCCACCGGGCAGTTTTTTCAGCCGCTGGCGGATGAAGTCGGCCGCCAGATTGGGCAGGCCGCCGTCCTCGATGAACAGCGCCTGCTTTTTGTACACCCCGTCCAGCAGGTCGATGGCGCTGGAGATGGTGGGCCCGTGTGACGGCGACACCTTGCGGTTTTTGTAAAACGCCGGCGTCACAAAATCACCGTTGAAGGCCCAGCCCTTGCCGAGTTGACTGGAAAGCCCGGTGAGCGTGCGGAACTCATCCCGGCAGCGCAGCAGCAGCTCGGTGCTGCCGATCGAGCCGGCGCCCAGGATCACGCGCTGGGCGGTGGCGCTGCTGCGCAGGCGCTGGCCGCCTTCGAGCCGGTCAAAGTGCACCCGCCAGCCGCTGCCGTCTGTTGTGCCCAATGGCTCCAGCTTGACCACCAGGTGCAGCGGCCGGATTTCGGCGCCGTGTTGCTCGGCCACCGCCAGGTAGTTGAGATCAAGCGTGTTCTTCGCCTTGACCTGGCAGCCGATGTCGCAATTGCCGCAGTGCACGCACGTGCCCTGCTGCACGCCGTGGATGTTGGTGAACGGCACGCTGTGGCTGTCGTCGCGGGCCGGTGCACGCTCGGGGTCAAAGCCGGGGTCGAAGCTGACGGCCAGCGGCACTTTGTGAAAGCGATCCCCCCAGCCGCATTTCTCGGCCCCCTCCTGCATCAGCCGGTAGCGGGCGGTGAGCTGGTTGTCGGGCAGCACCTGCACGCCCATCATGTGGGCCACCCGGTCGTAATACGGTTTGAGCGTCGGGTGGTTGATGCCGGCCGGCCATTTGGCGTCAAACACCTCGGGCTTGGCCTCGACCGAGACATTGGCGTAGATCAATGAGCCGCCGCCCACGCCAGCACCGGCGGCCACCCACATGTCCGAGAAGGTGCGCAGGTCGGCCCAGCCGTTGAAGTGCTCGGGCTGATCCTGGTTCCACAGCCAGGCGTCACCGGGCGCGCGCGGGTAGGTGTCGGGCGTCCAGCGCCGGCCGCGCTCCAGCACCAGCACCCGCAGGCCGGCCTCGGCCAGCCGGCAGGCCGACACCGCGCCCCCAAAGCCGCTGCCGATGACGATGGCGTCGTGGTCGAATTTGGGCATCTTGGGCTTTCTACCGGTTCAACGGGGCGGCCAATCAGGCTTGCGGTGGTTTTGACGCATTCGGCCGGTGCGTCAGGTAGGTGCGTGACAGCTCGCTGGCAAAGAAGCTGAAAAACCCCGCCACCGCGCCCACTGATGCGCCGATGCCGCTGCTGTGCGGCGTCTCCAGCGTGCCCATCAGCTTGAACAGGTCAACCACGCCGAGTTCGAGCACACCGGCGCCGGCAATCGGCCCGCTGGCGTCGCTGCCCTGGTGCAAGGTGGTGTAGAGCGTGGTGGTCTCACCCCACAGCCGCAGCGGGCTGCCGATCTGCACGTGCTTTTTGCCTGCCAGATACCAGCGCTGGCCGTTATGGGAAAAGCCCAGCTCGTAGACCATGTAGGTCAGCTCCGGGTCACCGCTGGGTGAGAACAGGCCGAAGACGCCGCTGTCGGCCACCATGCCCATGCCCATCGGCGCAAAGTCGATGCTGCCCGACAGGCTGGCATGGTGCTGGGCGTCAGCGGTGAAGGCGGGGATGTCGGGAATGTCCACCGTGGCGTGCATCGCCAGTTGCTGCTCGCCTTTGGCGCCCAGCACCGGGTCGGTGGCGCCGAGCGTGAAACCGCCTTTCATCGTCTCTTTGAAGTGGATGCCGGCGTGCGGTGTGCTGACGGTGGGGGTCATGGCGGGGCTCCTGCTGGGGTGGGATGGCGTGGGATGGGCGTGGGCAGCGGCGGGATCAATGGGCTGGCGCGTCCAGCGCGTCCAGCATCGCCGGGAAGGTGTCGCGGGCGGCGTGCTGGCCGATGAACACATCAAGGTGGCCGTAGTCGTCAAACACCTGCAGCGCATGGCGCCCGGGCTGGTGCTGGTTGAACCAGTCGAAGCTGGTGCGCTGGCTTTGCCACTGGAAGCAATCATTGCGCCGGCCGGCGACAAAGACAAACCGGGCCGTGCTGCGCGGCGGCGCTGCGGCGTAGTCGGCCGGCAGTCCGGGCAGGGCCTCGTGGCGCAGCAGCCGGCCGGCGCTGACGCAGCGCGCCATCTGGCGGAAGAACGTCATCGGCACCGCACCAAACTCACCGCGAATCCAGTCATGCACCTCGTCGCTGAGGTGCTCATGCCGCCACAGCACCGGAAACCCGGTGCCGTAGGTGAAGCTGGCAAAGCGGCAGACGCCGTTGTCGCACTCATGGTGGGTGAGCGAGACCAGCGCACGCAGCGTGCGCACGCCCAAGCGCTGGGCGTGGTCGCCGCCGCCCTCACCCCACTGCGGGTTCAGGTGGTCGGTCAGCCAGCCCACCACCGGCAGCGCAAATTTGCTTTTGAGCCGAGATGCGGTGCACACCTGCGGGTGCAGCGAGACGGCATTGCTGACGATCACGTCCACCTGCGGCAGCAGCCCGGCCACTGCGGCCATCGTGAAGCTGGTCGAGCCCTGGCAGTGGATCACAGCCTTCAAGCTGGCCGCGCCGGTCTCGGCCAGCACGGTTTGCACGGCGGCGGGGTGGTCGTACAGCGCGGCCTGGTCAAGCGTCCAGTTGCAGGGTGGCAAGTCGGTGCTGGCGCGCCAGTTCTCGAGCCAGACATCGTGGCCGCGCTCGATCAGTGCATCGACAAAAGACACTGCCACCGGTGGGCGGAAGATATTGGCCCGCACCCCCGCCCCGTGCACCAGCAGCACCGGGCCCCGGCTGGGCGCACGCGGCCCATGCACATGCACCAGATTCAACGCCCGGCCATCGCCGGCCTTGAACGCCACCACGCGATCACCTGCCATGTCGTCAACCTGCTCCCGAATCCCGAATGCCAAATCCCATTCGCCAACCGATTGTGCTGGCACCGGCCGAGCCCGGGCCCTGGGTTTCGGCGGGTATCCCTAACCCGGATATTTCATCAGCAGATGGTCGGCGGCCTCGTGCCGAAGCGCGTTTTCATAGGTATCTGACACCAATGAGAACCGAGGACCGCCCGAGGTAGGCGCGAACGATGTCGCTGTTGCTCACCCCGCTTGGTACCGGCAGCGCCGCGTCGGGATGGGCCCACTGCGGCACCATCGCCTTGAGGCAATGCCCCACCAACGCCAGCCCGCCCACAGGCGTCAGATCGTATTCCAGTTGCTTGACTTCGATTCTGCGCATCCCGGTATTTCCACCAAAACACGCCACAGTCGCCATCAGCGATCACCCTGCGGGTGCGGCTATATCGGTGTGGGGTCACGGATTCAGGTTTTCATAAACGTCAAGTACTTGACGCCATACGACACATGAATTTCGGCAAATTCTGGAGTGACCAGTACTGGCCGGGGGCTGCTCGCGAGGTGACGCTGCCCGATCTGAAGGCGAACGCGTAGTGCCCAGATGTCCCTGACCTTGAACGGGGCCTTCTGACCTACGATCTTGCCCTTGTTCCACGGCTCGCGATGCACTGCGTTGACGTTGGATTCCATGATGGGCTCCCATCAAGTTGAGGGAACACAACAAATGCGCCGAAGCGCGCCACGATGCCAGCAGGCACATTCAGTGCCGTCCGTCCGCTATCAGAAGGGGCGATGAACTCGCGATCCCGGCCATGAACCAACGTTGGCGAACCTTCCGCAGTGACGTGGGCTTCGTCCGTCGTGTGATGCCCGCCGCTTGGCAACGACCGCCGCACACCTCATCCACCGACTACCGCAGGACGTCGTTGCGTGCGCCGAAGGCGTGAGGTGCTGACCTATCGCGTCGAGAACGGCGCTTGGTAGGGTTGGCCGAAGGCGACGCCTGCTATCACCGTGTTGGTCGGCCTGACGAGTACCTTGCCCTGGCGCTTGTTGTTTCGTGTATCGACGAACTCGACCGGTCCGTTCACCACATCAAGCAGGGTGGCGTCCGCCGGCGCGCCGACCTGCAGCGTGCCGTGCTTTGGGATGCGGTTGATGACCTTCGCCGGATTCGCCGTCACCATAGTCACCACCTGCTCCAATGAGAAGCCCATGTTCAGGAACTTGCTCATCACGTTGGTCAAGTAGGGCTGGCCGGCAGAGTTGCCGGAATACACGTGAATGTCGGAGGAGATGGTGTCCGGCGTGCAACCCTGGGCGATGGCGGCCTCGGCGACCGTGTAGTCGAAGCTGCCGCCGCCGTGGCCGACGTCGAACAACACGCCGCGCTTTTTGGCCTCGAGGGCGGCCGGAAGCAGCTTGCCGTCCTGGACGATGTTGGTGAACTTGCCTTCGTCGTTTGGCGCGCCGGAGTAGCAGTGCGTCAGGATGTCGCCGGGCCGCAGCGTTTGCAGGATCAGCGTCATCAGGTCGACCGTCTCCACGCCGCCGATGTGGCACATGACGCGGCCATCGGTACCCGCGAGTTCGCAGGCGCGGATCGCGCGCTTGAGCGGCTCGATGCCATGACGAGCGATCACGTTCTGCGACATGCGCACCTTGATGCCGATGGCGAAGTCGTTGTTTTCGGCAAGCGTCTTCGCCGCAACTTCGGTCTGCGCGAAGTCGATGTTGAACAACTCGCCGACCGGGAACGCCGACAGGCCGATGTTGGCGATATGCACGAAGGCAAAGATCCGCGTGCGCGACTGCGCCGTCGCGTACCGCCGGTAGGTGGCGAAGGTGCTTGCGCCCGCGTCGCCCGCTGATACCGCGGTGGTGGTGCCCTGGTAAAGCACCAACTCGTCGGCTGGGATGCCGATGCCGCTGGTAAAGACGTGCGCGTGCAGGTCGATGAGGCCCGGCACGACGAGGCGGCCTGCGGCATTCATGACGCGAATGGCGCGCGTCGCGGGAATGTCGGACTCGAGCGCCTCGATCCGGCCGTAGCGCATGCCGATGTCCACTTTGCCGCGCAG
>JANLOP010000219.1:0-17625 GCA_031366635.1 Betaproteobacteria bacterium | reverse complement strand
TTGTTGTCACGGCCCAGCGTGGTGTGGCCCTCGACCACACAGTGCGCGCCGATGTGGCTGCCCGCGCCGATGCCAACATTCGGGCCGATCACCGCATACGGGCCCACCGTCACATCGCTGGCCAACTCGGCCCGCGCATCCACCAGCGCGGTGGCGTGAATCTGCGTCATGCCGACAACAGCGCCGTCAAACGATTTTGCGCATGGTGCACATCAGCTCGGCCTCCACCGCCGTCTGGCCGTCCACGCTGGCGCGGGTTTTGTACTTGTAAATGCCGGCCTTGGCGCGGTCCAGGCTGGCCTCGAGGATCAACTGGTCACCCGGCTCAACCACCCGCTTGAAGCGGGCGCCGTCAATGCCGACAAAGTAGACCACGGTGTTTTCGTCCGGCTCCTCGCCCATCGATTCAAACGACAGCAGCGCGGCGGTTTGCGCCAGCGCTTCAAGCATCAGCACGCCTGGCATCACCGGCCGGTGCGGAAAATGGCCCTGGAAAAACGGCTCATTGATGGTGACGTTTTTCAACGCCTTGATGCGCTTGTTTTTCTCGAACTCAAGCACCCGATCAACCAGCAAAAACGGGTAGCGGTGCGGCAACTTCCTGAGGATCTTGTGGATGTCGAACCCAGGCAGCGCGGCTTGCACTGCGGCAACAACAGGGACTGGCGACGGGACGGTCATTGTTTTTTCTCCAGCGCGCGCAGGCGGTCTCGCAGGCTGTGCAATTGGCGCAGCGTGGCAGCGTTTTTCTCCCACGACGCATTGTCATCGAACGGAAACAGCCCGCTGTACTGGCCCGGCTGCAAGATCGACCGGGTGATCACCGTGGCCGCCGTGATGTGCACATGGTCTACCAGCGTGAGATGGCCCAGGATGATGGCGCCGCCACCCGCCGTGCAATGGCGGCCGATCTTGGCCGATCCCGCCACGCCCACACAGCCGGCAAATGCGCTGTGCGCGCCGATCTGCACGTTGTGGCCGATCTGCACCAGGTTGTCGAGCTTGACGCCGTCGCCCACCAGGGTGTCGTCCAGCGCACCGCGGTCGATGCAGGTGTTGGCGCCGATCTCCACGTCATCGCCGATGCGCACCGCGCCGAGCTGCTCAATCTTGATCCAGCGCGCATCGTCGCCCCGGCCGCTGGGTGCAAAACCAAAGCCATCGGCGCCGATCACCACACCCGAATGCAGGACGGCGCGCTGGCCCAGGATGCAAGCCTCACCCAGCGTGACGCGGGCGGCCAGCCGGCTGAAATCACCCACCACCGCAGCCGCGCCGATGTGGGCATGCGGGCCGATCACCACGCCAGGCCCGATCAGCGCGCCCGCGCCGACAAAGGCAAACGCCCCCACCGACGCACTGGCATCGATGCGGGCGCCGGGCTCAACCAGCGCGCTGGCATGCACGCCCAGCACCGGCGGGCGGCGCTGGCGCGCGGCCCACCACTGAGTGAGGCGGGCAAAGTAGAGGTAGGGGTCGTCAGTGACCAGCGCCAGGCCCCGGGCCAGCGCCGCCTCGCGCAGCGCGGGTGAGACGATCACGCAAGCCGCTTGGCTGGCGGCCAGTTGCAGGCCGTAGCGCGGGTTGGCCAAAAAGCACAGGCTGCTGCTGTCGGCCGATTCGAGCGGGGCCAGCCGCTCAATGACCGTGGCGCCGGGGTCGCCGGGTTGGTTGCCTGACCCACCACGCGACGCACCACGCAACGCACCGCACAGTTCGCCGCCCAAGGCGGCCACGATGTCGGCCAGCCGCACCGGTGCAGGCACGGCGCGCGCCTTTACTTGGCCGCCGGCGCGGCGTTCAGCGCCTTGATCACCTTTTCGGTGATGTCAACCTTGGGGCTGGCAAACACCACGTCCTGCAGGATCAGGTCGTATTTTTCGCCCTCGAAAATGCCTTTGATCACCTTGTTGGCGCGCTCGACAATGCCGGCGGTTTCTTCATTGCGGCGCTGGTTCAGGTCTTCTTGAAACTCACGCCGCTTGCGTTGCAAATCGCGGTCTTGTTCCACTAGATCGCGCTGGCGGCGGTTGCGCTCGCTCTCGGGCAGGGTGGGGGCGTCTTTTTCCAGCTTGTCGGCGGCGGCCTTCAGTTTGGCACCTTGGTCGTTCAAATCTTTGTCGCGCTTGCTGAAATCAGATTCCATCCGGGCCAGCGCGGCTTTGGCCGGCGTGGCCTCACGCAACACCCGCTCGCTGTTGACATAGCCGATCTTCAACTCCTGGGCCTGGGCCGGCGCGCTGGCCAACATGACCGCCAAACCGGCCAGCCCGGCCAATGCGGCCGTTTTGCAAACCGCGTGCTGCATCGTTTCAGCCAGTGACATCATGGTCTTGGTGGTCATCAGAACGCAGTCCCGATCTGGAATTGGAAACGTTGGATTCTATCCGTGGCCTGCTTGCGCAACGGCGCGCCCCAGCTCAGTTTGAGCGGGCCCACTGGCGATATCCACGACAAGCCCAAACCGGCCGATGAACGCAGACTATCGACCGTGATCGGTTCACCGTCACGCCAGACATTGCCGGCATCGGCAAAGGCAAAGATGCGCAATGATTTGTCGTTGCCGGTGCCCGGCACCGGAAAGTACAGCTCGGCATTGATGTTGAGCTTTTTGGCGCCGCCCACATAAGCGCCGGTCGGGTCGATCACGCCGAGCGAGTTTTGCTCAAAGACTCTCACCGAGCCCAGGCCGCCACCGTAAAAGTTCTTGAACACCGGGTACGGCCGGCCGCCCTGGCCCAGGCCGTAACCCAACTCGCTGTTGATGCCCAGCGTGATGCGGTTCCAGACCGGGAAAAACTGCTGGTATTGCAGGTTGGTGCGCAGGTAGCGCACATCACCGCCCACGCTCCACTCGACGTTGGCGCGCTGGTAGCGGCCGGCCGACGGGGTGAGCGCGCTGTCCCGCTCATCGCGGGCCCAGCCCAGCGTCAGTGGCACGGCGGTGGACACCGGGCCATATCGGAAGCGGTAATCAAAATACTGGTTGGGGATGCCGGCCGACGCGCCGATGTTGGTCTGCTCGATGCCCAGGCCAAAAAACACCGTGTCGTACTCCGAGAACGGCACGCCAAACCGCACCGCGCCGCCCGGGTTGGTGATCTGGTACTGGTCACCCAGGCTGTTGTACGGCCGCGAGGTGCGGTAGTACAGATCGATAGCGCGTGAGATGCCGTCCACCGTGAAATACGGATCGACGGTTGAAAACACCAGGCTGCGCGACAGCCGGCTGGTGTTGACTTCAAAGCCCAGGTAATTGCCCGAGCCAAACACATTGTCTTGGCGGATCGCGGCTGACAGCGCCAGCTTGTCGGCACTGGAAAAGCTCAGCCCCAGCGACAGGTTGCCGGTGGGTTTTTCAGTAACGTTGACCGCCAGATCCACCTGGTCTGCGGTGCCGGCCACCTCATTGGTATCAACCGCCACATCTTTGAAATAGCCCAGCCGATCCACCCGCTCACGCGACAGCTTGATGCGCTCACCGTCATACCAGCTCGATTCAAGCTGGCGAAACTCACGCCGCACCACCTCATCCCGGGTGCGGGTGTTGCCGGCCACGTCGATGCGCCGCACATACACCCGGCGCTGCGGCTCGGCCGCCAGCACCAAGGCCACCTGGCCGTTGGCACGGTCGATTTCGGTGCGCGCCTCGACCCGTGCAAACGCATAACCGAAAGTGCCAAAACGATCCGTAAACGCTTTGGTGGTGCCGGTGACGGCAGCCGCGCGGTAGGGCTCACCGGCGCGGATGCCGATCAACTGCTTGAACTCGTCCTCTTTGCCCAGGTAGTCACCGGCCAGGCGCACGGCGGTGACGGTGTAGGGCTGGCCTTCCTTGACCGTCAAGGTGATCGAGATGTCTTGCTTGTCCGGTGAGATCGTCACCTGCGCGGTTTCGATGTTGAACTCAAGGTAGCCCCGGTTCAGGTAGTAAGCCCGGAGGGTGTCGAGATCGGCGTTCAGCTTCGACCGCGAGTAACGGTCGTTTTTGGTGTACCAGGTGAGCCAGCCGCTGGTGGTCAGGTCCATCAGGCCGGTGAGCGTGCCCTCAGAGAAGACCTGGGCGCCGACGATGCGGATCTCGCGGATGCGCGCCGCGTCGCCCTCGGTCATCGCAAAACTCACATTGACCCGGTTGCGCTCCGTCGGGGTGATGGTGGTCACCACCTCGGCGCCGTACAGGCTGCGTGACAGGTACTGGCGCTTGATCTCTTGCTCGGCGCGGTCGATCAGCGCCCGGTCAAACGGCAGGCCCTCGCCGATGCCGGCATCCTTGAGCGATTTGAGCAGCGTGTCTTTGTCAAACTCTTTCAGCCCGACAAAGCTGACGGTTTCGATCACCGGCCGCTCTTCAACCACCACCACCGCAATGCGGCCGTCGATCTCGATACGCACATCCTTGAACAGGCCGGTGGCAAACAACGCGCGCAGCGCAGCGGCGGCTTTCTCGTCAGAATAACTGTCGCCGACGCGGAACGGCAGCGCGGCAAACACCGTGCCGGGGTCGGTGCGCTGAAGGCCCTCAACCCGGATGTCTTGCAGCACAAACGGCTCGATGGCGCGGGCGGCCGGTGCGGCCAGGGTGCCCAACAGGGCAACAACAGCCACGGCGGCCGTGCCGGGGCGAAAAAGGCGATCAAGAGGCAGGGGGAGCATCAGCGGGTTCAGTGCAGGCCCAGCAAGCGGGCGACATCGTTGAAGAGGGCCACCGACATCATCAGCAGCAAGACTGCGATGCCACCGCGCTGCAAGCGCGCAAGCCATTGATCGGAGACCGGGCGGCCGGTCAAACCCTCAAAAAGATAATACATCAGGTGCCCGCCGTCGAGCATGGGCAGCGGCAGCAGGTTCAGCACCCCCAGGCTGACGCTGACCAGCGCCAGAAAGCCGAGGTAATAAGCCAGCCCTTGCTGCACCGATTGGCCGGCCACATCGGCAATCGTCAGCGGCCCGCTCAAGTTCTTCAACGACGCCTGGCCGATCAGCATGCGGCCCATCATGCGCACCGTCAGGGCCGACACCTCCCAGGTGCGGACAATGCCTTGAGTCAGCCCTTCCAGCGGGCCGAGCTGCACCTTCACCATCGCCGGCGGGCCACCGATGAAGGCATCAATGCGGCCGACTGGGCGGTCACCATCGCGCACCACCCGGGGCGTGATGGCGATGTCCAGCGTCTGGCCGCCGCGCTGCACCTGCCAGACCATCGGCAGGGCGGTGGTCTCACCCGCCACCTTGCTGTCGCTGGCCACCTGCACCGCACTGCGGATGCGCTCGCGCAGCGCCTGGGCATCGGCCACCGGCTGGCCGTCCACCCGCAGCACCCGGTCGGCGCTGCGCAGGCCGGCAGCGGCGGCCGGGCCACCGGCCTTGACCTCGCCGAGTACCGGCTCGCCGTAGGCCGCACCCAGGCCGATGCGCTTCATCAGCGCAGCGTCCATCTCCTGTGCGCCCAGCTCGTCCAGGCCCAGCCGCACCTGGCGGCTGGCGCGGCCACTGGCATCGCTGAGCTGCAACTGCATCGCCTGGCCATCGATCAGATGCTGGGTGAGTTGCCAGCGCAGGTCACTGAGTGATCGCACGCCAACCCACTGGCCGTCGCTGGCTTGCCAAGCGGTGACCAAATCACCCGAGCGCATGCCCGCCCGCTCGGCCAGGCTGCCGGCACTCGGCGCGCCCAGCAACGCCCGGGGCTCGTCCACCCCGATCCAGTGCGACGCGGCATACAGCAGCACCGCCAGCAGCAAGTTGGCCAGCGGCCCGGCCGCCACCACCGCAGTGCGCTGCCACAGCGATTTGCGGTTGAAGGCCTGGCCCAATTCGGCCGGCGCCACCGCGCCTTCACGCTCATCGAGCATGCGCACATAGCCGCCCAGCGGCAGCGCCGACAGCACAAACTCGGTGTGCTGCGGTGATTTCTGGTGGCGCCAGATGACCCGGCCAAAGCCGATGGAAAAGCGCAGTACCTTGACCCCGCAAGCCACCGCCACCCGGTAGTGGCCGTACTCATGCACGACGATCAGCACCGCCAGGGTCAACAGAAAAGCCAGTACGGTGGTGATCATCGGGCGATCTCGCGGGTGAGCCTGTCAGCCCGCAACCGGGCCCGCGCATCCAGCGCCAGCAGGTCATCGAGCGAGGCCGCATCGGCCGGGCTGGGCGACAGCGCCGCCACGGTGTCGGCATTGATGCGGTGGATGTCGGTGAAGCGCAGGCGGCCGGCCAAAAAGGCCGCCACCGCCACCTCGTTGGCAGCATTGAGCACAGTGGTGCCGCCTTCGGGCCCACGCAGCGCGTCGTAGGCCAGGCCCAGGCCCGGGAAGCGTTGCGGGTCAGCCGGCTCGAAGGTGAGGGCCTTGAGCGACAAGAAATCCAGCGCATCGGCGCCCGACGCTGCCCGCCCGGGCCAGGCCAGGCCCACACTGATCGGCACTTTCATGTCGGGCGTGCCTAGCTGGGCCAGCACGCTGTTGTCGCGGCACACCACCATCGAATGGATGATGCTTTGCGGGTGCAGCACGACGCGGATTTGCGCGGGCGCCAAGTCAAACAGCCAGCGCGCCTCGATCACCTCCAGGGCCTTGTTCATCATCGTGGCTGAATCGACCGATATCTTGCGGCCCATCGCCCAAATGGGATGGGCACAGGCCTCGTCGGGCGTCACGCTGTGCAGGGTGGCCGCATCACGCAGGCGAAACGGCCCGCCCGACGCGGTGAGCACGATGTGGTCAATGCGCTGGGCCCAGGCGCTGCGGTCTTCGGGCAGGCACTGGAAGATGGCCGAATGCTCACTGTCGATCGGCAGCAGCAGCGCCCCGCCCTGCTGCACCGCCGCCATGAACAAGCGCCCGCCCACCACCAGCGCCTCTTTGTTGGCCAGCATCAGCCGCTTGCCGGCGAGTGCTGCCGCGATACAGGGGGCCAGGCCGGCGGCGCCGACGATGGCCGCCATCACGCTGTCAACCGCCGGGTGGGCGGCCACATCGCACAACGCTTTGGCGCCGTGCAGCACCTCGGTGCGCGGGCTGCTGGCCGCCAGATCGGCCGCCAGCAACGCGGCCTGCGCGGCGCTGGCCACCACCGCCACCTCGGGCTGCCAGCGCTTGCACAGCGCGGCCAGATCGGCAGTGCGGTGCTGGGCGGTGAGCGCAAACACCTGGTAGCGATCCGGGTGCAGCGCGATCACGTCCAGCGTGCTGCCGCCCACCGAGCCGGTGGCGCCGAGGATGCACACACGTTGAACCATCTCAGATGCTTTCGGGGCAGGCGTCAAAAACTGATCAGGGCCAGTGCAGCCGGCAGCACCGGCAGCAGCGCGTCCACCCGGTCAAGCACACCACCGTGGCCGGGCAGCAAGGCGCTCGAATCTTTGGCACCGGCCGCCCGCTTGACCAGCGATTCAAACAGATCACCGATCACGCTGAGCGCGCTGAGCAGCAACGCTGCCAGCAACAAGCCGCCCAACCCCAGCCGCTGGCGCAGCAGCAAAAACAGGCTGGGCGAATCAAAGCTGAAATGGCCATCCAGCCACAGCCAGCCCAGCGCCAGCAGCAGCACGCCGGCCACGCCACCGGCCACGCCCTCCCAGCTTTTGCCGGGGCTGATGGTGGGCGCCAGCTTGCGGCGACCAAAAGCCCGGCCGGCAAAGTAAGCCGAGATATCGGCCGCCCACACCACGCACATCACCGACAGCAAAAAGTTGATGCCAATCGTGCGCGCCTGGGCCAGCGCCAGCCAGGCCAGCCACAGCCCCGCCAGGCCCAGCGGCCAGCGCAGCCACGGCGGCAAGCGGGCCCAGCCTGCCGGGCCCTGCCGCAGCGCCAGCGCGCCGCCGATCAGCCAGACGGCAGTGCCCAGCCACCACAGCCCAGCCGATTGACCCACCTGCGCCAGGTGCATCAGGCTGACGCCGCAAAGCAGCGCCAGCAGCGCGCCTGACCCCCAGGCCAGCAGCGGTGCGGCCAGGCCGTTCAGCCGGGCCCACTCCCAGCCTGCGGCGCTGATCAGCAGCAGCGTGAACAGCGCAAACGGCAGCGGGCTGCTGGCCTGCAAGGCCGGCAGCAACAGGGCCAACAACACCAGGGCAGTGATCACACGCTGGCGCAACATCGGGGATCAGCCGGTGGCCGATTTGGTGGTGGCATTGGCCACCGACGGGCAGACCGACGGCTCGATATTGGCCAAGGCCGTCATCGGCGCCACCGCGCCAAAGCGCCGCTCGCGGCCGGCGTAGGTGGCGAGCGCGGCATCCAGCGCGGCCACATCAAAATCGGGCCACAGGCAATCGGTGAACACCAACTCGGAATAGGCCACCTGCCAGATGAGGAAGTTGCTGATGCGCACCTCACCGCCGGTGCGAATGAACAGATCGGGGTCGGGCGCATGGCGCATCGCCATATAGCCCGACAGCGCGGCTTCGGTGATCTGCTCGGGCTTCAGGCCAGCGGCCACCGCCTGGCGGCAGGCCTGCACCACATCCCAACGGCCGCCGTAGTTGAAGGCCACCGACAGGGTGATGCGGGTGTTGTGCCGGGTGGCCTGCTCGGCTTCGATCCAGGCCGCGCGGAGGCGATCAGACACCGCATCGCGATCCCCGACGATGATGATGCGCACGCCGTCGCGCACCAGGCTGGCCAGGTATTTGGTCACCGCCACCAGCACCAGGCCCATCAGGCCAGAGACCTCGTCTTCCGGGCGCTTCCAGTTCTCGGACGAAAACGCAAACACCGTCAGGTACTCCACCCCCCGGTCGGCGCTTGCATTGATCACCTTGACCAGCGAATCAACCCCCGCCTTGTGGCCGAAAAAGCGCGGCAGGTAGCGCTTTTTGGCCCAGCGGCCGTTGCCGTCCATCACGATGGCCACATGGCGCGGCACCGACGGGTCGCGGTTTATCGGCAGGTGACTGAGCGACACAGGCGGCTTGGGCGAAGCACAGCGTTGACAGCAAGTGGCATGGCAATCAAACCGCCAGAATCTCGGCTTCTTTGACCTGCACCAGCTTGTCGATCTCGGCAATCACCCGGTCGGTAAGTTTTTGCACCTCGTCCTGGGTGCGGCGCTCGTCGTCCTCGGTGACAGCCTTGTCTTTCAGCAGCTTTTTGAGGTGCTCGTTGGCCTCGCGGCGCAGGTTGCGCACCGCGATCTTGCTGTCTTCGCCGGCATGACGCACCACCTTGGTCAGATCCCGGCGGCGCTCTTCGGTCAGCGCCGGCATCGGCACCCGGATCAGGTCGCCTTGCGAGGCCGGGTTCAGCCCCAGGTCACTCTCGCGAATGGCTTTTTCGATCTTCGCCGCCAGGCCCTTTTCCCAGGGCTGCACGCCGATGGTGCGGGCATCCAGCAGCGACACATTGGCCACCTGGCTGATCGGCACCATCGCGCCGTAGTAATCGACATGCACCTGGTCGAGGATGCCTGGATGGGCCCGGCCGGTGCGGATTTTCTGGATGTCACCCTTGAAAGCCTCGATGGACTTGACCATCTTGGTTTCGGCGGTGCTTTTGATCTCGGCAATGGTCATGGTGGTTCTCGACGGGTAGAACAGCGTGAAACGCGGGTCAAAGACCCATCAGACGTGAACGAGCGTGCCTTCGTCCTCGCCCATCACCACGCGCTTGAGGGCGCCGGCCTTGAAGATCGAAAACACCTTGATCGGCAGCTTCTGGTCGCGGCACAGCGCAAAGGCGGTGGCGTCCAGCACTTGCAGATTCTTGGAAATCGCCTCGTCGAAACTGATGCTGGTGTAGCGCGTGGCCAACGGGTCTTTTTTGGGGTCGGCGCTGTACACGCCGTCCACCTTGGTGGCCTTGAGCACGATCTCGGCGCCAATCTCGGCGCCGCGCAGCGCGGCCGCCGTGTCGGTGGTGAAAAACGGGTTGCCGGTGCCGGCGGCAAAGATCACGATCTTGCCCTCTTCCAGGTATTGCAGGGCCTTGGGCCGCACATAGGGCTCAACCACCTGCTCGATGCTGATGGCCGACATCACCCGGGCCGTCATGCCCTCAAGCCGCATCGTGTCGGCCAATGCCAGCGCATTCATCACCGTGGCCAGCATGCCCATGTAATCGGCGGTCGCGCGGTCCATGCCCACCGAGCCGCCGGCCACGCCGCGAAAGATATTGCCGCCGCCGATGACCACCGCCACCTCGACACCCAGCGACGTCACCTCACGCACCTCGCGCACCATGCGTACGATGGTGGCGCGGTTGATGCCGTAGGCGTCGTCGCCCATCAAGGCCTCACCCGACAGCTTGAGAAGAATGCGCTTGTAAGCGGGCATGCGGCGGGCTCCTGGTGGTGGGGGTTTTGAGTTTAAGCGGGCCCCAACGGCCTGGCCGCCGAGGCCGGTGCGGGCAGCAGAGCGGCGCGGCCGTCTTCAGCCGACTTTGGCCGCCGCCACTTGCGCCGCCACTTCAGCGGCAAAGTCGTCCACCTTTTTCTCGATGCCCTCGCCCACCACATACATCGTGAACGCGGCCACCTCCGTGTTGACCGCTTTGAGCATCTGCTCGACCGTCTGCTTGTCGTTCTTGACAAAGGTCTGGTTGAACAGCGACACCTCTTTCAGGTATTTCTGCACCGAGCCCTCAACCCGCCGGGCCACGATCTCGGCCGATTGCGCCGATTTACCCGCCGCCAGCGCCGCCGCTGAATCCTCGGCGGCTTTCTCGGCCGCGATGCGGCGCTCTTTTTCAACCAGCTCGGCAGGCACCTGGGCCTGCGACAGCGACACCGGCTTCATCGCCGCCACATGCATCGCCACGTCCTTGGCCGCCACGTCATCGCCGGTGTACTGCACCACCACGCCAATGCGCACACCGTGCAGGTAGGTGGCCAGCTTGTGGCCACCGGCAAAGTGCTGGAAGCGGCGGATGGCCACGTTCTCGCCGATCTTGCCGATCAAACCCTTGCGCACGTCTTCCACCGTCGGGCCGAAGCTTTCTTGCGCCAGCGGCAGGGCTGAGAGCGCCGCCACGTCGGCCGGGTTGTGGCCGGCCACCAACTCGACACAGCCTTTGGCAAAGGCCAGGAAAGCGTCGTTCTTAGAGACGAAATCGGTCTCGCAATTGACCTCGATCATCGCGCCGGTATTGCCGCTGGCCGAGATCGCCACCACGCCCTCGGCGGTGATGCGCGACGCCGCCTTGCCGGCCTTGTTGCCCAGCTTGACGCGCAGGATTTCTTCGGCCCGGTCCATATCGCCTTCGGCTTCGGTCAGGGCCTTTTTGCATTCCATCATCGGCGCATCGGTCTTGGCCCGCAGTGCGCCAACCATGCTTGCAGTGATCGCTGCCATTTCAATCTCCCGTTGGGTCGGGCGGCCACGCGGCCACCCGACAAAATCAAGTTTGAGCGGGCGGCCACGCGGCCACCCGACAAAATAAAACTGGGCTGTGAAAAAGGGGCCAACAGCCCCTTCGGTCAGGCCTTGAAGTGACGACTCAAACTGCCGGCTTCAAGCGCCTTCGTTGACTTCAACAAACTCGTCGGTGCCGGCCACCGCCGCCACCACCTCGTTCACCGCATTGGCCCGGCCTTCAAGCACCGCATCGGCCACCGCCTTGGCATACAGCGCCACCGCCTTGGCCGAGTCGTCATTGCCGGGGATGACGTAATCGATGCCCAGCGGCGAGTGGTTGGTATCGACGATGCCGATGATCGGGATGCCCAGCTTGATGGCCTCGGCCACTGCAATCTTGTGGTAGCCCACATCGATGACAAACAGCGCGTCGGGCAGTGCGGTCATGTCCTGGATGCCGCCGATGTCGCGCTCCAGCTTGGTCAGCTCGCGGTCGAACATCAGGCCCTCTTTTTTGCTCAGTTGCTCCATGCCGGCTTCTTTGGTGGCCTGCATGTCCTTCAGCTTTTTGAGCGAGCCCTTGACCGTCTTGTAGTTGGTCAGCATGCCGCCGAGCCAGCGCTGGTCAACAAACGGCATGCCGGCGCGGTGCGCCTCGGTGTTGATCACGTCGCGCGCCTGGCGCTTCGTGCCCACCATCAAAATGGTGCCGCGCTTGCCGCTGAGCTGGCGCACAAACTTCATCGCCTCCTCGAACTTGGGCAGCGTTTTTTCAAGGTTGATGATGTGGATCTTGTTGCGATGGCCGTAGATGAACGGGGCCATTTTGGGGTTCCAGAAGCGGGTTTGGTGGCCAAAATGGACACCGGCTTCCAGCATTTCACGCATCGTGACTGACATGGGTAACTCCGAAGGTTGGGTCTAGAATCCGGCACGAATCGCAGGCCAAAAGCGTGGGTTTTCGGGGCTTCAAACCCACCGCGTTTTTGCTTCTGCGACACCTTTTGACAGCCGGTTCGCGATTTTGTTTGTCTGCCGCCGCAGGCTGTTGTTTGGATCTTGCCAACAGCCAATGGACACCCAGGTAAACCCAAAGATTGTAGCAGCCGGCCCTGCGCTGGGCGGCAGCCAAGCTGACCTGGTGGCCGCTGTGGCAGCGCTGCAAGCCGGCCAAACCAGTGCCAGCCAACTGCTGTCGGCCGCGCTGGCAGCGGCCGACAGCCCCGCCTGCCGCCATGTTTTCATCCGCCGTTTTGACGCCCAGGCCCGGGCCGCTGCAGCCGCCATCGACACCGCCCGCGCCGCCGGCGCGCCGCTGCCGCCATTGGCCGGTCTGGCAGTGTCGATCAAGGATTTGTTCGATGTCGCCGGCCAGCCCACCACCGCCGGGTCGCGGGCGATGGCCGACGCGCCCGCCGCCGAGGCCGATTGCCCGGCCGTGGCCCGGTTGCGGGCGGCCGGCGCGGCGCTGCTGGGGCACAGCAACCTGAGTGAATTTGCCTACTCCGGCGTCGGCCTGAACCCGCACCACGGCACGCCCGTCAACCCGGTGACGCTGGCGCTCAACACCACCCAGCGCATCCCCGGCGGCAGCAGCTCGGGTGCGGCGGTGTCGGTGGCCACCGGCGCCGCCTGGGCCGCGCTGGGCTCGGATACCGGCGGGTCGATCCGCATCCCGGCCGCGTTGCAAGGCCTGGTCGGCTTCAAGAACACCCAGCGCCTGACCCCGCTGGCCGGCGCGGTGCCGCTGTCGCCGACGCTGGACACCGCCTGCGCCATCACCCGCAGCGTGCGCGATGCCGTGCTGCTGCACGGCCTGCTGGCCGCACGCAGGCCGCAGCCGGGCCGGCGGCCGCTGCGCGCGCTGCGCCTGGCCGTGCCACAAACAGTGATGCTGGACGGGCTGGACAGCGATGTGGCGCGGGCCTTTGAGCGCACACTGGCCCACTTGCGGGCGGCCGGGGCGCAGATTGACGACATCCCGCTGGCGCCGCTGGGCGACATGGCCGGGCTGCAGGCGCAGGGCGGCTTTTCTGCCGCCGAGAGCTGGGCCTGGCATCGGGCCCGGCTGGCGCAGCGGGAAGCCGACTACGACCCGCGGGTGGTGCAGCGCATCCGCCGCGGTGAGGCCATCAGCGCCGCCGACTACATCGATTTGCACCGGGCCCGCAGGCGCTGGATGGCGGCGGTGGATGCCGAGGCTCAGGGTTTCGACGCCCTGCTCTCGCCCACTGTGCCGATGGTGGCGCCGGCGCTGGCGCCGCTGCTGGACAGCGACCAGCGGTTTTTTGCGATCAACGCGCTGCTGTTGCGCAATCCGTCAGTTGTCAACTTGCTGGACGGCTGCGCGCTATCACTGCCTTGCCAGGCGCCCGGCCAGATGCCGGTGGGCCTGATGGTGTGGGGCCCGGCAATGGCCGACGATACGGTGTTGGGTGTGGCGCTTGAAATCGAAGCCGCGCTGGCCTCGTCCAGCGGCGCCTGACGGTGCGGACGGCCCGCAGCGTGGGGTCGGGCGGTGAATTGACCTGTCCCAACCCGGCCAACCGATGACATCACCGCCCACGAACACGCCCTGGCAGGCTGGCGCCAGGCCGGTTGTCGGGCCAGCCGCCGGGCCGCAGCCGGTACTGCCGTCGCACCAGGCCTGGCCGCTGTTTGGCTGCGCGGCCAGCCGGCAAATTGAACAGGCGGCGCTGGCCGGTGCCGCCCCCCACGCGCTGATGGCGGCCGCCGGCCTGGGCATTGCCCGGCTGGCGCTGGCCATCGCACCGCAGGCGCGGCGGGTCTGGATTGCGGCCGGGCCGGGCAACAACGGCGGCGATGGGCTGGTGGCCGCCCGCCATCTTCAGCAACAGGGGCTGGCGGTGCGGGTCAGCCTGCTCGGCGATGCCGGCCGGTTGCCGGCCGATGCCCAGCAGGCGCTGGCGCAGGCGCGGCAGGCCGGGGTGGCGATCACGCCGGGGCTGGGCGGCGATGGCGACGGTTCCGGGTCGGTCGATCAGCCGGGTGATCAGCCTGGCAATCAGCGCAGCGATCAGCCCCACCACCAGCCCGCCGATCTGGCCATCGACGCGCTGCTGGGCCTGGGTGCCAACCGCGCGCCCGATGGCGAGATGGCCGAGGCGGTGCGCCGGCTGAATGCCGGCCGCGCACCGGTGCTGGCGGTCGACCTGCCCACCGGCCTGTGCGCTGACAGCGGCCAGCGCTTGGGCGCCAACGCCGTGCGGGCCACCCACACGCTGGCGCTGTTGACGCTCAAACCCGGCCTGTTCACTGGCCACGGGCGAGACCACGCCGGCCGGGTCTGGCTGGACCGGCTGGGCCTGGCGTGCCCGGCACCGCCCTCAGCCTGGCACGCGCCGGCATCCGCAGATCCATCCGCAAACCCATCCGCAAACCCATCCGCAAACCCATTCGCAAACCCATCCGCAGACCCATCTGTACACGACCACGCCCACGCCCAGGCATCCGCCGTCACGGCCTACCTGATCGGCCCCGAAGCCCTGCAAGCGCTGCTGCCCGGCCGCAGCCACGCCCAGCACAAAGGCACGTTTGGCGATGTGCTGGTGCTGGGCGGCGCGCCCGGCATGGCCGGCGCGGCCTGGCTGGCCGCCCGGGCCGCGCTGACTGCCGGGGCCGGCCGGGTGTACCTGGCCCGGCTGGACGGCGACGCAGGCCCCGACGCCGCCCGGCCCGAGCTGATGGTGCGCCGCGTGGCAGCCGCGCTAAACCCCGATTTTCTGGCGCAGTGCACGGTGGTTTGTGGCTGCGGTGGCGGCAAAGCGGTGCGCGCGGTGCTGCCGGCGGTGCTGGCCCATGGCGCGCGGCTGGTGCTGGACGCCGACGCCCTCAACGCCGTGGCCGCCGACCCCGCGCTGCAAGCCGCGCTGCGCGCCCGCGCTGCCAACGGCCAACCCAGCGTGCTGACACCGCACCCGCTGGAAGCCGCCCGCCTGCTGGCCAGCAATGTCGCCGCCGTGCAGGCCCACCGGCTGGGCCAGGCGCAGACGCTGGCTGATCGCCTGCAGTCGGTGGTGGTGCTTAAAGGCTCGGGCAGCGTGATTGCCGCGCCGGGCCGCACGCCGGCGATCAACCCCACCGGCAATGCCCGGTTGGCCAGCGCCGGCAGCGGCGATGTGCTGGCGGGCTGCTTGGGCGGGCTGTGGTCACAGGCTGGCAGCCACGACGGCTTCGCGGCCGCCTGCGCCAGCGTCTGGCTGCACGGCCGGGCGGCCGAGCGGGGTGACTTGCCCGGCAGCGCACGCCTGCCGCTGCGCGCCGCCGACCTGATCGAGGCCCTGGCCGCCGCGCTGCCGAACGTCGGCGGATAGTCGGGTCGGGTCGGGTTGGGCCAGGCCGGGCCAGGACGCGGCAGTGCCCACCGCCCGCTCACTCAGCGCTTGGCCCGCCCGCCGGCCGGTTTGGCGCCTCGGCGAGCCACCGGCGCTGCCCGTGCCGCCACGGCCTTCTTGCGCGCGCCCTTGGCCGCCCGGTCGCGGGTCAGCACCTCTTTCAGCGCCTCGCCGGCCGAGCCGCTGGCCGCACTGCCGGCCGCGCCCTTGCGGTGGCGCACCACCAGCGCGTCGGTCTCGCCCTCGCGCACCAGCCGGAAGTCGATCTTGCGGCCGTCCAGATCGACCCGGCTCACCTGCACCCGCACCCGAGACCCCACGGCGTAGCGCACGCCGCTGCGCTCACCGCGCAAATCCTGCCGCCCCTCGTCAAAGCGGAAGTACTCACCGCCCAGCTCGGTGATGTGCACCAGGCCCTCGACATACAGCTCATCGAGCACGATGAACAGGCCAAAGCTGGTGACCGCACTCACCGTGCCGGCGTACTCCTCACCCAGGTGGTCGCGCATGAAGCGGCACTTGAGCCAGGCCTCCACATCGCGTGAGGCTTCGTCGGCGCGGCGCTCATTGGCGCTGCAATGCGCACCGGCCAACTCCCACAGCCCGGCGTCCTGTGCGTTGGCCGGCACTTTGCCAGCCGCCTTGCCGCCTTTGCGCGACAACTTGGGCGCCGGTGCCGCCGACGACGCGGCGGTGGTCTGCACTGCGCCGCCCGCCAGCGCATGCTTTTTGCCCAGCAACAAGGCTTTGATCACCCGGTGCACCAGCAGATCGGGGTAGCGCCGGATCGGGCTCGTGAAGTGGGCGTAAGCCTCGTAAGCCAGGCCAAAGTGGCCGGCATTGCTGGCGGTGTAGATCGCCTGCTGCATCGAGCGCAGCAGCATCGAGTGGATCTGCGCCGCGTCCACCCTGTCTTTGGTGGCCTGTGAGATGGCCTGCAACTCACTCGGCTTGGGGTCGTCACTCAGGCTGAACCCCAGGCCCAGGGTGCGCAGGTAGTTTTGCAAGGTCAGGCGCTTTTCGGGCGTCGGGCCCTCGTGCACCCGGTACAGCGCCGGGTGCTTGTGGCTCTCGATGAACTCGGCCGCGCAGACATTGGCCGCCAGCATCGCCTCTTCGATCAGCTTGTGCGCCTCGGTGCGGGTGCGTGGCACGATTTTCTCGATCCGGCCGTTGTCGTCGCAGACGATCTGGGTCTCGGTGGTCTCGAAATCGATCGCACCCCGGCCAGCCCGTTGCTTGAGCAGCGCCCGGTACACCTCGTGCAGGTGGATCAGATCGGGCACCAGATCCTGCCGCCGCTGCGCCTCCACGCCCCGGGTATTGCCCAGGATGTTGGCCACTTCGGCATAGGTGAGCCGGGCATGGGAGCGGATCACCGCCGGGTAAAACTGGTAAGCGCTGATGCTGCCGGTGGCGTCCACCAGCATGTCGCAGACCATGCTCAGCCGCTCTTCGTCGGGGTTGAGTGAGCAAAGGCCGTTGCTGATCTTCTCGGGCAGCATCGGGATCACGCGGCGCGGAAAGTACACCGACGTGGCGCGCTCATAAGCATCGTCGTCCAGTGGCTCACCGGGCTTGACGTAATGGCTGACATCGGCAATCGCCACGATCAGCCGCCAGCCGTCAAAGGCGGTCTTGCCCCGGCCCTGTTTGAGCGGCGCACAGTACACCGCGTCGTCAAAATCGCGCGCGTCTTCACCGTCGATGGTGACCAGCGGCACGTCGGTCAGGTCGATCCGGTGGCGCTTGTCGATGGGCCGCACCCGGTCTGGCAGCGCGGCGGCTTGGGCCAGCGCCTCGGCCGAGAACTGGTGCGGCACCTCAAATTTGCGCACCGCGATCTCGATCTCCATGCCGGGGTCGTCAATCTCGCCCAGCACCTCGGTGATGCGACCCACCGGCTGCGAGTACATCGACGGCGGTTCAATCAGCTCGATGGCCACCACCTGGCCGACGGCAGCGTTGGCG
>JANLOP010000181.1:0-6300 GCA_031366635.1 Betaproteobacteria bacterium | reverse complement strand
CTCGACGTGGGCGGTGTTGATGGTGATGCCACGGGCTTTTTCTTCCGGTGCGGCGTCAATCTGGTCGTAGGCCTTGACCTCGCCACCAAACTTGGCCGCCAGCACCTTGGTCAGCGCTGCCGTCAGCGTGGTCTTGCCATGATCGACGTGGCCAATCGTGCCCACATTGACGTGCGGCTTGGTGCGTTCAAATTTGCTTTTTGCCATGTTGCGCGCTCCTCGCGATCAAACAGGAAATCAAGGTATATAAACAAATGTGGTGCCCATGGCAGGAATCGGACCTGCGACCTCCCCCTTACCAAGGGGGTGCTCTGCCACTGAGCCACATGGGCATCAACACAGGTTTGGATACTTGGCGGAACCCAAACCTGTGGCGACTAGAAAAGAATATCTGCAACCGCTGGAGCGGGAAGCGGGAATCGAACCCGCGTATTTAGCTTGGAAGGCTAATGTTCTACCATTGAACTACTCCCGCCTTGCCGTGCGACTGCAAGCCCAGGTTGAGGGTTTCGCGGTCGGCGTTATCCCCTTGAATAGTGTCGCTGTGGTGGAGGAGGGTGGATTCGAACCACCGTAGGCGTAAGCCAACAGATTTACAGTCTGCCCCCTTTAGCCACTCGGGCACCCCTCCGCAGCGAACCCGGGACTATAGCAGAGTCTGCGCAGGCCGAACAACCGTGCTTGATGCGGCAATCAGCCTGTCCAGTCGATGGCGGGGCTGCCTTGCGCCCGTAAAAAATCCTGCACCTGGCTGAAGTGGTCGCAGCCGACGAAGGGTACCGGGGGCCGGCGGGCGGACAACGGTGACGGGTGATTGGCCATCAGCACCGGGTGATTTGCCATCAGCACCGGGTGGCGGCCGGCGCACGCGCTGGTGCACGCGCTGGCAATCAGGCCGGCCTTGCGCTGGGCGTGGACGCCCCACAGCAGGTAGATTTTCTCCCCGGGGTCGGCGGCAGTGGCGCTGATCAGCGCATCGGTCAGTGCCTCCCAACCCTGCCGGGCATGGGCTGCCGGCCGGCCGTCTTCCACCGTCAGGCTGGTGTTGAGCAACAGCACGCCTTGCCGGGCCCAGCCGCCCAGGTGGCCGGTGGGTGGGCGCGCCAGGCCCAGGCTGCGGCAGATTTCATCGAGGATGTTGCGCAGGCTGGGCGGCGGTTTGACGCCGGCGGGCACCGAAAATGCCAAGCCCTCGGCCTGACCGGCGCCGTGGTAGGGGTCTTGGCCGAGGATGACCACACGCACGGCGGCGCGCGGGGTCAAATCAAGCGCCCGCAGCACCTGGGCCGGGTAGATCACCGCGCCTTCGGTCTGACGCCGGGCGACAAACTGCAACAGCCGCTGGCCGTCGGGTGTGGCGCACCAGGCTTGCACCAGCGGCGCCCAATCGGCCGGCGCACGGCCCAGCACATCGGCCAGCGGTTCTGTCAGCCGGTTGGGCGCGGGCACAGCGGGCACAGCGGGCAGCCCCGACGCCCGGGCGCTCAAGAAAACAAATCCGTCAGCGCTGCGCCGGGGTCGTCGGCCCGCATAAAGGCCTCACCCACCAGAAAGGCGTTGACGCCCGCCGCCCGCATGCGCAGCACATCAGCGCGGCCGACGATGCCCGACTCGGTGATCAGCAGCCGGTCGGCCGGCACCCGGGGCAACAGGCCGAGCGTGGTCTCCAGCGTCACCTCAAACGTGCGCAGATTGCGGTTGTTGATGCCCAGCAGCGGGGTTTTGAGGCGCAGCGCGCGGTCGAGTTCAAGCCCGTCATGCACTTCCACCAGCACGTCCAGCCCCAACTCGGTGGCGCAGGCTTCCAGCTCGGCCATCTGGCCGTCCGACAGGCAAGCGGCGATCAGCAGGATGGCGTCGGCACCCATCGCCCGGGCCTCCAGCACCTGGTAGGCATCGACCATGAAATCCTTGCGCAGCACCGGCAACGCGCAGGCGGCGCGGGCCTGGCGCAAAAAATCAGCATGGCCCTGGAAAAAAGGCGCATCGGTCAGCACGCTCAAGCAGGCCGCGCCGTGGCGGGCGTAGCTGGCGGCAATCTCGGCCGGCACAAAGTGCGGCCGGATCACGCCTTTGCTGGGGCTGGCCTTTTTGATCTCGGCAATCACCGCCGCTGCGCCGGCCGTCAATTTGGCGCGCAGCGCGGCGGCAAAGCCGCGGGGCGGGCTCTGGCCCAACACGGCGTCGCGCAGCGCGGCGTCGCTGTGCAAGGCCCGGTTGCGATTGATTTCTTCGCGCTTGGTCTGGACGATGCGTTGCAGGATGTCGGACACAGTCAACCCTTCAAGCGGGCTTGAAGCGCTGGGTGAGCGCGACAAACTGGCTGAGCTTGGCGGCGGCCGCACCCGATGCCACTGCCTCGCGGGCGCGTTTGACGCCCTCGGCGATGGAGGCGGCCACGCCGGCCGCGTACAGCGCGGCGCCGGCGTTGAGCAGCACGATGTCGCGCACGGGGCCGTCTTCATTGGCCAGCGCCCGCTGGATGCAGACCACCGACTCAGCGCAGTTGGCCACCCGCAGCGCCCGGGCGTCGTAGACCGGCAGGCCGAAATCACTGGGGTGCACCACGTATTCACGCACCTCGCCGTTGTGCAGCTCACCCACCTGCGTCTCACCCGACAGCGAGATTTCGTCCATGCCGTTGGCGCCGTGCACCACCAGCACATGCTCACTGCCCAGGCGCTGCAACACCCGCACCTGGATGCCCACCAGATCGGGGTGGAAGACACCCAGCAGTTGATTGGGCGCGCCAGCCGGGTTGGTCAGCGGGCCCAGGATGTTGAAGATCGTGCGCACGCCCAACTCTTTGCGCACCGGTGCGGCGTGGCGCATCGACGCATGGTGGCTGGGCGCAAACATGAAGCCGATGCCGGTCTCGGCCAGGCAGGTGGCCACCTGCTCGGGTGTCAGCCCGATGTAGGCGCCCAGCGCCTCCATCACATCGGCCGAGCCGGAGGTGGACGACACGCTGCGCCCGCCGTGCTTGGCCACCCGGGCCCCGGCGGCGGCGGCCACAAACATCGCGGCGGTGGAGATGTTGAAGGTGTGTGAGCCATCACCGCCGGTGCCCACGATATCGACCAGGTGGCTTCGGTCGGCCACCACCACCGGCGTGGCAAATTCGCGCATCACCTGGGCGGCGGCGGCGATCTCGCCGATGGTCTCTTTCTTGACGCGCAGGCCGACCGCAAACGCCGCAATCATCACCGGCGACATCTCACCGCCCATGATGCGACGCACCAGCGCCAGCATCTCGTCGTGGAAGATTTCGCGGTGCTCAATGATGCGGGTCAAGGCTTCGGTGTTGGTGATCTGGCTGGGCATGGCGGGCCTTTGATGAGGGTCAGGCAGGGTCAGGCAGACAGAAACTCACCGGCAGCGGCGATGGCCCGGTCAATGCCGGCACCGTCCACGTCCAGGTGGGTGACAAAGCGCAGGCCGATCAGCCCGGTGGCCAGCACGCCGCGTGATTGCAGGTGGGCCAGCAGCGCCGGGCCCCGGCCACCTGCAAGCTGGGCAAACACGATATTGGTCTGCGGCGCGGTGATGCTGATGCCGGGCAGGCGGGCCAGGCCGTCGGCCAGCCGGCTGGCCAGCGCGTGGTCATCGGCCAGGCGGCCAATGTGGTGGTCGAGTGCATACAGCGCCGCCGCCGCCAGCAAGCCGACCTGGCGCATGCCGCCACCGGTGAGCTTGCGCATGCGGTGGGCGCGGGCGATGAAATCCCGCGAGCCACACAAAGCCGAGCCGGCCGGCGCGCCCAGGCCCTTGCTGAAACACACCGATGCGCTGTCGAACCGGCTGGCGATCTGGCCCGCTGGCACCCCGCTGGCCACCGCCGCGTTGAACAGCCGGGCGCCGTCCAGGTGTGTCGCCAAGCCATGCTGGCGCGCCAGCGTGGTGGCCTGGGCCAGGTAGTCGGCCGGCAGCACCTGGCCGTTCCAGGTGTTTTCCAGCGTCAGCAGCCGGCTGCGGGCAAAGTGCGCGTCGTCGGGTTTGATCGCCGCTTCGATGTCGGCCAGCAACAGCGTGCCATCGGGCTGCTGCAGCACCGGCTGCGGCTGGATGCCGCCCAGCACCGCAGCGCCGCCGCCTTCGTAGCGGTAGGTGTGGGCCAGTTGGCCGACGATGTACTCATCACCCCGGCCGCAATGGGCCAGCAAGGCGCACAGGTTGCTGGCCGTGCCGCTGGGCATGAACAGCGCCGCCTCAAACCCCAGCAGCGCAGCAATGCGGTCTTGCAACGCGTTCACCGTGGGGTCATCGCCAAACACATCGTCGCCCACCAGGGCGTTGGCAATGGCCTGGCGCATTGCCGGCGTGGGCCGGGTGACGGTGTCGCTGCGCAGATCGACCACCGGCGGGCCGCCGGGCGACCCTGGGGCCGCCGCCAAGCCGTAGCACACGGTTGACGCGGTTGACGCGGTGCCCGCGCTCATCGCGGCGCGCCCAGCGTCAAAAAGTTGCGCAGCATCGCGTGGCCATGCTCCGACAAGATCGACTCGGGATGGAACTGCACGCCCTCCAGCGGCGTGCGGGTGGCGGCCAACGCGCGGTGGCGCACGCCCATGATTTCACCGTCGTCCGAGGTGGCGCTGACCAGCAACTCTCTCGGGCAACTGTCGCGTTCGATCACCAGCGAGTGGTAGCGGATGACGCTGAAATCCGCCGGCAAACCGAGGTAGACACCCTGCTGGTCGGTGCGCAGGGTGCTGGCCTTGCCGTGCATCTGCTGCCGGGCGCGCACGATCTTGCCGCCGAGTGCCGCGCCGATGCTCTGGTGGCCCAGGCAAACGCCCAGGATCGGCAGCGTGCCAATCAGCGCCTGGATAGCCGGCACGCACACACCGGCCTCGGCCGGGGAACACGGGCCGGGCGACAGCACCAGGTAGTCGGGTTTCAACGCGCCGATCTGCTCGGCGCTGATCTGGTCATTGCGGATCACCTGCACGTCCTGGCCCAGCTCAGCAAAATACTGCACCAGGTTGAAGGTGAAGCTGTCGTAGTTGTCGATCATCAGCAGCATGTGCGCTCTACCCTGTTTATTTCATGGGGTGTTTTGTTCGTCACCCACGTTTCATACCCGATTTGATACCCGCTTTTTCTGTCGCTGGCGAGGCCGGCGCGACGTGCTGGGTGGGGACTTAGGCGCCTGCGCGGGCGCAACAGGTCGGTCAGGCTGATGGCTTACGCCAACGCCAACCGAAGAGTGCCGCCGAGTATGAATGCTGACCGGACATGCGAGCGATTATCGCTTGCCTTCGGCAGGATGAGCCCTACCCGCAAGGCCCGCCTCAGGGCACTAGGCGTCATCGGGAGCCGTGAGGTTCCAGGTGCGCTTCAGGAGATCAAATCGCATCCACGTAGCATCTACAAATCGGGCGATGCGATTCATGTCAAGAGTGCCTTCTGCTTCAAATGCTCAGTTGCGGGCGCGGGCTTTCCACGGTCGCGTGGCGAACCGTCATCATCGACGGTCGCGTCGTTGCCCATTCGATACCCCATCGCGCGATAGCCTCGCTGTCGCTTATCCCACATCCGCAGCAATGCCGGGTGGCCGGTGTCGACGAAGTCGATGATCCGAACATCGGTCTTGCTGGCGTGTTCTCGGTGCAGGCGGCCCGCGTACTGTGGGCGCCAGCTTGAATTTGTCTTCTTTCAGCCGGTCTGAACGTGCGTGTTCTTCCTGATCCGTCTTCTTCGGATCACCGTTTCTGACGGTCTTCTTCAGCTCCGCTTTGCCGTCTTCTTCAGACTCCGAGCCTGCGAGCGTTCGGTCGAGGTGGTCGTCGCGCTTGACGGGTTCGTTGGGGAGCGGCGATGACCAAGGCGGGACAGCGCAAGTGCATGTCGTGCGGGGAGTTTTTCATCCCCGACGTCCGCAGCGGTGATCGCCAGCGGTACTGCTGCGCTGCTGATTGCCGGCGCGCGAGCAAGGCCGCCAGCCAGGCCGCTTGGCTGGCCCGGCCGCCCAACAACGACTACTTCCGCGGCCCCGTACACGTAGCGCGTGTGCAGGCCTGGCGCGCCGCGCATCCGGGCTACAGCCTTGGCAGGGTGCGGCCTTCGAGGGCGTTACAAGATCTCTTGCCGCCGCAAGTGTTTGATCCGATTGAAGAATGTGCCAGTCGTGTTGAGCCTGCCGAGGCGCCCGCGGCGGTGGCGTTACAAGATCTCTTGAACGCCGAATCGCCTTTGCTGGCGGGGCTTGTGGCCCATCTGTTCCAGCCGGCGTTACAAGATGACATGGCCAGCACCACCCGGCGCCTCGTACAACTTGGGCGCGATGTGATCAACGGG
>JANLOP010000174.1:0-23710 GCA_031366635.1 Betaproteobacteria bacterium | reverse complement strand
GCCAAGGCCGGCGGGCAAGTCACCCTCGGCCTGTTGCGTGCACTGCCTTTCGCGCCGGTGGCCACGTTGACGGCCGGCCGCAACATCCTTGCCACCGGTGGCGTCTTGACGCTGGTCAACAGCCATGCCAACACCGGCTTGACGGCGCATGCCGGGGGCCAGTTTGTGCCCACCGGAGGGGGCACGGGTGTGTTTGTCGGGCCCGCCGGCTCGGGCAGCAACGGCCTGCTGCAAAACGACAGCCACCTGTCTGACCTGGTCAACGTGGCCGGGCTGGCCGATGACACCTGGTTCAAAAGCATGTTTGCGCTGGACCGCGTCAACTACGCCCGGCAGCCGGGGGTCATCAGCCTGGACTGCGCGCTGGTGGCCTGCAACTCGGCCAGCCTGGTGTCCACTCTGGGGCGTTACCCGCGCCACCCGATCTGGATCAACGGCGATCTGTCGATCACCGATGCCGGCAACCTGGGCAGCGCCACCGAGCCGGTGATGCTGATCGTCACCGGCACCTTCACCGTGGCGGCGAACGCCCAGATCTTCGGCTTTGTGCATGCCAACGACATTGCCTGGACCACGCAGGCGTCGCTGCAGGGCGCGATGGCGGCGGCCAACGATTTCACCTCCAGCGCCAACGCCACGCTGGTCTACCGCCGAGACGTGCTTGACATCATCCGCCTGCGCTACGGCTCGTTTGTGCGCGTCCCAGGCAGTTGGAAGCTGTTGTGAAGCGGCCTGTGATCATGGCAAAGCCCCTCATCCACCGCAGCCACCGCCGCCGGCTGGGCATCTCGCTGATCGAGGCGCTGGTGGCCCTGGCCGTGATGGCCTTCGGCATGCTGTCGCTGGTGGGCGTGCAGGCCACGCTGCGGCTGAACAGCGATGTCTCCAAGCAGCGCGCCGAGGCCACCCGCATCGCCACTGAGGAGATTGAAAGCCTGCGCCTGTTCAAAACGCTGCGCCCGGTCAATGGCCAGCCCGGCCAGTCGTGGGACGAGATCACCGGCCGAACCTTGACGGTGCAGCCGGGCAACACCGGCAACACCACGTTCACGATGGTGCGCACCGTGACCAACGGCACTGTCGACATGGTGGCCGGCCTGAACCGCAAAGTGGTGCAGGTGCAGGTGACGTGGAACGACCGGGCAGGCGTGGTGCAAAGCGTCGAAATCTATGCCGTGGTGGCCGGTGTCGAGCCGGTGTTGTCCAGCCTGTTGGCGGTGGCGGTGCCGCCGTCGGCCAGCAACCAGCGTTTTGGCCGCCATGTCACGATCCCGGTGGAGGCCATCCATCTGGGCAACAGCGACGGCCGCAGCGCCTTCAAGCCCACCGAATCGGGCAGCGTGGTCTGGCTGTTCAACAACAACAGCGGCATGATCACGAGCCGCTGCACCGGCGTCACCGCCGCGCAAGCGGCCATCACCAACGCCACGATCTCGGCCGCCACTTGCGCGGTCATCAACGGCCGCCTGGTGTCGGGCCTGGTGCAGTTTGATCTTCGCCTGCTCACCGACGGCGCGCTGGATGCCGGCGCCGCGCAGAGCCCCGGCGGGCCGGTGCTGCCGTTGTCGGCCAACACGCCGCTGTATTTCGACCCCAGCAACCTGTCGTATGTGGGCCAGACGTCAGCGGCTGAGTGTGTGTCCCGGCCCGGGCCTGGCGGCACTTTTTCGGCCGCTTACTACTGCCTGGTTTTTGCCGATGCCGGTGGTTGGGGCGGCCGGCTGGATGTGGCGTTGGCCGATCCCCTGCCCGACGGCAGCGCGGCCAGTGATTACAAGGTCTGCCGCTACAGCACAGCGGCCCTGTACTACACCGTCAATTCTGACCACCCCAGAACCTATTGCATCGAGAAGATCGGCAACGCCACCAACACCACCCCGTGCTTCGGCCGCAAGGTGACCGGCAACCTCGTGAACCAGAACTTTCTGGTCATCCGCGCCACCCAGACCTGCCCCACCGATGTGGCGGCTGACCCGGCAGCCGGTGATTTTGTCAACAGCAACACCCTGCAGCACCAGCCCTGAATGGCGCTTTCAGCGCAGGACCATGCCCGCCTGCTGCGGGCCATTGCATTGGCCGACGATTCGATCGGGCTGTGCGAGCCCAACCCGCGCGTGGGCTGCGTGCTGCACGACGCCGCTGGCGACCTGGCTGGTGAGGGCTTCACCCAACAAGCTGGCGGCCCACATGCCGAGGTGATGGCGTTGCGCCAGGCGGCGGCCGGTGGCCGGTCGTTGGCCGGCGGCACGGCCTGGGTCAGCCTGGAGCCCTGTGCCCACCACGGCCGCACACCACCTTGCGCCGACGCCCTGATCGCCGCCGGGCTGGCGCGGGTGGTGGTGGCCACCGCCGACCCGTTTGCCCAGGTGGCGGGCTGCGGCATAGCCCGCCTGCGCGCCGCCGGCGTGGTGGTCGATCTGGCCGACGACAGCGCCACCCGCCGCGCAGCGCGAGAGCTCAACATCGGCTTCTTCTCGCGGGTGCTGCGCCAACGCCCGTGGCTGCGGCTGAAGGTGGCGGCGTCACTCGACGGCCGCACCGCACTGCCCGACGGCAGCAGCCAGTGGATCACCGGCGACGCCGCCCGCACCGACGGCCACCGCTGGCGGCGCCGCGCCGGCGCGCTGCTCACCGGCATCGGCACCGTGCGCACCGACGACCCCCGGTTGGACGTGCGGCGGGTGGCCGTTGCCCAGCAACCAATGCGGGTGGTGGTCGATTCCGGTTTTGCCACGCCACCGGCGGCCCGCATCCTGGCCGCGCCAGGGCGCGTGCTGGTGGTGGGGGCGCTGGACCGGCCGCAGCAGATGGACGGGCTGCGCGCCGCAGGCGCCGATCTGCTGCTCTTGCCCGGCGTGCCAGGCCCGGCCCGCAACCCAGGCCAGGGCCAGGTCGATCTGCCGGCATTGCTGGATCGGTTGGCATTCCAGGGCATCAACGAATTGCATGTCGAAGCTGGCGCCCGGCTCAATGCCGCCTGGTTGCAAACCGGGCTGGTGGACGAATTGCTGGTCTACCTGGCGCCCAAATTGTTGGGCCCGGGCCACGACATCGCGGCACTGCCCGTGTTGCCCGCGCTGTCGCAGGCGACACATTGGCGCTTCGAGGCGGTCTACCCGGTGGGCGATGACCTGTGCCTGCGGGTACGGCGCGTCGGGGCGGATGCGTTTCTGGATGGCTGCTGCGCTTGAGGCGACTTGCAGCATCACGCCGGCCTGAAAAGTTTGCTGTGGGTCAATCCAGCGCCGGCTCGACGACGGGACGGGCGTACTCGCGGCCGACAGTGGCGCGCGTGAAGAAGTAGTTGTTTCGTGCTTTGTCGCTCAACCGGTCAAGCGGAACGCAGCCGGTGGCGTCGCAGGGAAAGCTCAGGCTTCTTCCGGCTTTGAAAAGCGATTCAAAACGAAGCATGAACCGGTCTTGCGTTGCAGTTTGAACGGAATGCATGGTGGTATCTCCTGAAGGCCATTGAACCCAAGCCCAGCGTCTCAACTTTGGCTTACGCCGCAGATCGTTGCTGTCAGGGTTCGCTACATCGTGCGGTAGGACGACTTCGAAAGACATTGCCAGGCCCACCGTCGGGTGAGCATCCCAGCCGCCACCCCGTCTGTCATCCCCAACATCGATGCCTGCGACCCTGTCAATGTGACGCCTGCCACACGATGGCCACTGCGCTATCAAATCGGGCGAGACGGCGGCGTCGTTGTCGCGCCGAATGTTGCCGGTCAGGCCAAACGCTGCCTCATGCCAAAGCCGTGCAAGTGGGTGAAAATCACGCCGATGGAAACCCCTGGCAATCTGTTTGTGGTCGCCGCACCCAGTGGCGCTGGCAAATCCAGCCTGGTCAAGGCCCTGCTGGAGCTGGACTCGCACCTGGCGGTGTCGGTCTCGCACACCACCCGCACGCCGCGGGGTCAAGAGCGCGATGGCCGCGAATACTGGTTCATCGATGAGCTCACCTTCCGCCAGATGGCGGCGCAGGGCGATTTTTTCGAGTGGGCCGAGGTGCACGGTCATCTCTACGGCACGTCGCGCCAGGCGGTTGAGCAGCGCCTGGCCGCCGGCGTGGACGTGGTGCTGGAGATCGACTACCAGGGCGCGCTGCAGATCAAGCAGTTGTTCAGCCACGCGGTGCTGATCTTCATCCTGCCGCCGGGCTGGGACGAGTTGCGCCAGCGCCTGACGCGGCGCGGCGAAGACCCGCCCGTGGTCATCAACCAGCGCATGGGCAACGCCCGCACCGAGGTGGCACAAGCCAAACACTTTGATTTTGTTATCATCAACGGTTTGTTTGAGACTGCGCTTTTCGATTTGAAAACCGTTGTCCACTCGCAGCGCTTGCGCTACGCCGCGCAGCAACGCAACAAATCGCAGGTGTTTGCGGCGCTGGATTTGATCTGAACCCCCGCTGAACCCCCGCTGAACCCTCGTTCAGCCCCCTCTCAACCCCACTCGCTGAAGGCAATCTCACATGGCCCGCATCACTGTTGAAGACTGCCTGCAAAAAATCCCCAACCGCTTCCAGTTGGTGCTGGCAGCCACCTACCGCGCCCGCATGCTGAGCCAGGGCCATGCGCCCAAGATCGAAAGCAAAAACAAGCCAGGCGTGACGGCGCTGCGCGAGATCGCCGCCGGTGAGGTGGGGGTCGAGATGCTGCGCCGCGTGCCGCTGTAAGGCGGGCCAGCCACCGCCTGACCAAGGCGCCTTCGGGCGCCTTTTTTGTTGCTGGCGCATCGCCCAAGCAGATCGGCAGCGTGAACGCCCGTTTTTGCAGCGCACTCAATCCCTAAAACACGCCAAAAAGTTGTCGGGCAGCAAAGCAGGCTAAATTCGGGCATGGGCATTCGATCTTTTGCTGCTGAACTGTTGCTGCCGGCCGTGCTGCAGGCCAAATCACGCAACACCGCCCCTGCCAGTGACCCGCCCAAGACCGACGCCGCGTCATTTGCCGCGCTGGCCGACAAACTGGCCTACCTCGGCAAGGCCGATATCAAGCGGGTGCGCGAGGCTTACAAGTTTGCTGACGAGGCCCATCTGGGCCAGCGCCGGGCCAGCGGTGAGCCCTACATCACCCACCCGCTGGCAGTGGCCGGTCTGGTGGCTGATTGGCGGCTGGACGCCCAGGCGCTGATGGCCGCGCTGATGCATGACGCGATGGAGGATTGCGGCATCACCAAGGTGCAGTTGATCGAGCGCTTTGGCGCGCCCACCGCCGAGCTGGTGGACGGGTTGACCAAGCTCGACAAATTGCAGTTCTCCACCCGCGAGGAGGGCCAGGCCGAATCTTTCCGCAAGATGCTGCTGGCGATGGCGCGCGATGTGCGCGTGATCCTCATCAAGCTGGCCGACCGGCTGCACAATATGCGCACGATGACGGCGATGCCGAGCCACAAACGCGGCCGTATCGCCCGCGAGACGCTCGACATCTACGCCCCGATTGCCCACCGGCTGGGCCTGAACATGATTTACCGGGAGCTGCAAGAACTGTCGTTCCAGCATCTCTACCCGTGGCGCCATGCCGCGCTGGCCAAGGCGGTACAGCGCGCGCGCGGCTACCGGCGCGACATCGTCGAGCGGGTGCGGCTGGATGTTGAAAAATCCTTCGGCCCGCAAAAACTCAAGGTGGCGGTGTCGGGTCGAGAAAAAACCGTCTATAGCATCTACCACAAGATGCGCCAAAAGCACGCCGGTTTTGCCCAGGTGACTGACATCTTCGGCTTCCGCATCGTGGTGCCGCAGTTGATGGATTGCTACCTGGCGCTGGGCACCTTGCACCAGCTCTACAAACCGGTGCCGGGCCGCTTCAAGGATTACATCGCCATCCCCAAGGTCAACGGCTACCAGAGCCTGCACACCACCCTGGTCAGCCCGCTGGGCACGGCGGTGGAGTTTCAGATCCGCACCGAGCCGATGCACGCGGTGGCTGAATCGGGCATTGCCGCGCACTGGCTGTACAAACACGAGACCAAAGGCAGCGCCAGCGGCGCCAGCGAGGCGCAGCGGCTGGGCTCGATGTGGCTCAAATCGCTGCTCGACATCCAGGATGAGACGCGCGATGCGGCCGAGTTTCTGGAGCATGTGAAGATCGACCTGGTGCCCGAGGCGGTGTATGTGTTCACCCCGAAGAGCAAGATCCTGGCGCTGCCGCGCGGCGCCACGGCGGTGGATTTTGCGTATGCCATCCACAGCGACGTGGGCGACCACTGCGTGGCGGCCAAATTGAATGGTGAGCCGGTGGCGCTGCGCACCGAGCTGAAAAGCGGCGACGTGGTGGAGATCGTCACCGCGCCCGGCGCCCGGCCCAACCCGGGCTGGCTTAATTTTGTGAGCACCGGCAAGGCGCGCTCGAAGATCCGGCACTTCTTGAAGACGATGGAGCATGAAGAATCCCGCACGCTGGGTGAAAAATTGCTGGCCCAGGCACTGCGCGCCGAGGGCTTGCTGCTGCCGTCGGCCGAGCTGGACGACGCCCCGGCGCAAGCGCTGTGGCAGCAGTTGATGCGCTGGAGCGGCAACCGCAGCCGGGCCGATTTGCTGGTGGACATCGGCCTGGGCCGCAAGATTGCCACCATCGTGGCCAAGCGCCTGGCGCAACTGATTGCCGAGCGCGGCGGCCGGCCCGATGCGGTGTCGCTGACACTCAACCGCTTTGGCGTGGCCGACGACGTGGCCACGCCGATGCCGGGCGTGGTGATCGACGGCACCGAGGGCGCGTCGGTGCAACTGGCCACCTGCTGCCGGCCGATCCCGGGCGACGACATCCGCGCCTACCTGGGCCGGGGTGAGGGCCTGCTGGTGCACACCGCCGAGTGCAGCCTGGGCCGGCGCCTGGCCGAGCGCGACCCCGAGCGCTGGATTGCGGTGGAATGGGCTGAGCAGCCGACGCGCAACTTCGAGACCAGCGTCAAATTGCAAGTCAAGAACGGCAAGGGCGCGCTGGCCCAGTTGGCGGTGGCCGTCAGCGTGGCCGAGGCCGACATCAGCCACATCGAGATGGACAACGAGCCGCAGGCCGATGCGTCCGAGCTGCACCTGCTGCTGGCGGTGCGTGACCGCCAGCACCTGGCCGATGTGCTGCGCGCGCTGAAGCGCTCACCGCCGGTGCTGCGGGCGGCGCGCGTCAAACCTTGAGGCGTGACCGGCCCACGCAAGCGGCGCGGGGCGCAAAACTTGTGACCTGCATCACAAGTTTTGACGGCAAGACCGCACAAACTCTCCGGCCAACCGTCAATACAGTGCGGGCCAGACCGCTGAACGCGGCACTTGCTCAGGGAAAAAACCACGGCGCCCGCCTGCTCACGCAGCCGGGCGCCCTCTGGTTTTTGGGGCGCCCGTTTTTAGGCAATCAGGTCTTGACCAGCGGCGCCGGATAGCGCACCGCCAGCACGGCCAGCGTCTCGCTGCCGCCGGGGGTTTGCAGCTTCACCTCGTCGCCCTCGCGGGCCTTGAGCAGCGCCCGGGCGATGGGCGAGATCCAGCTCACCTCGCCGGCCAGGTTGTCGGCCTCGTCAATGCCTTTGATGGTGATGGTGCGCTCGATGCCACCGCTGTTGGCATAGGTCACCGTGGCGCCGAAAAACACCTGGTCGCGGCCAAAGTGCAGCGCCGGGTCGGCGACCTCGGCGATCTCCAGCCGGCGCGTCAAAAACCGGATGCGGCGGTCGATCTCGCGCAGCCGCTTTTTGCCGTACAGGTAATCGCCGTTTTCCGACCGGTCGCCGTTCTTGGCGGCCCAGGACACCACCTCCACGATGCGCGGCCGCTCGTCGTCGATCAGCGCCAGCAACTCGTCGCGCAGCCGCTGGTAGCCGGCAGGCGTGAGGTAGTTCTTGGCGCCGGGCGGCAGCGGCGGCAGGCCGGGTGCAGCCTCGTCGTCGTCGTCATCGTCGGCGCTGTCGGGCTCGCGGGTGAAGGCTTTGTTCATGGCGTGCAGCCCAGTCTACCCAGCGCTGCGCTTGTCACCGCGCGCGTCACCCCGCCCGTCACGCCGCCCATCACCGCGCCCATCACCCCGCCCATCACCCCGCCCATCACCCCGCCTTGCGGCGCGCCACAACAGCAACGCCAGCGCCAGCCCACCCAGCACGCTGCGGCCGGCCAGCGGCACGTCCACCGGCTGCGCCAGCGCCGGCGCGCGCAGCGCCGCAGCCAGCGCCTCGGGTTGGCGCAGACGGTGGTAGGCCAGGCCGTTCTCGCGCGCCAGCAGTTGCAGATACGGTTCGCGCAGCGACGACAGGTGCTCGGCACCCGGCGTCGCGCCCAGGCCCACCTCGGCGGCGGGGTTGGCCTCGGCGTCTTCGACCAGCGCCTCGCCGCTGACGCTGGCGCCCCGGCCCTGGCTGCGCGGATCGGTTTGCAGCACCTCGTTGCCGGCCCACAAGCCCAGCGGGCGGCCCAACGAGTCGGTTTTGGGGATGGCCTGCAGCACGTAGCCGCCAACGCCGACGATGACGCCCGCCACCTCACCCGGCCGGTCATCGAAGTGCGGCCGGTGCCGCGGGTTGAGCGGCGGCGCCTCATGGCCGTCGGTGACAAACACGATGGACGGCCGGCCCGGCAACTGGCGGGCGATGTCGATGGCGCTGTGCAGGCCTTTGGCCACCTCGCTGTTGCCCGACCAGGCCATGCGGCCGTCGATCTCGGCCAGCGTGTCGCGCAGCTCGGCCCGGTGGGCACAGACCTCCAGCGGCAGGGTGAGCAGATAGCTGCGGTTGTCGGTGAAGATGGCCCAGCCCAGCCGCGACCCGCAAGGCAGGCTGTCGAGTGCCTGGCGCAGCGCCAGCTTGATGGCCGCCAGCCGGGCCAGCGGCGGCGCGTCCGGTGCCGGGGCCGGGGCCGGCCCGCCAGCGGCCAGCGCGGCCAGGGGCTGATCCACCACATTCATGCTCTGGGTGATGTCGATCACCACCACCTGGTGGATGCGCGGCCGCTGCCAGACCAGCCCCGGCGCCAGCCAGCCCAAGCCCAGCAGCCCGGCGGCGGCCAGCAGCAGCGTTTGCCGGCTCGGCGCGCGGCCCAGCGGCAGGCGGCTGAACAGGCCGGCGCGCAGGCGTTTGCCGATGGCCACCGGCCGCGTCACGGCAGGCCCGGTGAATCGCCGCGCATCGTGGTGGCGGCGCGCTCGGCATCGCGCGGCAGCGCGACGGGCTCGTCGTCGGTCAAATCGGGATCGGGCAGCAGCCGCTGCGCCCGCTCCAGGTTGTAGCGCGCCGGCCAGTGGGCGGGGTCGGCGCGCAGCAGCTCACGGTAGCCCTCTTTGGCCAGCTCGATGAGCGCCAACGCCTGGCCCGGCTGGGCGCCGGCGCGCAGCACCTGGCCCTGGCGCAGCAGCAGGTTGGCGCTGTTGAAGCGGGCGGCCGGGCCCAGCAGCGGGTCGGCCGCCAGCCGGCCGTAGGCTTGCAGCGCGGGCTCGTCCTGGCCGCGCGCGGCCAGCGCGTGGGCCCGGGCAAACTGCCACTCGGGCACCGCGCTGGCGTCGGCCCAGCCAGGCAAGCTGCCGGGGTTGCCATCACCGCTGGCGGGGCTGGCGATGTTGTCGATGCCGGCCGTGCCGGCTGTGCCGGCAGCGCTGCCAGCGCTGCCAGCGCTAATGGTGATGGCCGCAGCAGCGGCGGCGCTGCGCAGCGGTCCGTCGGCCGGGGCCGCCAGCGCCTCAATCGCCGCATTCCAGCGCTGCACCCGCAGCAGTTGCAGCCCGTCCACCGTGGCAGCCAGGGCCAGCGCCACGGCCGCTGCCAACGCCAAACGCTGGCAGCGGCGTGAGGCCAGGCCGCGCAGCAGGCGCAGCAAGAACGGCGGCTGGGTCAATGCCACCGCTTGATCTCCAGCCGGCCGGCGGCCAGCAACAACAGCAAGCAGGCCAGCGCCAGCGCCTGGGCGTGTGGCGCCAGGTCGGTGCGCGGCAGCAGATCCTGGTAGACGATGGGCAGTTTCTCCAGCCGGTTGACATCGGCGATGGCCTGGGCCAGTGCCTCGGCGTCGCCGGCCTCGTAAGCCCGGTACGGCGTGGTCAGGGTTTGAAAGTAGTTGTGCAGCAGGATCTCGGGCACGCTGTCGGCGGCAGCGGCCGAGTCACCGGCGGCCAGCGTCAGGCCCGGGCTGTTGGCCGAGCGCAGATAGAGCCAGTAGATCGAGGCCCGCTGCTGGCTGAAGCGCCGGGCCAGCCTTTCGCGGGTCTCGGGGTCGAGCCGGTCACCGCCGTCTGAGACCAGCATCACGATGCGCGAGCCGTTGTACGGCCGGCCGTCAAACAGCGCCAGCGCCGCGTCCAGCGCGCGGCCGATGTGGGTCTCCGACAGGCCGCGCCCCACCTGGGTGGCGCCGATGGCGGCCTGCACCGCCGCGTTGTGGCCGGTGAAGCCGAGCACCCGGATCGGCAAGGTGCTGAACACCACCATCGCAAACCGGTCATCCGGCCGGCGGGCGGTGAAGTCAGCCAGCAGCGCGCGCGCGGCTTGCGCCTTGCTCTCGCGCAGCCGGCCCGGGCTTTGGCTGGTGTAGTAATCCAGCGCCTCGGGCCCGGTGCCGCGCGCCGCCGCTGGCGGCCGGCTGCGTGAGAAACCCTGGTCCATGCTGCGGCTGCGGTCGAGCACCAGCACGATCTCGGCGCCCTGCCCGGTGCGCTGCACCGCATGCTCGGGCAGGTGCGGGCCGGCGCCGGCCACGATCAACGCGGCCAGCGCCAGCACCTCGACAGCCAGCAGCGCGGCGGCCAGCGCGCGCGACGGCCGATCACGCACCTGGCCGGCCAGCCAGGTGTTGGCCAGTGCCGGCGCGCCGGCCGCGCGCAGCGGCAGCAGCGCCAGCGGCAGCGCCCAGAGCCGCCAGGCGTTGTCAAAAGCCAGGCCCCAGGCCGCCGTCATCGGGTGCGCCCGGCGTGATGCCCGGCGGGGCGCACGGCGTGATGCCCGGCGGGGCGCCCGGCGTGATGCCCGGCGGTACGCCCGACGTGACGCCCGACGTGACGCCCGGCGTGATGCTCGGCGGGGCGCCCGGCATGGCAAATTCGCGCGGGGCCGGCCAGCGCCGGGCGCAACGCTGCGGGTTCTGGCGCCGTCACCGTCATCCCCGTTCGGCCTGGCAGCAGCGCCGGCTCAACGCCCGCAGCCAGGCGCCGTCCAACGGCGCTGCCGTGCCGGGGGCAAAAAACAACTCTTGCGACAACTGCAAAAACCGCACCAGATCGGCCTGCAGCGGCGCCAACGCCGGTTGCCGCGCCAGCCAGCCGGCCAGCCCGGCCTCAAACAGCACCTGGCCGGCGCTGTAGTCCAGCGCCCGGTGCAGGGCCTGGCAAGCGGCGCGGGCCTGCGCATCGTTGGGTGCATCGGGCAGGTGGCGCAACCCGGCCCAGGCCTGGCCGAACGGCAGATGCCGGCGCTGCCACCACGGCCAGCCCAGCCGGGCCCAGGCCAGCCAGACGGCCAGCAGGGTGGCCGCACCCGCCCACAGCGCCAGCCGCTGGCGAAGGGCGGCGCTATCGATCAGCGGCGGCGCGGCGTCGGGCTGCAAATCACCCAGGCCCTGGCGCGGTGAGACCAGCAGCGGCAACAGCGGCGCCACCGTCACCGGCCAGGCGTCGATGCGCAGCGACTGGTCACGCGGCTGGCCGGTGTAGCGCAGCGTGATCGGCGCGATCTCCAGCGTGCGCACGTCTTTGGGCGCCAAAAACACCTGGTAGTCGAGTTGCAGCACCTGGCGCTGGCCACCCGGCACGGCCTGGCTTTGCAGGCGCAGGGCGCGCAGCTCGATGGCCTGGCCGCGTGCGCCGGCCAGCGGCAAGGAGGCGGCGTCCAGCGCCAGCCCGTCCGGCACCTGGATCAGCACCTGGCGCTGCAAGGTGTCGCCCACCTGGTAGCCGTAGGCGCGCGGCTCGCGGGTGCTGGCTTGCAGCAGCAGCGGCGCCGGCCCGTACCTGGCGGCGGGCGCTGGCAACGGCGCGGCGGGTGACAAAAGCGGCGCTGGTGACAACGCTGCGGCGGGTGACAACGGCATGGCGGATGACGACGGCAGGGCCGGCTGGGCCCCGGCCGCGCCGCCCAGCAGCGCCAGCCCGCAGGCCGCCAACCGCTGCCACCGGCTCATGCCAAAAAGTGCCGCGTCACCGCGTCGGCATCAAAAGCGCCGTCGACAAACAGCGGGCGCAGCCGCTGCGCGGCAAAGCACTGCTGCAAGTCATCGCGGCGCTGCTGGTGGGCGCGCGCCAGGCGATCACGCAGCGCAGGGCGCCACCACCACAGCGCGCGCCGGCCGGTCTCGGGATCGACCACCGTCAACAGCCCGCGCGTTGCCGTGGGGCCGGCTTCCTGGTGGTCGCCCAGCACCACCGGCACCAGCGCGTGGCCGGCCAGGCTGGCCAGCACGGCGCGCAGATCGGCCAGCGGCAGTTGGAAATCCGACACCAGAAACACCAGCGACCGGCGCCGGGGCAGGTGGCGCCAGGCCTGCAACAAGCCCTGGGCGCTGCGGCCGTCCAGCGCCAGCGTGCGCAGCCGGGCGGCCAGCGCGGCACCGGCGCCCCGGGCCCGGGTGGGCGCCAGCAGCAGATCGCTGCGCACCTGCTCGGCGCAGGCGACAAAGCCGAAGGCATCACCCTGCCGCCAGACCGATGCGGCCAGGCTTTCGGCCAGATCGGCCAGCACCTGTTGGCGCGGCGGGCTGCCGGCAAAAGCCATCGATGCCGAGACATCGGCCACCAGCAGCACCGGCACTGCCAGGCGCAGGCTGTACTGGCGCACCATCCACTGGCCAAACGGATCACGCAGGCTGGCGTGCAGGTCAAGCCGGCGGGTGTCGCGGGCGCTGGCCAGCGGCACCTGGCCACGAAACTCAAAGCCGCCCTCACCGCCGCTGCTGCGGTGCGCGCCGGGCATGGCACCGGCCGCCCGGCCGGGCAGGCGGTAATAAACCTCGGGCACGCGCCTGACTGTCCGGTCAGCCCGGTCAGCCCGTTCAGCCCGTTCAGCCCGATCCACCCGGTCCGCTATTTCAGCCATTTCAGCCGCGCCTCACGGTGCCGCCACCGCGCCGAGGATGGCCTGCATCAGCGGGCCGGTGATCTCATGCCGGCGCATCTCAAACACCGGCTGAAAGCACAGGCGGTGGGCGATGACCTCGGCAAACACCGCCTGGATGTCCTCGGGCGTGACATGGCCGCGCCCGGCCAGCCAGGCCGTCACCCGCGCCGCGCGCAGCAGCAGGGCCATGCCGCGTGGGCTGGCGCCGGCCAGCATCAGCTCGGCGCTGTCCAGGTCACTGAGCTGCACGCCGTAACGCGCCGGCTCGGCGGTGGCCCGCCACAGCGCCAGCGCGTAGCGCTGCAAGGCCTCGGACGACTGCACCGTGTGCTGGATGGCCTCGGCCACCGCATTCAGGCCCTCGTGCGCCAGCAGCGCCGGCGCCAGGCTGTGCACCAGCCGCTCGGTGTCGTGGAAGCGCGGATCAAAGACCAGCGCCCGGCGCTCGTCGTCGTTGGCCGGTGCGTCGAGCGTGATCTCCATCATGAAGCGATCCCGCGCCGCCGACGAGATCTCGAAGGTCTCTTCGCGCTCCACCCGGTTGCGGTCGGCAAATACCAGCAGGTGCGGAAAGCGCCAGTCGCGGTTGAAGGCTGACAAGCTGCGCTCGGCCATCACCCGCAGCAGCAGTGCATGCACCTGCGGCCGGGCGCGGTTGATCTCATTGAAAAAGAAGATCGCCAGCGACTCACCCTGCGCGATCAGCGGCCCGGGCGCCACTGCCGGCCGGCCCTCGGCGCCGATGTAGGTGTGGTAGATCAGATCGGCCGGCATCAGATCGACCGTGCCCTCGGCCCGGGCATAGCCGCCGCCCAGCACCTGGGCAAAAGCGCGCAGCAAGGTGGTCTTGCCCACGCCCACATCGCCTTGAAGCAGCACATGGCCGCGCGCAAACACCGCTGTGTTGACACGCCGGATGGCGCGCGCCTGGCCGATCACGGCGCGCGCCACCTCGGCCTCCAGGGCCAGGGCACGGTCGCGCCAGTCAGCCAGGCTGGTTTCTTGGGTTTGCATGCGCCTCCAGCGCGACGAGCGCGCCACAGTGCAGGCGCCCGCGTTGCCAAGCAAGAGGCAAGCCGCGCCGGCGCTGCCGCCGGCATCGCCGGTGCGCACATCGGCGCCGGTGCTGCGCCCGCGCCACGCCCGGCGCGGCCGGCCGTGAAACACTGTGTGCCGCTGCTGGCGCAACGGCCGGGCACGGCCCGGCGCCTGCGGGACGCAAAGCGGCCAGGCCCGCACCGGGGGCTGCACGCTGCCGGCGGCGCTGCCATCCCGGCACAACCCTCAGCCAGGTGCGGCATCCTGCGTGCTAACTTGCGGCGCTGCCCGACCGGGCACGCAGCGTGCGGCTGCGCTGCCCGGGGGCTGGCAAAACGGCCGCAAATGAGGGAGACCACAGGATGGGGATGACCGCGATCCGCACGCGCCGGCGCTTTTGCGCCGAGGGGCGAATGGACCCGCAGACGACGCCACGCACCCTGCTGCGGCTGGGCCAGCGATTTGCACTGCGATTTGCGCTGCAAATCACCCTGCTGACGGCCACGCTGCTGGCCGGCCCTGCGCAGGCCGGCACACTGACGCGCGCCCAGTTGGACGCGATGTTTGCACCGCTGCTGACCGTCGGTGAAATCAATGCCAATCTGCCGGTCTGGCCGGTGTTCCGGCGCGGTGGCGACACGCCCGTGCTGCAGGCCTATGCGTTCGAGACCAGCGACATCGAGCCGGTCAGCGGCTATGGCGGCAAGCCGATCAACCTGCTGGTGGTGATGGACCCGCAGGGCGCTTTCCTGCAGGTTCGGCTGCTGTCGCACACCGAGCCCATCTTCCGGTCTGAAAAAGGCACGGCCACGCTGGCCGAGTTCGCCAGCCAGTACAACGGCCTGTCGATGAACCACAACATCCAGATCCTGAGCCCGAAGGCGCAGACGGTGCACACCGAGTCAACCGCCACCCTGCACGGCATCGTGGCCGGCACGGTGACGGCGATGGCCATCAACAAAAGCATCATGGAGGCGGCCGCGCAAGTGGCCCAGGCCCGGCTGGACGACCCGCAGGCGCGCAGCACCGCCGTGGCCCGATCGGGGCCCGATGACCGCTACCAGCGCACCGGCTGGAATGCCTTGGCCAGTGCGCGGCTGGTGCAGCCCTTCGCCCTCAGCCAGCGCGAAGTCGAGACCCGGTTTGCCGGCACGCCGGGTGCCGGTCGCGACGCCGAAGGCATGTTGCGCCCCGACACCGCCGCCGTCGATCTGTGGGTCGCCGTGGCCAGCCTGCCGCAAGCCGGGCGCAACCTGCTGGACGCTGCGGGCTGGGCGGAGGTGCGCGCGCTGCGCGAACAAGGCACCGCCGTGCTGCTGGTGCTGGACGGCGGCCGCTACCCGCTGCAGCCACCACCTGCGGCCGCCGGCCCGGGCACGGGCGTGCACCCGCTGGCCCGGTCCAGCGCGCTGGCGCTGCAGCAAGGCGGCCGCGCTTACACGCTGCGTGAGTTGCCGTACCAGCACGGCTTGCGCCTTTCGGGCCAGTATTCGGGCGTCACCACCGCATCGCGCGCCCACCTGTTTGCGGTGCTGCCGGCCGGCCACGCCACGCCGTTCAACCTCACCCAGCCGATGCGCCTTGAGTTGCAGGTGCTGCGCAGTGTGGGTCAAGTGGGTCAAGTGGGTCATGTGGGTGGGGCGGGTGGTGCGAGCGGGGACAGTGCGGGCCCTGCGGCCCCTGAGCCCAGTGCGATGGCGGTGGTCGAGTTCAGTCGCAGCTTTGCGGTGCCCGATGCCGACAACTACCGCCCGGTGCCCGAGACACCGGGCTGGTGGCTGCCCTGGCAGCAGCGCCGGGTTGAGCTGGCCGTGCTGGCCGCCGGCCTGCTGGTGCTGAGCATCGCGCTGGCCCGCCAACGCTGGCTGGTGGCCGTGCCGCGCCGGCTGGCGCTGTTCCGCACCGGCTACCTGTTGTTCACACTGGTCACCATCGGTTGGTGGGCCCAGGGGCAGTTGACGATCATCAGTGCCACCGCGCTGATCGAGGCCCTGCGGGCAGGACGCAACGCCGATTTTTTGTTGGCCGATCCGATTGCGGTGGTGCTGTGGGCCTACACCGGCGTCACGCTGCTGGTCTGGGGCCGGGGCACGTTTTGCGGCTGGCTCTGCCCTTTTGGCGCCCTGCAGGAGTTGCTGGCCAAACTGGGCGCGGTGTTCGGGTTCCGGGCCCGGCGGTTGCACCGGCGCCTTGACGCCAGGCTCAAATGGCTGAAGTACGGCGTGTTGGCGCTGCTGCTGGGCACGGCTGCGGTGGCCAGCCCGTTTGCCGACCAGTTGGTGGAGATCGAGCCGTTCAAGACCTCGATCAGCTTGTTGTTCCAGCGCGAATGGCCGTATGTCGTCTGGGCCGGGGCCTGCCTGGCCTTGGGCGGCTTTGTCTACCGTGGGTTTTGCCGCTACCTGTGCCCGCTGGGTGCCGGGCTGGCGGTGCTGGGCCGGGTGCGCCTGCTCGACTGGATACCGCGCCGCGCCGAGTGCGGCACCCCGTGCCAGACCTGCCGCCACAGTTGCGACTACCAGGCCATCGCCCCGGCTGGCAAGGTGGACTACGACGAGTGTTTTCAGTGCCTGGATTGCGTTGAAATCCACGACAACGCGGCCCGTTGCCTGCCGCTGGTCCGGCAGCGAAAATACCCGGTGATCGAAATTCAGCAAGCGCTGCAACCCGCGCTGCCCACCCCATGAGCTGGCAAGCCAACCGACGAACCTGGCTGCGCCTGGCCATCGGCGCCGGCGCCGCTGCCGGGGCCGCCAGCCCGGCTGGCATGGCCCGGCCAGCCCACTGGCGCGAGCGCATGCTGCTGGGCTTTGGCACCACGCTGCGGCTGCGCGCCGCCCACGAGGACGTGGCCACGGTTGAAGCCGGGCTCGACGCGGCCGTGGCCGCCGTGCGCCATGTCGAACGCCAGAGGAGCTTGTTCGATCCCGACAGTGCGCTGTGCCGGCTTAACCGGGACGGCGTGCTGCACCGTCCGCACCCCGATCTGGTGGCGGTGCTGACACTGGCGCAACGCATTTCAGCGGCCAGCGCAGGCGCCTTCGACGTCACCGTGCAGCCGCTGTGGCGGGCCTGGGCCGATGCGCAGCAAGCGGGCCGGCTGCCCACCGCCCAAGCATTGCAACAGGCGCGGCGGCTGGTGGGCTGGCGCGGCCTGCAAATACAGCCGGACCGCCTGCAACTCGCCCGGCCCGGCATGGCGCTGACCTTGAACGGCATCGCCCAGGGTTTTGCCGCCGATCTGGCCAGCGCGCGGTTGCAAAGCCACGGCATTCGCGATGCGCTGCTCAACACCGGTGAATGGGTGGCGCTGGGGCAGGCACCGCAGGGCCAGCCCTGGCGTCTGGGCGTGGCCAATCCGCGTGCGGCCGACCGGGTGCTGGCCACGCTGGCGGCCGACGGCCGGGCGATCGCCTGCTCATCGGACGACAAGCTGGCCTTCAGCACGGACCTGCGCCACCACCACATCCTCGACCCCCGCACCGGCGACTCGCCCCCAGCGCTGTCGTCGGTGGTGGTGGCCGCACCCTCGTGCGCGCTGGCCGACGCGCTGACCAAGGTGATGTTCATGGGCACGGTGGACGATGCGCTGCGGTTGGCGCAGCGCTGGCGGGTGGATGTGCTGGCGGTCGAGAAGGGCGGCCGCTGGCTTGCGTCGCCGGGGCTGCATGCGGCGTCGGCATGACGCGGGGCTGCACGACGCGGCGCAGCCGCCCGCACGCCGATTGCATAAGGTTGCGGTGGCCCCGGCGTAGCCGCGCCCTACCGCCAAGCAGGGCCGCCGCGCTGCGCCACCCGACGCACGGCGCCGCGCTATTTTTGAATCGTCTCGATAAAACTCAGCAGCTTGTCGATATCGGCGTCACTGAGTGCGTCTTTCCACGACGGCATGCCCAAGTCAGGCCGGCCGTTCTTGATCGTGGTCATCGCGACCTCACGCCATTTGTCGTCGTAGCGCGCCTTCACCCGGCGCAGGTTGCGTTCGGGCAAGGGACTTGCACCGTCCACCGAGTGGCAATGTGAGCATTGGTCGTTGAAGCGCACCCGGCCGGCCGTCGCCAGCTCACTCAGCACCGGTGCAACGCTGGCCGCTGCGGGGATTGCCGCAGGCGCGTCCACCACCGCAGCCGCCTTGGCCGCCGGTACTTTGGCAACCGGTTTGGCCTTGGGCTTGGGCTTTTCATCCAGTTGGGCCAGTTGCACCGGTTGGGCCAGCCGCACCGGCGCCGGCTCAACATAGCCGACAAACTGGAACCCGGCTACCGGCCGGGCCGCAGCCAGCGTCAAAGGCCGCAGCAGCCGTGGCGCAGCCTGCACGATCTCCACCGTCGGTGCCTGCGGGAAGCCGTACTTCTCGGCCAGGCCGGCAATCTCTGGCCGCAGGTCCAGCAACACCCGGTTGATGTCGGCCAGCAGCGCCTCTTTGCCACGCGGCACCGCCACCGCCACCTGGCCGCTCAGGCTGTTGCCCGAGACCGGCGTCACCGTCCAGCGGCTCTGGAAGCGCTGCTTGTTTTCAAAGCCGGCAATCGGCCCCCAGATAAAAGCCACGTCCACTTCGCCTTTGGCCAGCGCATCCAGGGTTTCATCGGCGCCGCGAAAGGTCGTCATCGAGTAGCCGTCGCGGGTGGACAGCAAGAGCTGCGGCGTGGACGCAAACTGCACCGCCACCCGCTTGCCTTTGAGGTCAGCCAGGCCGCTGAACTTGAAGCTCGGCGCTGCCACCACGGCATAACCGACATCCAGAAAGGCCTGCGTGCGCAGCAGCCCACGGGTTTTGTAGTCGGCGTCGAAAGGCAGCGCAAAGTAAGCATCGCAGCCATCGGACAAGATGGTGTTGCGCAGCGCCTTGCGCTGGTTGAAGCTCAACCACCAGACATATTCCACCGGGCTGCCAAGCCGGCTCGCCACCAGCTCGGCCAGATCGACATACAGACCGTGCTGCGTGCCTTCGGATTTGCTGAACGGCAGGTTGTCAGGGTCGGTACAGACGCGCAGGGGTTCGGCCGCAGCCGCCGGCACCGTGATGGCGCCGGCGGCACACGTCGCAGCGATCACCAAAAGCTTGATCAGTCCGCGTGGGATCATCTAAAAACTCCAGCTCAGTTCAGCGAGAAAACGTACAGCGCGCCACCTTCAGGGCTGGCATCGACCATCCTCTCGCCCAGCGCGCCAAAAAACGCCGGGATCGACAAGGTGCGACCCGAGACGACGGCGATGTACTGTTTGCCGTCGAGCGTGTAGGTCATTGGCGCTGCCGTGATGCCCGAGCCGGTGTTGAACTTCCACAGCAGCTTGCCGGTCTTGGCGTCGACGGCTTTGAACCAGCCCTTGATGTCACCCTGGAAGACGACCCCGCCGGCGGTGCTCATCGTGCCGCCCGAGAACGGCAGTTCGTCCTTGTTGAACCAGACCTCTTTCTGCGTCACCGGGTTCCAGGCCTTCAAGCCACCCATGTGGCCGCCGGGGCCAACTTTGCCGAGATCGAAGTTCACGCCCAGGAAGAAGGTGCCGCGCTTGTAGTCGGCTTGAATGCCTTCCAGGTCCATGCACAGGTTCATGGTCGGGATGTAGACCAGACCGGTTTGCGCGTCATAGCTCATCGGCATCCAGTTCTTGCCACCGATCAGGTTGGGGCAGATGTTGGCGGCTTTGCGGCCCATGCCTGGCCGCTTGACGTTGCCGGCGGCTTCGATCGGCGTGCCGGTCTTCATGTCGATGCCAGTGGCCCAGTTGACGCCCTCGACATAGGGCTTGGCCGACACCAGCTTGCCGTTGGCGCGCTCGATGACGTAGAAAAACCCGTTGCGGTTGGCCTGCATCAGCACCGGCGTGGTCTTGCCATTGACCGGCAAGTCAGCGAACACCAGCTCATTGACACCGTCGTAGTCCCAGGCGTCATGCGGCGTGAACTGGTAGTGCCAGGCGATCTTGCCGGTGTCGGCGTCCAGCGCCAGCACCGAGGCGGTGTACAGGTTGCTGTACTGGCCGATCTCGGAGCTGTCGTTGCCACGCACCGACGCCGACCACGGCGACGGGTTGCTGGTGCCGTAATAGACCAGGTTGAGCTTGGGGTCGTACGAGCCGATGTGCCAGGCCGCGCCGCCGCCGAACTTGCCCGAATCACCCTTCCAGGTCTCGCTGCCTTTCTCGCCGGAGCCCGGCACGGTGTAGGTGCGCCACACCTCTTTGCCGGTGTTCTGGTCCAGCGCCACGAGTGAGCCGCGGACGCCGTACTCACCACCGCCATAGCCGGTGATCACCAGGTTCTTGACCAAGGTGGGCGGCGACGTGATGACCGAGCCCTGGGTGTAATCGACGATCGCCGTCTTCCACAGTTCTTTGCCGGTGGCGGCGTCGAGGGCCACCACATTCGAATCAAGCCGGCCGACAAAAATCTTGCCATTGGCATGCGCGACGCCGCGGTTGTTGACATCGCAGCAGGCGAACTGGTCAATGCCTTTGGGCACCTCGGGCGAGTAGCGCCATTTGACGGTGCCGGTTTTGGCGTTCACCGCAAACAGGTTCTTCGGGCCGAATGACGAGGTGACGTAGAGCGTGTCGCCGACCAGGATCGGCGTTGATTCTTGTGAGCGCAGCGAACCGAGCTGCAGCACCCAATCGACTTTGAGTTTGCTCACATTGGCCGCGTTGATCTGGGTCGACGGGCTGAAGCGGGTGTTGCCCGTATCGCCGCCGTAGACCGGCCAGTTTTGCGCGCTGGCACTGGCGGCCAGGCCGAACAGGGCGCCCAGGGCGACCGGGAGTAAATGACGTTTCATGGCAATCTCCTGTATGTGTAGAAAGGTCTGACGGGTAAAACGGACTAAAACAGCTCTGGTGGCTTTTTAAGGGACGGACGGGAACAGGGTGAGCGAAGGCCGATTCGGCATGCGTTGGGCTGGGTGGCCTGGTTGATTGGCGGGATGGCTGGGCGAGGTCAATGCCATGCGGTCAGCTCCATCGTCAGCGTGCCGCCGCGCATCAGCTTTTGAGGCGACGTTTCTTTGCGCTGCAGGCGCACCAGGCCCACATCGGGGCAATACCACTCCTGCGTGGTCAACGGCACATCGTCCCACTGGCCTGTGACATCGACAAACAATTTGACCGTGGCACGACCCTGCACACGCAAGCAACCGCCAAATTGGCCGGCCGGCGTCTGCACCTGCTGATCGACGGCGTCGATGCGGTAGCGCATGGCCACCGGTTTGAGGGAGTGGCGCAACTCCTTCAAAAACTCGTTGGGCCGCTCCAGCACGTAGGCGGTGGTGATGGTCTGCCACTCGGTGCCCACCACATACGGCTTGAACAGCACATAACGCGGCGCACCGTCCAGCTTCGGGTCACGGTCAACATCGGACTTGCTGGCGACGCGGTAGCTGCCGGTCTTGTCACTGCGCAGCCAGTAGTCCACCCCGCTGTCACTGCGTTTGCGCCAGGCCGGCAAGCCCTCGATGGACTCGCTGCCGCGCACGCTGAAGCTCAGGTTCTCATGGCGCGGCGCGCTGACATCGTTGTCGAATGACGTCGTCATGCGGTACGTCCACGTGCGCCCGTCGGCCAGCGGAAACATCGCGTCCACGGCCGGCCCGGGGCTGCACGCCGCCAGAACGGTGCAGAGCATTAGGGCTGCGCAGCGGGCGTGCATCTCACTTCTCCGGCAATTGCGGTGACGGCAGATCGCGGATCGTGATCTCCTGCTCGTCTTTGCCGGGCAGCAGCCCGAAAAAAGCGCCGCGCTTGCCATTCTTGATTTCAGCCGTGCCGAGCTGGCTGACGCCGTCGCGCCCCTTCTTGATGCCGTCGTTGATCTGGCTGTGCAATTCGCGGGTGTAGGGCAGGCGAAAGGCGCGTGGCTCCAGCGTGGGTTTGCCGTCGCGCAGTTGGCTGACCCAGACGAACAAAGCGCCGGGTGTCTTGGGGGTCGGCTCCTGGATGGCGGCGGCCAGCATCAAAAAACGCTCAGGCAAGGCATCGTCGCTGGGGATGCCCCAGATCGCGTGCACCGCACCCAGGCCGTAGAAATAAAGCACGGTCACGGCCACCACCAAGCCGCCTTTCAGCCAGCCCGGCCAGGCCGACCACAGCAGCGCCAGCGCCAGCAACAGCACCAGCGCCGAGAAAGCAATGACGAGTGCGAGCGTCATGCTAAAAGCGCTCGACCAGCCGCTTGGCCAGGGTGTTGACGGCCACCACACCACCATCCGGCAACACCGTGAACCGCACCATCGTCACCTCGTCGCCTTTGCGGCCCAGCGTTTGCTGGCCGTAGTACACCACCTCGGCACGCGGGTTGACCTTGATCACTGAAACCGTCACTTCCACCGGCCGCATGTCGATCGACTCGTAGTAGTTGGCGTTGACGACATACTCGCCGGGCGCAATGCCGCGCACGGTCACCACCTCCTGGTTGAGCGGGTTGACGATTTTCTTGCCGTTGACCTCGATGGTGTCGTTGGACAGGCCCCGGTCGTCGCGGTCCAGGTGCATCAGCGCGGCTTCCCTCGAGCGGAACCACACCATCTCGCCGGTCGGCGCCTGCACCCAGGCGTCGATATCGTTCGGATTCCAGTCGGGCCAGGACACGGTGATGATGAATTCCGCCTTGGCCGGTATGTCGCCCGCCTTGACCGCCTTCGGGTTCATCGCCAGCAGCGCAATGATGAAGCAAAACACGAAGGCAATCAGCAAATTGAACAGCATGTCGTAGAACGGGTCGACCTCCGGCTCGCGCGACAAACGGCGGCTTCGCATGCCGCGTCACCCGCGTTGCCCGGCCGACGACACCGACAAACCGTGGCGTTGCGCTTGCGTGACAAACTCGTCGGCGTAGCGGTCAAGCCGGGTGAGCTGCAGGCCGAGCAGGATGTTGCCAATCAGGCCCACCATCGTGGTCAGCAGCGCCACGCCCAGGCCCGAGGTCAGGCTCTTCAGCAGGTCTTGCGACTGCGCCGCATCGAAGCCCTGCATCTGCCCGATGTGCAGCGCCAGAATCGAGAAACCGATCACTTTGCCGAGCAACCCGAGCTTGAGCTGGATGGCGTTGACCCACCAGGCCGTTGTGTGCGGCCCGTGGGTGCGCTCAAGCAGGATGTCGAGCGGCGCATCCGCATCCAGCGGCGCGCTGCGCAACGCCGACCAATAAGCCTCAGCCCAACTGTCCGAGGGGCTCAAACCGGATCGGCCACCGGCCGAGGCGCTGTCGAGCGCCGCCCGTTGACGGGCCAGTTCACGCGACCGGGCGCCGCTCCACAGGGTGGCCACAACAAACACCACGATGATGACCAGCGTGATGCCGGTGGGATCGGATGTAAACAGCAAGGCCCAGACGCCTTGCAAGCCCAGCAACCATGCGGCAAATACAAACATGCCGGTCAGTGCCAGCCATTCAAACCAGATCGGTTCTACCGCCGGTGTTGCGTGGCGCGCGTTGCGCGTTGTCGCCAACCAAGTCAAACCACCGCGCATGGACCTGCCTCATTCAAACCGGATTCGTCGTCGAGGGTGCCGGCCACGCTCAGCCACACCGCTTGCTTGTCTTCACACCGCACCTGCACAACACATTGCCCGGTTTGCCCAACAGTGTTTTGATGCTACCGGCCAAGGCGGTCGATCCGCAGTCTGGTGGTTTCCCTAGCAGGCTGTCGGGCTTTGGGTC
>JANLOP010000125.1:0-55849 GCA_031366635.1 Betaproteobacteria bacterium | reverse complement strand
CGCCATGCGTGGGCATTGCTCGCGAACCGCGCAAACTGTTGAGTCGCACCCGGGGTCGATGAAGCATGCTGCTCGACATTGCAGCGGACGCCGCCGAACTGGGCCTGTTCATCGCATTTGCCTATGTGCTGCTGGGTGCGTATGCGCGCCGCCGAAGGCCGCAGTGGACCCAGCATCTGACGAAGCGCCGCTTGGCTGTGCTCGGGATCCTGACGCTCGCCGTGGGTGGAATCAAACTGATTCAAGAGGTCGTCGCCAAAGAATCCGGACCCGTCGACGAAGCCATTCTGTGGTTCATTCGAGACCATGTGCCTGCAGCGCTGAACGGTTTCTTCGCGGTGGTCACGTTCAGCGGGTCAGCGAGGTTTCTGGTGCCGGTGGCAGTCATGGCCGCCGTGGCACTGCTCGTTGCCCGGCGCCGCTTCGAGGCGCTACTCGTGGGCGCATCGGTGATCACGGCGACGCTCGTCGTCTGGGGCATGAAAGCCATCGTCGGCCGGGCCCGGCCTGCGTTGTGGGAGGCGCAGTGGTACTGGGGTTCCAGCTTTCCCAGTGGACACACCCTCAGCACTGCGGCGTTCGCTACCGCGGCCGCTGTGTGCGTGGCGCGGATCTGGCCCCGAGCCGGAGCCCTGGCGATGGCGCTTGCTGTGCTGTGGACAGGCCTGGTCGCCGTCTCCCGTCTCGTGCTCGGTGTGCACTGGCCGTCGGATGTGCTGGCCGCCATCTGCCTTGGTGCGTTCATCCCTCTGCTCATCAGCGTGGCCAACGACCTGCGTCATCGAAGTTCAGGCAGCGAGGAGCCGTCTGTCTGACGGGTATCCACCGGGCGGCTGCGAGCCGGAATACGAGCCCGCATCGCCGAGTGTTCGCTGGCGCACAGACGCCGATGCACGGATGGAGGATGGTCGGTCCGGGGCCATTCGTCGATGGCCGAAATCAATATGACCACATGCCCAGGTGCTGTCAGATCAACGGCGGGTCTGCTGCTCAGTGCAGTGGCACTCGTTGCAGGTGCCCAGGCCGAATCGCGCGGCGAGCTCCTCTATGCGACGCACTGCATCGCCTGCCACACCACACAGATGCACTGGCGCGACGAGAGGATTGCCACCGACTGGATCCGCCTCAAGGCCGAAGTTCGCCGATGGCAGCTCACGGCCGCGTTGAACTGGAGCGAGGCAGACATCGTCGAGGTGGCCCGCTACCTGAACGAGAGCATCTATCGCTTTGCGAAGACTCCCGAGCCTTTGGCTTCGCTCGGCCCGCAGCCGGGGTCGCAAGCGCAGCGATGAGTGTTTGGATCTGACGGCCCGGTAGCACCTTCGGCGGGCGGTGTGCCTCCCCCGTTGAAGCCGGGTCGCATCGCGCGCCCGCACAAAGACGTCCATCCGACGGGATGGCTGCGCTGGCTGCCAGGGCTGCACACCACGCTCATGCCGTCTGCCAGATCACCTTGCGGCGAGCGCTCCAGCTCGGCCCGCGATGCCGGGTCGGTTGCTGCTTGAGCAGCCTGAGCATTCAGCATCAGCATCGCCAGCGGCTGGCCCAGGTTGGCACCGGTGACGGCTCATCAGCCACCAGGCGCAGTTCTTGGACAGGATGGCGACCTTGGAGCCGGGTTCCCAGCCCTGGGCTTTCAGGTGCGCCGCCATGCGGCGCACCTGGTCGGCCACCTGGGACCAAGTGAAGTCTTGCATCACGCCACCGCCCATCGGCTGGCTCAGCGCGATGCGATCCGGCGCGGTCCGTTCCCAGTGGACCAGACGTTGCAGGGCCAGCGATTCAGGTTTGGCGGCATTCATGGCTCGTCCTTTCAAAAAAGTCATACAGCGCCGGCACCGCAGCCGCGCCGGTGAACCCATAGGTTCGCGCACAACGTCGCCGGTCACGACACCTAGGAGCCTGTCGGGCTTGGGGCGTCGAAGCGAAAATTGGCCCCAGCGAGGACAGTTTTAGTCGGATTCGCCGGCTCATAGCCGAAGCTATGGGCCAAGAAGCTGGCGAAAAATGGACCGCTGCGGCCAAATTGCAGCCGACGATCCCCAAGCCCGACAGGCTCCTAGGCGCAAAGCACAGCCATAGCCCGGGCTATGGCGAGCATTTGCAACGGCGAGCGGGCGCCTTTTGGCGTGATGAGCGGGCATGATCGAAAAACTCTCAGCCTCTCAGGCCTGGTACGGGTGGCGCAGCAAGATCGTGTGGTCGCGGTCGGGCCCGGTTGAGACCATGTCGATCGGCGCGCCAATCAGCGCCTGCACGCGCTCAAGGTAGGCGCGGGCATTGGCTGGCAACTGGTCCCACTGCGTGATGCCGAAGGTGCTGTCGCTCCAGCCCGGGTAGGTCTCGAACACCGGCTCACAGGCCAGGATGTCGTCGGCGTCCAGCGGCAGGATGTCCACCTCTTGGCCGCGCAATTTGTAGCCAACGCAAATCTTGATCTCTTGCAGTTGGTCCAGCACATCGAGCTTGGTGATGCACAGGCCCGAGATGCCGTTGATGATGATGGCGCGCTTCAATGCAGCCGCATCCAGCCAGCCGCAGCGCCGGGCCCGGCCGGTGACCGTGCCACGCTCTTGTCCCACGGTGGACAGGTGGTGGCCCACGGTGCCCACGGCGTTGATGTCGAGCTCGGTCGGAAACGGGCCGCTGCCCACCCGGGTGGTGTAGGCCTTGGTGATGCCCAGGATGTAGTGCAGCATGCCCGGGCCCACGCCGGCGCCGGCAGCGGCATTGCCGGCCACACAGTTGCTGGACGTGACATACGGGTAGGTGCCGTGGTCGATATCCAGCAAAGTGCCTTGCGCGCCCTCAAACAGGATGTTGGCGCCGGCCCGGCTGGCGTTGTGGATGCGGTAACCCACATCGGCCATCATCGGTTTGAGCTGCTCGGCCACCGCCATCGCTTCATCGAATATCGGCTGAAACGCCAGCACCTCGCCCAACAGGTAACCGGCCAACGCAAAATTGTGCAACGCCAGCAACTCATGCAGCTTGGCGGCAAAGCGCTCGGGATGCTTCAAGTCCTGCACCCGCAGTGCCCGCCGCGCCACCTTGTCTTCATAGGCCGGGCCGATGCCCTTGCCGGTGGTGCCGATCTTGCCGGCGCCGCTGGTCTCGCGCAGCGCCTCGCGCGCTTTGTCAACCGCCACATGAAACGGCAGGATCAGCGGGCACGATTCACTGATGAACAGCCGCGAGCGCACCTCGACACCGATTTTCTCCAGCCGCTCGATCTCCAGCAGCAAGTGCGTTGGATCGACCACCACGCCGTTGCCGATGTAGCAGGGCACACCGGCGCGCATGATGCCCGACGGGATCAACTGCAGCGCCGTCTTGATGCCGTTGATCACCAGCGTGTGGCCGGCGTTGTGGCCGCCCTGGAATCGCACCACGCCTTGCGCATGATCGGTCAGCCAATCCACCACCTTGCCCTTGCCCTCATCGCCCCACTGGGTGCCGACGACCACCACATTGCGGCCGGTGGCCAGCGTCTTGCCTTGTTGCATTTTAAGAATTCCAGTTGACGGATCAGCCGCGTTGGGGCGGATCAAAGCGGGCGCAACAGCCAATGGTCAGCGTCGGCCACCAGCTCACGGTCGCAGTCAAATTCCTGGCCCTCATGCTCATGGCCGGGCAGGATGCAGACCACCGTGTGGCCCTGCTCACGCAGCCGGCGGATCGCCTGGCGCAGGCCGGTGTGCTCGCTCCACGGGGCGCGGATGGCGGTGCGCCGGGAGTCAGACGGGGCGCAGGCCGCCAGCAGCTTGAGATCGGTGGAGAACCCCACCGCCGGGCGGTTGCGGCCAAACACCGCGCCCACCTCGTCGTAGCGGCCACCGCGCAGCACCGCATCGGCCGCGCCGGGCGCATAAACCGCAAAACGCGCCCCCGAGTAATAGGCATAGCCGCCCATGTCGGCCAGATCGAACCCGACCTGCACGCCGGGATGGGCCCTGGCCACATGCTCGGCCAGCCGAGCCAGGTCATCGAGGGCGGCGACGATCAGCGGCCGCGCCGGCAAGCGGCACCGGGCCTCATCCAGCACCGCCGCATCGCCGTACAGCGTGGGCAGCGCCAGCAGGCCGGCGCGGGCCTCGGGTGGAAACTGGCGGGTCAGCGTGCTGAGCGCGGCCATGTCCTTGGCGGCCAAGGCCGCCACCACCTCGGTCAGGGCCGCCGCATCCACCACCACGCCGGCCAGCACACCGCGCAGGATGCGGGCGTCGGCCAGATCAAGCACCAGCCCCGTCAAGCCGGCCACGCGCAGGCCGTCAAGTGCCAGGTCTTGCACCTCCAGATCTGCCTCCAGCCCGGCATGGCCGTAAATCTCGGCGCCGAGCTGCAGCGGCTCGCGGGTGGACTGCGGTGATTGCGGCAGCGTGTGCAGCACCGGGCCGCAGTAGCACAGCCGGGCCACGCCCTGGCGGTTGAGCAGGTGGGCATCGATACGCGCCACCTGCGGCGTGCTGTCGGCCCGGATGCCGAGCAGGCGGCCGCTCAATTGATCAACCAGCTTGAAGGTGCGCAGATCCAGCGCCCGGCCGGTGCCGGTGAGCAGCGACTCCAGATGCTCCAGCAGCGGCGGCATCACCTGCTCAAAACCGTAGCTGCGGGCCATCTGCAGCAGGCTGCGGCGCAGGTCTTCGATGCGCCGGGCTTCTGCTGGCAGCACGTCAGCGATGTGCTCGGGCAGCAGCCAAGCTGAGGACATTGAACAAGCCTGGGGGATTAAAAACAAGATTGTACGGGCCGCCCAGCAGGCGCCTGACGTGCTGCGGCGCACCGCACAGCCTGCCAGGCACGGCTTGCGCCGGTCAATGCCAGAGGAACAACAGCAGCAAACCCACCAGCATGCTGGACAGGCCGATGAAGCGAATCTGGCCATCGCTCATGCGGGTGGCCTTCTCAAACATCTGGCGCCACAAAGTCGGGCTCAAAAACGGCAACAAACCCTCGAACACCAACATCAGCGCCAGCGCGCCCAGCACCCAATCAGCCACTGCCGTGCGCCAATGGTCAGCGCTTGGCGGCCGGGGCGGCCGCCGGGGCCGGGTTGCCGGCACCGCGCATCGCTTTGAAAAAATCGCTCGACGGATCGACCACCATCACATCGCTCTTGCTGCGGAAGCTGGCGCGGTAGGCTTCCAGGCTGCGGTAGAACTGCGCAAACTGGGCATCGCGGCCAAAGGCATCGGCATACAGCGCCGAGGCTTTGGCATCGCCCTCGCCTTTGAGTTTTTGCGCATCGCGGTAAGCCTCGGCAATGATCACCTCGCGCTGCTTGTCGGCATCGGCGCGGATTTTTTCGCCCTCGGCTGCGCCCTGTGAGCGCAACTCATTGGCCACCTGTTTGCGCTCGGACTCCATCCGGCGGTAGACCGAATCGGTGATGTCGGCGACGAAATCAACCCGCTTGATACGCACATCAACGATCTCGATGCCGAAGGCCTTGGAATCGTCTTTCAGCCGGTTCAGCACGTCCTGCATCACCTTGTCGCGCTCGGCGGCCAGCACGCCCCGCACCGTGCGGCGGGTGATCTCTTCATTGAAGGCGGCCTGCACCACCGGACTGAGCCGGCTCTCCACATTGCGGATGTCAGTGCCGTTGTTGCGGATGAACTGGCGCGGCTCGGCAATGCGCCATTTCACCAGCCAGTCGATCACCAGGCTCTTTTTCTCGGCGGTGAAGATCGGCCGGGTCTCGGGGCTGTCCAGTGTCTGCACCCGCTTGTCGAGAAACACGACATTTTGAAACGGCGGCGGCAGTTTGAACTTCAGGCCCGGCTCGGAGATCACTTCCTTGATCTCACCCAGCGCGTACACCACGGCCAGTTGGCGCTGGTCCACGACAAACAGCGTGGAGGCCAGCAGCATCAGCGCCAACAGCGCGCCGGCCACGATCAATCCGATACGGTTCATGTTCTTCAGGCTCTTTTGATTGGCGGGCACGGGCTCAGCGGCCATCGCGGTCGCGGCTGCGGCCACCGTCACGCGACCGGGCATCAGCGCCGGCCGCACCGGCGGCGCCGGCATCGGTGGGCAAGGCGGCCGACGGCGGCGCCTGCGGCACGGCCTGGGCTGTGCCGGTGGCCGTGCCCTGCTGCATCAGCTTGTCGAGCGGCAAATACAGCAGGTTGCTGCCGCTGCGGCTGTCCACCATCACCTTGCTGACGCTGGAATACACCTGCTGCATGGTGTCGATGTACATGCGGTCGCGGGTAACGGCCGGCGCCTTCTGGTACTCCGTCAAGACCGATCGAAAGCGCTGGGCATCGCCGTCGGCCTGGGCCACCACACGCTGGCTGTAGCCGTCGGATTCTTCACGCAGCCGGGCCGCCGTACCGCGCGCCTTGGGGATCACGTCGCTGGCGTAAGCCTGGCCTTCGTTCTTGAAGCGGTCGCGGTCGGCACCGGCCTTGACCGCATCATTGAAGGCCGCCTGCACCTGCTCGGGCACCTGGACGTTTTGCACATTGACGTTGACGATCAGAATGCCCGCCTTGAGCCGGTCCAACTGGCCCTGGATCGACTTGACCAGATCGGCGGCAATGGAGTCGCGCGCCTCGTACAGCACCGAATCAACCTTGCTCTTGCCGACGATCTCGCGCACGGCCGATTCACTGGCCTGTTCCACCGCCTTGTCGGGGTCGCGGTTCTCGAACAAAAAGCTCTTCGCGTCCTTCAGCCGGTATTGCACGGTGAAGCGGATATCGATGATGTTTTCGTCTTGCGTCAACATCGATGAATCACGCAGGCCGGTGCTCTGGGCCACCGCGCTGCGGCCGATCTCGGCCGAGCGCAACTGCGTCACGCTCACCGTCTCATGGCCCTGGAAAGGGTATGGCAGGCGCCACTGGAAGCCAGCGTCCACCGTGCTGCTGTAGCGGCCGAAGGTGGTGATGATCGATTGCTGGCCCTCTTGCACAATAAAAAACCCGCTGCCGGCCCACACCACCAGCACCACAAACGCGATCAGGCCGATGCCGATGCCGGCGCTTTTCATGTCGGGCTGGAATGACGGGCCGCCACCACCGCCGGGCTCGCGCGGCGACTGCGGGTTGTTGCCACCGCCCTTGCCGTTGAACAGGCCGCTGAGCTTCTTGTTGAAATCACGCCACAGCTCGTCCAGATCGGGCGGGCCATCGTTGCGGCCGGCCATCAGCACGTTGCCGAACGACTTGCCGCGCAGCGCGCCAACTGCCAGGTGCCGGGCGGCAGCGGCCAGGGCCGACAGACGCAAGCCGAGGGGCTGGGAGACGAGATCGGTGGAAGATTGAGCGTGTTTATTCATGTCATCGACGATGGTAACGGGTCGTCAAGTGGCCATACCGTGGCCTGGGCAGCGTCATCGGCATCAGCCTCGGTCTCGGTCTCGGTCTCGGTCTGGGCGTCCGCCCCCGGCGGCAGGTCTGCCAGCCCGCCAGTTGGGGACTGGCCCGGTGGATTCAAGCCCTGGCCGGCAGCAGCCTGGGCGATCAGGCTGCGCAGCGCGTCCAGCCCGGTGCCGCGCAGCGCGCTGACAAACACCCGCTGCACGGCGGCGCCGTCGTGGCCCTCGACCCAATCCAGCCACTCCCGCGGCGCCGGGTCCATCTGGTCGAGCTTGTTGAAGACCAGGATTTGCGGCACACCGGCCGCGCCAATCTCGTGCAAGACCCGCTCCACCTCGTCGCGCTGGGCTTGCTGCACGGGGCTGGCGGCATCGATCACATGCAGCAGCAAATCGGCATCCGTGGCCTCTTGCAAGGTGGCCTCAAAGGCCTCGACCAGCTTGTGCGGCAGATCGCGGATAAAGCCCACCGTGTCGGACAGCGAGACCGTGCCGCCCAGCGCTTCCAGGTACAGCGACCGGGTGGTGGTGTCGAGCGTGGCAAAAAGCTGATCAGCGGCAAATACACGGGCCTTGACCAGTGCATTGAACAAGGTGCTTTTGCCGGCGTTGGTGTAGCCCACCAGCGAGACGCGAAACGTGCCGCTATTGCGCCGCTTGTCGCGCTGGGTGCCGCGCTGGCGTTTGACCTTGTCAAGCCGGGCCTTGAGCGATTTGACGCGCTCGCCGATCATGCGTTTGTCCAGCTCGATCTGCGCCTCACCCGGGCCACCGCGCTGGCCGGCGCCGCCGGTCTGGCGCTCCAGGTGGCTCCAGCGCCGCACCAGGCGGCTGGACAGGTATTGCAGCCGGGCCAGCTCGACTTGCAGCTTGCCCTCGTGGCTTTGCGCGCGCTGGGCGAATATCTCCAGGATCAGCGCGGTGCGGTCGGCCACCGCCACGCCCAGATGGCGCTCCAGATTGCGCTGCTGGGCCGGCGACAAAGCCTGGTCGAAGATCACGCACTCGGCGCCGTGCATCTGCACCAGGGTCTTGATCTCATCGGCCTTGCCGCTGCCGACAAACAGCGCCGGGTCAGGCGATTTGCGGCGCGCCACCAGCCGCTCTACCGGCACATCACCGGCGCTCTCGGCCAGCAGGGCCAGCTCATCCAGCGTGGGGTCGAAGGATTGGCCGCGCCCAAAATCCACGCCCACCAAAATCACTTTGGCGGGCCCGGCGCGGGTCAGCGTCAGGTCGTCCCGCGGGTCGGGCTTCAAGGCGGCGGGATGGGCGGCGGCTGGGCCGGGCAGCCGGGTCAAGCCGGATCGACCGGCTCAGCAGCGTGGAAGTTCACCGGCCGGCCGGGCACCACGGTAGAGATGGCGTGCTTGTAAACCATCTGCGTCACGGTGTTGCGAAGCAGCACCACGTACTGGTCAAACGACTCGATGTGGCCTTGCAGCTTGATGCCGTTGACCAGGTAGATCGAGACCGGAACATGCTCTTTGCGCAGCAGGTTCAGGAAGGGGTCTTGGAGGAGTTGCCCTTTGTTGCTCACGATATGACTCCGTGTTGAAAAGTTGTAATGCGATGACCTTATCACATCAGGGAAAGTGCTTAGATGCCCGGGTCAGGGCGCCCAAAACACGAGACTCGATCAGAGTTTCTCGTCACCAAAAGGGTTCCGTGACGATTTGAACTGAATGCGCAGCGGCGTGCCCACCAGCTTGAAGTGCTCTCGCACCCGCCCTTCAAGAAAGCGTTTGTAGGCTTCGGTGACATGCTCCAGGCCGTTGCCGTGGATGATGACGATGGGCGGGTTCATGCCGCCCTGGTGGGCATAGCGCAGCTTGGGACGGAAGGCGCCGCTGCGCTTGGGCGCCTGGTGCTGCACGGCCTCTTGCAGCAGCCGGGTGAGGATGGGCGTGGGCATTTTGCGGATTGCCGATGCGTGGGCCTCGGCAATCGCCTTCCACACCGGGGCCAGGCCCTGGCGCTTGATGGCCGAGATGTGCAGCACGTCGGCAAACTTCAAGAACGGCAGGCGCTGCTCGACCGAGCGCTGCAGCATCTCGCGCTGGTAGCTGTCCACCGCGTCCCATTTGTTGATGGCGATCACCACCGCCCGGCCGGCCTCCAGCACATAGCCGGCGATGTGCGCGTCCTGGTCGCTCACGCCCTGGGTGGCGTCGATCAGCAGCAGCACCACGTTGGCGTCCGAGATCGCCTGCAAGGTCTTGACGACCGAGAACTTCTCGATCGCCTCAAACACTTTGCCTTTGCGGCGCAGGCCGGCGGTGTCGATCAATTCAAACTGCTGGCCGGCGCGCTCAAACGGCACGCTGATGGCGTCGCGCGTGGTGCCGGGTTGGTCAAAGGCGACCAGCCGCTCTTCACCCAGCCAGGTGTTGATCAGCGTGCTTTTGCCGACATTCGGCCGGCCGGCCACGGCCAGCCGGATCGGCTTGCCTTCTTGCGATTCGTCAGCCGCCAGCGCCGCCTGCTCATCGGGCTCGACAAAATCGACCAGCGCGGCCTCGATCAGGCTGCGGATGCCCTGGCCGTGGGATGCCGAGACCGGGTGCGGCTCACCCATGCCCAGCTCATGAAACTCGGCCAGCCGGGGCGATTCACTCAAGCCTTCTGCCTTGTTGACGCACAGCAGCACGCGCTTGTTGGCGCTGCGCAAAAAGCGCGCGATGTCGTGGTCTTGACCCGACACGCCGCTGCGCGCGTCCACCACAAAGATCACCGCGTCGGCCTCGGCCACTGCCGCCTTGGTCTGGCGCGCCATCATCGCCACCACGCCGGTGGGCTTTTCGGGCTCGAAGCCGCCGGTGTCGATGACGATGAACTCGAAGCCGCCCTGCCTGGCCTCACCGTAGTGGCGGTCGCGGGTCAGGCCGGCAAAGTCAGCGACGATGGCGTCGCGGGTTTTGGTCAGGCGGTTGAACAGGGTGGACTTGCCCACGTTGGGCCGCCCTACCAGGGCGATCACCGGTTTCATGGTCGTGGGCCTTGTGCGTCAAATCAAGCAATGGATCGGTACAAAATCGGAAGCAACAGCGAGGCCTTGCGCCCCCGAGCTTATTCAGGGCGGAATGCAAACAGCCCGCCGTTGCGGGTGACCACCAGCACGGTGGTGCCGGCCAGCACCGGCTGGGCCACCACCGGTGAGCCGTCGGTGGGCAGGCGCAGCAGGGTTTTGCCATCTTCGCGCGCCAGGAAGTGAACCTGGCCGTCCACGTCGCCCAGCATCACCGTCTTGCCGGCCGACAGCGGCGCGCTTAAACCTCGGTACAGCAGCCGCTCATTTGTCCAGGCCAGCTCGCCGCCAGCGGCGCGCCAGGCGGTCAGGCGGTCGGTGGCATCGCCGCCAAAGACAAAATCGGCATCGCCGCCCACAGCTTGCTGGCCGCCGGCATTGCGGCTCCAGCGCAGTGTGGCGCGGTCGGTGCCGGCCACCGCCACACAGCCCACCGCCGTTTGAAAGGCGCGGGCGCACAGGTTGTCGCCCACCCGCAGCAGCGGGCCGACCAGGTCATTCAGCCGTTCCACCTCGTTGGTGCCGCGTGGTGAGGTGATGGCCACCTCCCAGCGCACGCTGCCGGCGGTGGGGTCGATGCCCACCAGCACGGCGCCCAGGCCGGCGATCAGCGTGTTCTTGTAGGCCGCCAGCACGCCCGGCTGGGCGAGCGTGAGGGCCTCACCGGGGCGTTGAAAGGCCCAGAGCCGGCGGCCGTCCAGTGCATCGAAGGCATGGACGATGCGGTCCACGCCGACCACAAACACCCGCTCACCGGCCACCAGCGGCGCGGTGCTGGTGCGCGACGCCAGCCGGGTGGCCCACAGCTTGACGCCCTTGTCCAGCACCACCAACTGGTTGTCGCGGCTGACGACGGCGGCAAACCGGCCATCACTGCCGACGCCGGCTGAGAGCTTGTCGCCGGCCTGGCCGCGCCACAGCTCACGGCCGCTTTGCGCGTCCAGCGACAGCACCGTGCCGTCGCTGCCGGCGACGATGAAGGCGCCGCCCTGCACCGCCACCGCCAGCGGGAATTGCACCGAGTCGATGCGCGCCGACCACACCTGGCGGCCGGCGATCTGTGGGCTGATCGCCTCCAGCGCGGTCGGCTTGGGTTTGTCAGCGGCGCAGCCAGCCAGCCCGGCAGTCAGCAGCGCCACGATGGCCAACACAGCGCCCGCCGACGCGCGGCGTATCACTTGGCAGCCCCCGACGCCGATGCAGGCGGGGCGGCTGCCGTGGCCACCGCCTGCGGCGACGCGCCCAGCGCGGTGAGTTTGGCTTCCACCAGGCGCCGGTAATCCAGCTTGTCGCTCATCGTCTTGAAGGCAATTTGGTAGGCGGCGCGGGCCTCGTCTTTCTTGCCCTGGGCCAGCAGCACATCGCCGCGCCGGTCGGCCGCCAGCGCGGCAAATTCTTTGGCGCCGTCCTTGCCGGCCACGGCGTCCAGCGCTTTCAAGGCCGCGTCGTACTGCTTGGCCTCCAGCAGCAAGCCGGCCAGGCGCAGCCGGGCGATGCTGCGGTATTCATCCTCTTGCGCGTTCTCAGCCACCCAGCCCAGGCTGGCGCGGGCGGCGTCGGCCTGGCCTTTGTCAAATTGCACCCGGGCGGCCAGCAAGCCACCCTGCTGGGCAAAGGCGGTGCCGCCGAAGCGCGCTTTCAAATCGCCAAAAACCCGGCCGGCGCGGTCGGCATCGCCTGCGGTGGCGGCTTTGTCCAGCTCATCAAACATCGCGCTGGCCCGGGTGGCCTGGTCGCGCTGGTACCAGCCCCAGGCGTTCCAGCCGGCAAAAGCAAGCAGGCAGGCGGTCAAAACCCAGGTGATCAGGTTGCCGTAGCTCTTCCAAAACGCCTTGAGGTCGTCGAGTTGTTCCTGCTCTTGCAGATCGAGTGAATTCGCCATGAAACGCCTGTTGCTGGGGATCAAAAAACCGAGTGCGGGATTATGCGTTGCGCAATTCATGCGCCCAGTCGGCCACCGCGGCCAGCGGGCGCAGCACCTGGGCGGCCGCCGCATCGCGCAGCGGCTTGACCGCCACCATGCCTTGCGCCAGCTCGTCGCCGCCAAAGACCAGCGCATACCGTGCCCCGCTGGCGTCGGCCTTCTTGAACTGCGCTTTGATGCCGCCCAGCCCGGCGCTGCCACCCGCATGCATCAGCACCGCCACACCGGCCGCGCGCAGCGCCTCCAGCGTGGCGATGGTGCTGGCCAGCGCGGCGGCGTCGGGCAGCACGGCGTAGGCGTCAGGCGGTGTGGCGGGCGGCTCGATGCCGCTTTGCAGCAGCAAATCAAGCACCCGCTCCAGCCCCAGGCCCCAGCCGACGCCGGGCGCCGGCTTGCCGCCCATCATCGCCACCAGGCCGTCGTAGCGGCCGCCGCCGCAAATCGTGCCCTGGGCGCCCAGCAGCGGCGTGATCCACTCGAACACGGTGTGGGTGTAGTAGTCCATGCCGCGCACCAGCCGTGGGTTGACGGTGTAGGGCTGGCCCACCGCATCGAGCGCGGACTTGACAGCCGCGAAGTGGCCGAGCGAGACCTCGCCCAGAAAATCCAGCAGCTTGGGCGCGCCGTCCACCAGCGCCTGCATCGCCGGGTTTTTGCTGTCCAGGATGCGCAGCGGGTTGCTGTGCAGCCGGCGCCGGGCGTCGGCGTCCAACTGATCGGCATGGGCCTCGAAGTAGCCGATCAGCGCGGCGCGGTGGGCGGCGCGCTCGGCCGCCACGCCCAGGCTGTTGAGTTCCAGTCGAACGTCCGCCAGCCCCAGGTCGCGCCACAGCGCGCGCGCCATCAGGATCACCTCGGCATCGGCCTCCGGCCCGCCAAAGCCCAGCGCCTCCACCCCCACCTGGTGGAACTGGCGGTAACGGCCGCGCTGCGGCCGCTCGTGGCGGAACATCGGCCCGATGTAGTAAAGCCGTTTACCGCCGTCGTACAACATCGAGTGCTGGATGGCCGCGCGCACCACGCCGGCGGTGTTCTCGGGCCGCAGCGTGAGCTGGTCACCGTTCATCGAATCCTCGAACGAGTACATCTCGCGCTCGACGATGTCGGTCACCTCACCCAGGCCGCGCACAAACAGCGGCGTCGGCTCGACGATGGGCGTGCGGATGTTCTGGTAGCCGTAGCGCCGCATCAGCGTGCGCACCTTGTGCTCCAGCCACTCCCAGCGGGCGGACTCGGGCGGCAGGATGTCGTTCATGCCTTTGACGGCTTGCAGGGGGTCGGCCATGTCGGGATCCGGCCCGCAGGGCGGACCGCTCAAAGATCAGGAGGGGATGGCCCGCTGAGGCAGTGGGCGGCGAGCGTGCAGGAGCGGCGGGTGGCCGTCGATCAACGACCGTCAATGCGCGGCGGTGACCGCGCCGAACCGCCGCTCGATATAGCTCTCGACGACGCGGTGAAAGTCTTGCGCGATGTTGTCGCCGCGCAAGGTCATGGCCTTCTGGCCGTCGATGAACACCGGCGCGGCCGGTGCCTCACCGGTGCCGGGCAGGCTGATGCCGATGTCGGCGTGCTTGCTCTCGCCCGGGCCGTTGACGATGCAGCCCATCACCGCCACCTTGAGGTTTTCGACGCCCGGGTATTTGGACTTCCACACCGGCATCATGGCCCGCAGGTGGTCGTCGATCTGCTGGGTGAGTTCTTGAAAGGTGGTGCTGGTGGTGCGGCCACAGCCCGGGCAGGCCGTCACGCTGGGGTTGAAATGGCGCAGGCCCAGCGCCTGCAGGATCTCCAGCGCCACCACCACCTCTTGGGTGCGGGCCTCACCGGGCTGGGGTGTGAGGCTGACGCGGATGGTGTCGCCAATGCCTTGTTGCAGCAACTGGCCCAGCGCCACGGCCGAGGCCACCGTGCCCTTGGTGCCCATGCCGGCTTCGGTCAGGCCCAGGTGCAGGGGGTAGTCGCAGCGCGCGGCCAATGCCTGGTAGACGGTGATCAGATCTTGCACCCCGCTGACCTTGCAACTGATGATGATCTGGTTGGCGCTCAAGCCGAGCTCTTGCGCCCAGCCGGCCGATTGCAGCGCCGATTGCAGCAGCGCCTGCACCATCACCTGCTTGGCGTCCCACGGCGCGCTGCGCCGGGCGTTGTCGTCCATCATCGAAGCCAGCAACTCTTGGTCCAGGCTGCCCCAGTTGACGCCGATGCGCACCGGCTTGTCGTGGCGGCAAGCGGCTTCGATCATCTGGGCAAATTGCCGGTCGCGCTTCTGGCCCTTGCCCACATTGCCCGGGTTGATGCGGTATTTTGACAGCGCGGCGGCGCAGGCCGGGTAGTCGGTCAGCAGGGTGTGGCCGTTGTAATGAAAGTCACCGATCAGCGGCACATCGATGCCCATGCGGTCAAGCTGCTCGCGGATGTGCGGCACGGCCAGCGCTGCCTCGGGCGTGTTGACGGTGATGCGCACCAGCTCCGACCCGGCCAGCGCCAGTTCTTTGACCTGGATGGCCGTGCCGATGGCGTCCACCGTGTCGGTGTTGGTCATGGACTGCACCCGCACCGGCGCGTCGCCACCCACGGTGACCACCCGACCGCCCCAGACCACCCGGGCCTGGCGCGTCTGGCGCGCCGCTGGCAGCGCGGGGGTGATCAGCAGCAGGTCGTCGGTGGTGTGGGTGGTCATGGTGGTGGCGTTGCCCCGGCCAGCGGCTCAGGGCAGTGTGATGTTGGCGATGTTGTCACGGGCGGCGGCGCGCAAATCAACCGGCTGGCCGCGAAAAGTGAGTTCGGCACCCCCTGCATTGCCGATTCTCAAGCGCAGCGGCGGCGTGGCGGTCAATTGCACGGTTTCACCGGCGGGTACTACGCGGGCCATCAGCGTCTGGCCGTTGCCGTCCACCGCCTGCACCCAGGTGGCGCGGATGGCGCGCAGTGCCATGACATCGCCGCTGGCCGGTGCGGGCTTAGAAGGGGCTGCGGAGGGCTGCACGGCTTGCGACGGCGTGGCGCCAGCCCTCGGTTGGCCCGCCAGCGGTGCCAACGCGACGGCGGACGTTGCCGCCAAAACGCCGCCAGGCGCCTGGCCGGCAACCGACGCGACCTCAGCCGCTGCTGGCCCGGCAGCGTCCCCCACCGCATCTGACGCTGCCGCCGCAGGCGGCATCACCGGCGCGGCGGCCGGCTCAGCGCCACCCAGGCCCGGCAAGCCCACATCCCGCACCACCGTGGACGGCACCAGCACAAACGCCGCAGCCGCCAGCAGCAACAAGGCCACCAGCCACAGCACCGGGTGGCGCCACGGCACCCAATCAGCCGGCGTGCCGCGGCCAGGCCGCTCGCGGAACGGGGTTTTCAGGCCACCGTCCACCGGGCCCAGCGCGTCGGGCGGCGCACCCGGCATCTGCGCCAGCACCGGCACCGGGTCGATCTTCAGCACCCGGCACACGGTTTGCGCCAGCGCCCGGGCAAAGGTGATGTCCAGCAACTCGTGGTAGCGGCCGGCCTCCAGCGACTCCAGCCGGGCCGGCGTCACCTTGATGGCGGTGGCCAGCGCGGCAATGTGCAGGCCCTGCTTTTGACGCGCGGCGCGCAGCATCGCGCCGGCGCCGGCGCCGGCGCCGTCTGCGGCGGCCAGCGCCGGGTTGGCGGCGGCGGCGCCAGCAGACGGCGCCGGTGGGACGGGTTTGGCAGCAGTGTCAGTCATCAAATCGGCCCCGCTCGAACAGCGCAGCCTCCGGAGATTGCGGGAAACGCTGGCGCAGTTGGTCGCCCATCTGCCGGGCGGTGGTATCGCGGCCCAGTTTGTGCTCGATGCGCACCGCCAGCCACAGCGTCTGGGCGTTGGCCGCGCCCGGCGCGTCATTGACCCGGCCGATGTAGAAGCGCGCCCGCTCAAAATCCTGCCGCTGCACCAGCACCTCGGCCAGGTTCAGCCCGGCGTTGGGGTTGGCCGGGTCCAGCTCGTAGGCGCGCATCAGCGCAGCTTCGGCCAGCGGCCACTGGCGGTTGCGGCCGTAGCACAGGCCCCGGGCGAGGTGGCTGCGCGCCGCGTCGCGGTACTGCGGCAGCGCCAGCGCGGCGGCAAATTGCACCTGCGCGGCGTCAAACCGGTCGCGCTGGCACAAAAACCAGGCCTGGTTGTGCAGCGTGGCGCCGTCTTGCGGGTTGATTTGCAGCGCCCGGGCAAAGCTGTCCTCGGCCAGCCGGTCTTCGCCCATCGCGGCATAAACCAGCGCCCGCAGGTTGTAGCCGTCGGCCAGGTTGGGGTTGGCCACCAGCGCCAGCTTGACCTCGTCCAGAGCGGTTTCGAGCTGGCCGCGGCCGAAGTAGGCGGTGGCCAACTCCAGCCGCACCAGCGCGCGGCGGTCGGCGTCGCTGCGGTCGGATGCGGTGGTGATGGCCCGGGGCTGGTCGGCCGGCAAGGCGCCGGGCGTGGCGCAACCGATCAAGGTGGCCAGCAGGCCAGCCAGCACAGCGGCACCAAGCCGTGGCAGGCGCTGGCTCATGCGGCGCCCGACGGCACGGCCTCGATCCGGATCACCGGGCGGGTCAGCCGGCGCTGCGCATCGGTGCGGTCTTGCACCTCACCGGCCAACTGGCCGCAGGCGGCGGCAATGTCATCACCCCGGGTCTTGCGCACTGTTGTGACGATGCCGGCGTCCTGCAGCACTTTGGCGAAGGCCAATACCCGCTCGCGCGATGAGCGCAGCAGGCCCGAGGCCGGGAAGGGGTTGAACGGGATCAGGTTGATCTTGCAAGGCACACGCGGTGCTGTGCCCTGCCCCGAAACAAGGGCGATCAGCTCACGCGCTTGCTCGGCGCTGTCATTCACGCCGTCCAGCATGCAGTACTCGAAGGTGATGAAGTCACGCGGCGCGGCGGCCAGGTAACTGCGGCAGGCCGCCAGCAACTCGGCCAGCGGGTATTTGCGGTTCAGCGGCACCAGTTGATCGCGCAGACCATCCGTGGGCGCATGCAGTGAGACCGCCAGCGCCACCGGGCAGTCATCGCGCAGCCGCTCGATCATCGGCACCACACCCGAGGTCGACACCGTGACGCGGCGCCGCGACAAGCCGTAGCCGTGGTCGGCCAGCATCACCCGCAGTGCCGGCAGCAGCGCGTGGTAGTTTTGCAGCGGCTCGCCCATGCCCATCATCACCACATTGCTGATGATGCGGTCAGCGGGCCGGCCCAGCCGCTGGCGCAGGTGGTGCTCGGCAAACCAGAGCTGGGCGACGATTTCGCCGGTGCTCAAATTACGTGAAAACCCCTGGTGGCCGGTGGAACAGAACCGGCAACCCACCGCACAACCGGCTTGCGACGAGAGGCACAGCGTGCCGCGGTCGGTCTCGGGGATAAACACCGCCTCCACCGCGTCACCGCCGCCCACGTCAAACAGCCACTTGATGGTGCCGTCGGCTGATGCCTGCTCACTCAGCAGCGCCAGCGGCTGCACCCGCGCCGCGCCGGCCAGCTTCTGGCGCAGCGACTGGGCCAGATCGGACATCTGGCCAAAATCGCTTTCGCCTTTCTGATGAATCCAGCGGAACAACTGCACCGCCCGGAAACGCTTCTCGCCCAGCGCGGCGCACCAGACGGTGAGCGCGTCGAGATCAAAGTCGAGCAGGTTGACGGGTTTCACGGCTGCAATGGCCTGCTGGATGCCGCCCACCACCGGTACGCAAGCAGCGCGGTTTTCAGCGGCTGTAGACGTTCATGCCGGGGAAGAAAAACGCCACTTCGGCGGCGGCGGTTTCAGCGGCGTCTGAGCCGTGCACCGCGTTGGCGTCGATGGAATCGGCAAAGTCGGCGCGGATCGTGCCTTTTTCAGCCTTCTTCGGGTCGGTAGCGCCCATCAGGTCGCGGTTTTTCAGGATTGCGCCCTCGCCTTCCAGCGCTTGGATCATCACCGGGCCGGAGATCATGAAGCTGACCAGGTCATGGAAAAACGGCCGCGCCTTGTGCACCGCATAAAAAGCCTCGGCCTCGCCACGCGACAGGTGGGCCATGCGGGCGGCAATCACCTTCAGGCCGGCGCCCTCGAAACGGGCGTAGATCTGGCCGATGACGTTTTTGGCAACCGCATCGGGCTTGATGATCGAGAGCGTGCGTTCGATTTTGATGTCGGTACTCATGTGTTCTCCTGGAGGGCAAAGGCTGGAAAAATGCAACCCAGGATTCTAGCGTGGGCCGGTGTCGTTCAGAGAGTGCCGCCAGCCGGGTGCCAGCCGGGTGTCAGCGACCGCCACGGCGGTTGTTGCCACCGCCACCGCCACCGCCACCGCCACCGCCGCCAAAGCCGCCGCCACCACCGCCCCGGCGGCCACCGCCACCGCCGCCACCGCCGCCACCACCATTGCCCTGGAACTTGCGCACAAACGCATCCGCGCCGATGTAGCCGAGCGATGTTTTCATCGGGTCGGGCTGGCCACCGCCGGGGCCACCCGCGCCGCCGCCTTTGCGGCCGCCACCGCCAGCGCCGCCAAAACCCTGGGGTTTTTGGACAAAGCGCTTGTCGTAGGTTTGCTCCAGCGGGTTCGGAATCGGGCCGTCCTCGGCAATCTCGCGCCGGGGGGCGCGGGCTTCGCGGATCGCCCGCTTGTCGAAGGTCTGCATCAGCGGGTTGGGGATGGCGGCAAAGTTCTCATGCTCACCGTCGCCGTCCAGCCGGGGCGGCCGCTCACGCCGCTCGGCGTTGCGGGATGGCGGGCGCTCAGCGGGACGCTCAGCGTGGCGCTCACCCGGACGGTCAACAGCACGGTCGGGCTGGCGGTCTGGCCGGTCGGCACGCTCAGGCCGTTCAGGCCGTGCGGGCCGGTCCGGCCGGTCGCGCTCGGCGCGCTGCGGCGCCGGACCGTTGCGCCGGTTGTTGTTGTTGCGGCCCGGGCCGGGGCCGTCACGCGCCACGCCGCCGGCTGGCTGGCCGTGGGCCTGTTCACGCGGTGCGGGCGGCTGTTTGACAGCGCCCGCGCCCGGCTGCTCACGCCCGGTGCCGGCCAGGCGCCGCACCTCTTGCACCTCGGCCTGGTTCAAATCGACGAACAGGCCGCGCCGCAAGCCACGCGGCAGCACCACGCAGCCGTAGCGGATGCGGATCAGCCGGCTCACGCCCAGGCCGACTTTGTCGAACAGCTTGCGCACCTCGCGGTTGCGGCCTTCGGTGATGACCACCCGGTACCAGCGGTTGACGCCTTCGCCGCCGCCATCCTCAATCGATTTGAAGCCGGCGCGTTGGCCGTCGATCTCAACCCCGGCGATCAGCCGGTTGCGGGCCTCGGCCTCCAGCGTGCCAAGCACCCGCACCGCGTACTCCCGCTCCACCCCAAAACGCGGGTGCATCAACTGGTTGGCCAGCTCACCCGAGTTGGTGAAGAGCAGCAGGCCCTCGGTGTTGATGTCCAGCCGCCCCACCGATTGCCATTTGCCCTGAAACAACCGCGGCAGCCGGCGATACACCGTGGGCCGGTTTTGCGGATCGTCGTTGGTGACGATTTCGCCCACCGGCTTGTGGTAGGCAATGATGCGCGGCGGCGGCGGCGCGATGCGCACCTTGATCATCTTGCCGGCCACGCTGATGCGGTCGCCAAACGAGATGCGCTGGCCGGTGTGCGCCGGCTGGCCGTTGACCATCACCTGGCCCTCGGCGATCAGCTCTTCCATGTCGCGGCGTGAGCCGATGCCGGCTTGCGCCAGCACCTTGTGCAGCTTGGGCGCGTCGGGCTCGGCGGCCAGCACCCGGCGCTCGGGCTCGGCGGGTGCGGCGCTGGCGTCAACGGCCGGCTCGGCGTCGTAGTCGCCCGACAGCACGGCGGCGAAGGTGTCGGCGGCGTCCAGCGGCGCGGCGCGTGGGGCGTCGGCGGGCGCCGTGCTGGCGCGACCGTCGGCCGGGCCGTCCGCCGGGTCGTCGCCATCATCGTCGCCGTCGTCGTCCCGGGCGCCGGTGGCGGTGGTGGCTGGCTGCGCCGGGTCGGCCGGCGTGCCGTCGTCGCGCAAAGCCCGGTCAGCACCACTGCGGCGGCCCCGGCGGCGGTTGCGGCGGCGCGGGCCGTCGGCCTCACCGGGCTCGGCCGATTCAGCGGGCTGCGCGGATGGCGCAGCGTCGCCAGGCTCGACGGTGCAGGGGGCGGTGGCCTTGTCAGCGATGGTGGCGACGGCCACCGGCGGCACAGCCACCGTCAACGCAGCACTTGGCGCCGCCGCAGCCAACGGCGTTGCCGGCCCGGCCGCTGGCATGCCGGCCCCGGCGCCGGTGTTGGCAGCGCTAGCCGCCGCCGCATCAACCGCGACAGCGGCCGCTGGATCAGCCGCAAGATCGGCCGCAACAGCCGCTGCGGCGCGGCGGCGCGGCTTGGCTGGCCTGGCGGCTTCGGCAGGCACCGTTGGCGCGGTCATGGCAGCGCCATCCGCGTCAGCGGCGGCCTGGGCCACTGCCGCTGGCGGTGCATGCACCGGCAGATCGGCGGCCCCGGCGGCCGGTTCAGCCGCCTCGCCCACCTTGCGGCGCGGGCGCTTGGGCTTGAACACCTCGTCAGCCGACGGCGCCAGCGCCGGGTCCAGCGCGGCGGCGGTCACCGACGCGCTAACCGCCGCAGCGGCCGCCACATCGACGGGTAAATCTGCCGCCCGGGGGCTGCGTTTGCGGCGCGGCTTGGGCGCTGCCCCATCGGCCGGCGAGGCATCGCCCGGCAAAGCGGAAAGGGGCTGGTCGTGGTCTGGCGAGTTCATGCGGGTGCGGCGGGAGGGGAATCATCGGACCCCGGCACGCTGGCCGGAGAGGGGTTGCCAGCCGCCACCATCGAGGGGCTGGCCGGATCGGGGAAAGCGGTTGCGACGGCAGTCGCCGTCATGGAGGCAGTCGCGGTTGCGGTGGCGGTTGAATTCACAGTCACATCCTCAAGCAGCGAATGCTGGCCGGCCGAGCCGGCATCGAACACCGCTGCGCTGGGCGGGACATCGAGCACGGGCAGCTGGTCCAGGCTGGCCAGGCCCAGGTCGTCCAGAAACTGCCGCGAGGTGGCGTACAGCGCCGGCCGGCCGGGCGCCTCGCGGTAGCCGATGGCTTCGATCCAGCCGCGCTCTTCAAGCTGCTTGACGATCGGGCCGCTGACGGTGACGCCCCGGATGTCCTCAATGTCGCCGCGCGTCACCGGCTGGCGGTAGGCGATGATGGCCAGGGTTTCCATCGTGGCGCGAGAGTAGCGCGGCGGCTTTTCAGGGTGCAGCCGGTCCAGAAACTCGCGCATTTCGGGCCGGCTTTGAAAGCGCCAGCCGGTGGACACCGCCACCAGCTCAACGCCCCGGGGCGCCCAGTCATGCACCAGTTCATCGAGCAGCGTGCGCAGTGTGTCGGGGCCCAGTTGCTCGTCAAACAGGCTGCGCATCTCGCGCAGCGGCAAGGGCTGTTGGGCGCAGATCAGCGCGGTTTCGAGCACGCGCTTGGCCTCTTGTGTGTTCATGAACCCCTGTTCACGGCGGGCTGTTGCTGGGCAACGGCACTGGTGCATCGCATGGCGCGGGATGACTCGGGTGCAGCGCCGGCTGCCGATGTGCGGCAGGCCGGGGCGGTGTGGTGTGACCGGGGCCGGCGGCACTGCGGGCCGCGCCGGCTTTGATCGGCTGGTCCCGGCTGCGACCTTCTGCACGCTCGGGATATTTTGCAGCCCCGTCTGGGCTTGCGGGCTTGCGGGCTTGCGGGCCCTGGCGACTGACGAGCGATATTGTCCGCCCCGCCGAATCATGCCAGACCTGCCTATTTCCGCGCGCATTGTAGCCCTGCCTGGACTGGCCAGGCCCGCTGCGCGCCGTCAGCCCACCACCACCTGGGCCCAGGCCGCCGCCAGATCGGCCGGCAGCGGCGCGCCAAACACCATCGCCCTGCCGTCAGCCGGATGCTCAAACGCCAGCTCGCTGGCATGCAGGGCCTGGCGCAACATGCCCAGCGCGGGCTTGCCGCCGTACAGCCCGTCGCCCACCAGCGCATGGCCGCGCGACGCCAGGTGCACCCGGATCTGGTGGGTGCGGCCGGTGTGCAGCTTGCAGCGCAGCGCGCTGAAGCCGCCGTGCGTGGCCAGCCGCTCGACATCGGTGCGCGCCGGTTTGCCCGACGCCACCACCGCCATGCGCAAGCGCGAACCCGGGTCGCGGCCGATGGGCGCCTCGATGGCGGCAAATGACCAGACCACCGGGCCGTGCACCAGCGCCAGGTAGATGCGGCGCACGTCGTGGGCGGCGATGCGGCGCACCAGCGCAGTCATCGCCGTCAAGGTCTTGGCCACCACCATCAGGCCGGTGGTGTCTTTGTCGAGCCGGTGCACGATGCCGGCGCGCGGCAGCGTGGCCGCCGCCGGGTGGTGCGCCAGCAGCCCATTCAACAGAGTGCCCGACCAGTGGCCGGCCGCCGGATGCACCACCAGCCCGGCCGGCTTGTTGACGACCAGCAGGTGGGCGTCTTCGAACACGATGTCGAGCGCCATCGGCTCAGAGTGGAAGGCCTGGCTTTCGGCGGTGGCCACCAGCGCCAGCCGGATTTGCTGGCCGACCTTCAATTTGCGCGAGGCGGTGGCCTGTACCTGGCCGTCCAACTGAACATGGCCGCGCGCCATCAACTGTTGCAGCCAACTGCGTGAGAACTCGGGCGCCAGCGTCACCAGCACCTTGTCCAGCCGCTGGCCATGCTGCAAGCGCTGCACCGTGGCCTCGCGGATTTCAGCCTCGGCCTCAGCCGGATCGGGCGCGTCGCCCTCTTCGGCCTGGTCGGGTTGGTCGGGTTGGTCGGGCGGCAAAGTGGCTGAAAAGGGGACCATTAGAATTGCTGGGTTCGCATAAATGCCTGGAAGGACGCCGGCCGCAACGCGGTTGCCGACAGCAATGAGTTTGTTCAATGGATTGCGCCACAAGGCGCTGGCGGCCTCACGGGCCAACGCCGAAATCAACGCCGGCAGCGCGGGTCGCGGCAGCGTGTTTCGCGGCACCGGCTTGGCGCTGCTGGTGTTGGCCGCCACGCTGGCCGGCTGCGGCACCACGTCGCGCGAAGACGAATTGCGCAACTCGCCGGAGAAATTGTATGCACAGGCCAAAGAAGACCTGCTGGCGGGCAGTTACGAGCCGGCGATCAAGGCGCTGGAGAAGGTGGAGGGCCGCGCTGCCGGTACCCTGCTGGCGCAGCAGGCCACGCTGGACCTGGCCTACGCCCAGTGGCGCACCAATGAGCGGGTGCTGGCCATCGCCACGCTGGACCGCTTCATCAAATTGCACCCGTCCAGCCCGGGCATGGACTACGCGCTGTATTTGAAGGGTCTGATCAACTTCAACGACAACATGGGGTTCTTGAGCGGCTTCTCGCGGCAGAACCTGGCCGAGCGTGACCAGCAGGCGTCGCGCGATGCGTTCCAGGCTTTCGGCCAGTTGATCGAGCAATACCCTGATTCCAAATATTCAGCCGATGGCCGGGCCCGGATGGATTACATCGTCAATTCGCTGGCCGAGTACGAGGTGTTTGTGGCGCGGTATTACTTCCGCCGCGCGGCCTACCTGGCCGCTGCCAACCGGGCGCAACTGGCTGTGCGCGATTACCAGCGCGCGCCGGCCACCGAGGAGGCGCTGTACATCATGGCCGCCAGCTACGACCGGCTGGGCCTGCAAACCTTGAAAGACGATGCCGAGCGGGTGCTGATGAAGAACTTCCCGGCCAGCCGGCATGTCAAGGACGGGGTGCTTCAGCCCGACAAGGCATGGTGGCAGTTCTGGTGAGTGGCTAATCCGTGTGGCGGCTGGCGACGATCTCGTCCAGCCAGGCCAGCGCGTCAGCCTCAGTGTCCAGCGTGCCCATCGACGGCAACGCAGCCCGCAGCTTGCGGCCATACGGCATCTGGCGCAGCCGCGGGTCGGTGATCACCAGCAGGCCCCGATCGGTCTCGCTGCGGATCAGCCGGCCGGCGCCTTGCTTCAGCGAGATTGCCGCCTCTGACAGGTAGTAGTCGTTGAACGGGTCGCGTCCGCGCGACGCCAGCTCTTTGCTGCGCGCCTGCACCAGCGGGTCGTGCGGCGGCGGGAAAGGCAGCTTGTCGATGATCACACATTGCAGCGCATCGCCCGGCACGTCGATGCCCTCCCAGAAGCTCTGCGAGCCGACCAGCACGCTGTGCGGCGTGTCCAGAAAGCGCTGCAACAGCGTGCGTTTGGGATGCGTGCCCTGCACCAGCACGGTCAAGGGCTGGCCGGCGGCAGCGGCGGCCTCGGTCAGCGCCTGGGCGATCAGCGGCAGCACCCGCAAGGTGGTGGTCAGCACAAAGGTGCGCCCGCCCAGCCGGCCGGCCAGCCGGGCCGCCAACGCGCCCACCGCCGCCGGGTGGCCGGGCTCATTGGGCTTGGGAAAGCGCGGCGGCACCCAGGTGCGGGCATGGGCGGCGTAGTCAAACGGGCTGCCGACGCGCAGCTTGCGGGCGTCCTCCAGCGCGGCCGATTCACTGAACCAAGTCAGATCGTCGTCGCTGCCCAGCGTGGCCGAGGTGAAGATCCAGGCCCGGGCGGCCAGTGCGCGCTGCTCGGTGAAGAGGTCGCGGATATGCAACGGCGACTCGACCAGCCGGGCGTCGCGCAGACCCACATCGATCCAGCGCACCCGGTCGGTGGCCGCCTCGGCCTCAAAGCCGTGGGCCAACTGGGCGATGTTGCGGGCGCGCTCTGCCAGCCGGGTGAAGTCGGGCGCGCTGGCCTCGACCCGCAGCGCGGCGTCGCGCGCGGCATCGGCGGCGCCGGCCAGGCGGCTGAGCGCGTCGAGAAAATCGGGCTCGCCGGCGCGCTCATCCCAGCGCAGTTTGATGATGCCTTTTAACTCGCGCAGCGGGCCGGCGCAGGCCAGGCGCAATTCGCGCGCGGCGCGGTCCAGCGCGCCGGCCAGGCTTTGCCATTCGGCCAGGCCCCGGGCATGGCCCAGGCCGGCGGCCAGCAAGTCGCGGCCAAAATCGATCACCTGGTTGGTGGACAGCGTGGTGCCGAGAAACTGCAAACCGGTTTCCACCAGTTGATGCGCCTCGTCAAACACGGCCGCGTCCACCGTGGGCAGCAACTCGGCCACGCCGCTGTCGCGCAGCGACAAGTCGGCAAAAAACAGGTGGTGGTTGACGACCACCAGATCGGCCGCCATCGCCTCACGCCGAGCTTTGACGACATGGCAATCGCGGAACTGCGGGCACTCACTGCCCAGACAGTTGTCGCGGGTGGACGTGACCAGCGGGATCACAGGTGAGCGGTCATCCAGGCCGTCGATCTCGGCCAGGTCACCGGTCTGGGTGGCCACGGCCCAGGTCTCGACCCGGGCCAGCGCGCGCACCGCAAAACGGTCCGGCAGCGAGCCGGTCTCACGCGCCTGCTGCAAGCGGTGCAGGCAGAGGTAGCTGCTGCGGCCTTTGAGCAAGGCGATGCGCACCGGCAGGCCGAGTGCATCACGCAGGCGTGGCAGGTCACGCAGAAACAATTGATCCTGCAAACTTTTTGTCGCGGTGCTGACCAGCGCCCGCCGGCCCGACAGCAGCAGCGGCACCAGGTAGGCGAATGTCTTGCCCACACCGGTGCCGGCCTCGGCCACCAGGGTGGCGCGGTCTTCAATCGCCCGTGCCATCGCGTCGGCCAGTTGCAATTGCGCCTCACGCTCGACAAAGCCCGGGTCAGCCTGGGCCAGCGCGCCGCCGGGGCCCAGCGCGTCTCGGGTTTTGCGGGCCAGGTCGCTGGCGACGGTTGCGCCGCCGTGGCCGGTGGTCACGCCGGTTCCGGCGGGTCGAGCTCGACCTCGATGCGGGCGATCTGGTCACGCAAATGCAGGCGGCGCTTCTTGAACCGCCGCAGCGCCAGCTCGTCCACCGTGGGCTGCCGGGCGGCGCCGTCGATCAGGCTGTCCAGATCGGCATGCTCCATGCGCAACTCGATCAACCGGCGCTGCGGCGAGTGCTGGTAGAGGCCGTGGTCGGGTTCGAGATTCATGCAGTCCTTGGGCGCCCATTCAGGGGGCCAGTAACCGGGGCCGGGTGGCAACCTGCCAGTTTATAGTCCGCCGCCATGAGTGCAACGCTTCTCCTGGCTTACCGGCTGCTGGCCGCCACCGCGCTGCACAAGGGCGACCGGCCTTACCAGCAAGACCAGGTCGAGGTCTTGCGGCATGCGCGCGTCAAGGATTGCCTGCTGGCGGTGCTGGCCGACGGCATGGGCGGCAAAAGCGGTGGCCGCAAGGCGGCCGACCAGGTGCTGCTCACCGCCCGCCAGTTGTTTGACCGTTACGTGCCGGCCAAAGACGACGCCGGCGACACGCTGCGCCAGTTGGCCACCGAGGCGCACCTGATGATCAAGCTCACCGCCATCACCGCCGAGGAAGAGCCGCACAGCACGATGGCGGCGGTTCTGCTCGGCCCGAGGCTGGCCTGCGTCATTGCGCACGCCGGCGATTCACGGGTCTACCACTTCCGCGGTACCGAGATGCAAAGCCGCACCATCGATCACTCGTATGTGCAGCGGCTGGTCGAAGAGGGCAAGATCAAGGACGACGAGGCGAATGCCCACCCGCAAGGCAATCTGCTGACGGGCTGCCTGGGCACACTGGCCGACCCGCCCACCACGCTGCGCCACATCGACGCGCTGCAACCAGGCGACACCCTGCTGGTGTGCAGCGACGGCTTGTGGCATTACTTCACCCCGCGTGAGTTGGGCCTGATCGTGAACAGCCTGCCGCCGCGCGAGGCCAGTGAGTTGTTGGTGGCGCGCGCCCGGCAGCGCGCCCATGCGCAGGGCGACAACGTCTCGCTGGCGATCTTGCGGGTGGAGTCCATCGGCTGAGCGGCAGGCGGCGGCGGCGGGCGGGCCCACTGCATCGGCGGCCGGCGTGGGCGCAGGCGCCCGTCGTCTGCATCGCCCCCCGGCAGCCGCAGCCGCCCGGGCCCCCGGCCGCTCAGGTGATGCCCGTGTCCACCTCGCGCCGGCCCAGCGCCAGGTACTCGGCCGAGCGCATCTCGGCCAGCCGGGACACGGTGCGCACAAACTCATGCGCCAGCGGCCCCTCGGGGTACAACTGCTCGGCCGGCACGGCGGCTGAAATGATCAGCTTGACGCGCCGGTCATACAGCACATCCACCAGCAAGGTGAAGCGCCGGGCCTCGCTGCCCTGGCGCGGCGCCATCTGCGGCACACCCGCCAGCAGCAGCGTGTGGAATTGCTGGGCGATCTCCAGATAGTCATTCTGCGACCGCGGCCCGCCGCACAAGGTGCGGAAGTCAAACCACACCACCCCGCCAGCCCGGCGCAGCGCGCGCAGCTCGCGGTGTTCGATGTGCAGCAGCGGGTCTTCGTCGCGGGCCTCGGCCAGGCCATCGAAGATCGACGCCAGCGCGGCGTCGGCGTCGGCGCCCAACGGGCAGTGGTACAGCGCGGCCTGCGCCAGCGTGCGCTGGCGGTAGTCGGTGCCGTGATCAACGTTGATGACTTCGAGCTTGTCCTTCAGCATCTCGATGGCCGGCAGGACGCGGTCGCGGTGCAGGCCGTTGGGGTACAGCCCGTCGGGATGAAAGTTGCTGGTGGTGACGATGGACACCCGGTTGGCAAACAGCGCAGCCAGCAGCCGGTGCAGGATCATCGCGTCGGTGACATCGGCGACGTGAAACTCGTCGAAGCAGATCAACCGGAAGCGCCGCGCGATGCGCCGCCCCAGCTCGTCCAGCGGGTCTGCCGTGCCCTTCAGCGCTTGCAGCTCACGGTGCACCTCACGCATGAACTCATGAAAGTGCAGCCGGGTCTTGCGGGTCAGCGGCACCGACTGAAAAAAACAATCCATCAAAAAACTTTTGCCGCGCCCCACGCCGCCGTGCATGTAAACCCCGCGCGGGATTGGTGGCCGCACCAGCAGCTTGGTCACTGCATTGCCACGCCGGGCCTTGTAAGCCGCCCATTCGTTTTCGCAGCGCTCCAGCGCGGCCACCGCCACCAGTTGCGCCGGATCAGCCTGGTAGCCGCGCTCGGCCAGCGTGGCCTGGTAAAACGCACGAACACCCACGGCCAGGGGCTGTTTAGAAGTTCAGCGTGCGCTTGTCCACCGCCAGCGCGGCTTCTTTGGTGGCTTCACTCAAGCTGGGGTGGGCATGGCAGATGCGGGCGATGTCCTCGCTCGACGCCTTGAAGGCCATCGCCACCACCGCCTCGGCAATCAACTCACTGGCCTGCGGGCCGACGATGTGCACGCCCAGTATCTCGTCGGTCTTGGCGTCGGCCAGAAACTTGACGAAGCCGGTGGTGTCGCCCAACGCGCGGGCTCGGCCATTCGCCAGAAACGGAAACTGCCCCGCTTTGTACGCCACGCCGTCGGCCTTCAACTGCTGCTCGGTGCGGCCGACCCAGGCAATCTCGGGCGAGGTGTAGATCACCCACGGCACGGTGTTGAAGTCAACATGGCCGTGCTGGCCGGCAATGCGCTCGGCCACCGCCACGCCTTCTTCCTCGGCCTTGTGCGCCAGCATCGGGCCACGCACCACGTCGCCCACCGCCCAGACATTCGGCAGATTGGTCTTGCAATCGCCGTCCACCACGATCGCGCCGCGCTCATCGAGCTTCAAACCCACCGCATCGGGGTTCAGGCCGGTGGTGTTGGCCACCCGACCGATGGACACGATCAACCGCTCAACCGCCAGCGTCACCGCCTCGCCCCTGGCATTGCTGTAGGCCACGGCCACGCCCTGCGCGCCCGCTGTGACCGCGCTGATCTTGACGCCAAACTGGAACTTCAAACCCTGTTTGGTGAAGGCTTTCAGCGCCTCTTTGGCCAGACCCTCGTCGGCCGCGCCCAGAAAGCCGGGCAGCGCTTCGAGGATCGTCACCTCGGCGCCCAGCCGGCGCCAGACCGAGCCCATCTCCAGCCCGATCACGCCCGAGCCCACAACGCCCAGCGTCTTGGGCACCGCCGCCAGGCGAAGCGCGCCGTCGTTGGACAGGATGCGGTCTTCGTCGAACGCCGCACCCGGCAACTGGCGCGGGTTCGACCCGGTGGCCACGATGACGTGTTTGCCGGTCAGGCTGTCGTTGTGCTTGCCGGTGACGCTGATCTGGTAGACCTCGCGGTCGGCTTTGACAAACGCCGCCCGGCCGTGGAAGAACGTGATCTTGTTCTTCTTCAGCAGGTAGAGGATGCCGTCGTTGTTCTGTTTGACCACCGCATTCTTGCGGCCGATCATTTTGGCGACGTCGATTTTCAAGTCAGACAGGCCGATGCCGTGGTCGGCAAAGTGGTGGCCGGCCTGGTCAAAGTTTTCACTCGACTGCAGCAGCGCCTTGCTCGGGATGCAGCCCACGTTGGTGCAGGTGCCGCCGGGCGCCGGGCCGCCGGCCTCGTTTTGCCACTCGTCGATGCAGGCGACATTGAAGCCCAGTTGGGCGGCGCGGATGGCCGCGATGTAGCCGCCGGGGCCGGCGCCGATGACGATGATGTCGAATGGCTTGGACATGGTGCTTTCAAAAATAATGAGGGATCAGCGCAGCGCCGCTCATTCAGCGGGCACAAAGATCCACAGCAGGATGTAGAGCAGCGCGCCGGTGCCGCCCAGCAGCAGCAGCACGGTCAGGATCAGCCGCCAGGCCCAGCTCTCGATGCCGGTGAGTTTGGCCAGGCCGCCACAGACACCGCCAATCCATCTGTCGCTGGACGAGCGGCGGAAGGCGTTGAGTGCGGCCACCGCCGGCACATTGCTGTGCGTTGGCGGCAGCGGGCCGTCCAGCAGGCGCTGCTTGGCGCGCTGAAACTCATCGTCCGACAGCACGCCACGGGCGCGCAATTCGTCTAATTTGTGCAGTTCGTCAGCCAGCGACATGGTGGTGTGCTCCGGGGGTTGGGGTGGTGGGTGCAGCCCGCAACGTTGCGCGGTCAATCCTCAGATGTCAAAAAGCAGGCGCGCCGGGTCTTCCAGCGCCTCTTTCATCGTCACCAGGCCCAGCACCGCCTCGCGGCCGTCGATGATGCGGTGGTCGTAGCTCATCGCCAGGTAGTTGATCGGCCGTACCACGATCTGGCCGTTTTCAACCACCGCCCGGTCTTTGGTGGCATGCACGCCCAGGATGGCCGATTGCGGCGGGTTGATGATGGGCGTGGACAGCATCGAGCCAAAGGTGCCGCCGTTGCTGATCGAGAAAGTGCCGCCGGTCAAATCGTCAATGCCCAGCTTGCCGTCCTTGGCCTTCTGGCCAAATTCGGCGATTTTTTTCTCGATGTCGGCAAAGCTCATCTGATCGACATTGCGCAGCACCGGCACCACCAGGCCGCGCGGGCTGCCGACCGCTATGCCGATGTCGAAATAGCCGTGGTAGACGATGTCGTTGCTGTCCACGCTGGCATTGATGATCGGGTACTTCTTCAGTGCCGCCACCGCCGCCTTGACAAAGAAGCTCATGAAGCCGAGTTTGACGCCATGCTCTTTTTCGAACTTTTCTTGAAACTTCTTGCGCATCTCCATCACCGGGGCCATGTTGACCTCATTGAAGGTGGTGAGGATGGCGTTGGTGGATTGCGACATCACCAGCCGCTCGGCGATGCGGGCGCGCAGGCGCGACATCGGCACCCGCTGCTCAGGCCGCTCACCCAGGTTGACGCCCGGCGGCGCGGCCACCGCCGGCAGCGGCCTGGCGGTGGCGGGTGCCGGTGCGGCGGCTTTGGGCGCCGGGGCGGGGGCTGCGACGGGGGCGGGTGCGGGTACGGGTGTGGCTGTGGCGCAGGACGCGCCAGCCGCCACGCTGGCCAGCACATCGCCTTTGGTGATGCGCCCATCTTTGCCGGTGCCCGCCACCGAGCCAGCGGCCAGCGCGTGGTCGGCAATCAATTTGGCGGCAGCGGGCATGGCCACAGGCGCTTTGCCGGCGCCGGCATCCGGTACCGGATCAGTGGCCGCAGCGGCCGCGTCTGAAACTACCGCCTTGACCACCAGCGGGCTGATCTCGGCCAGGCCCTCGGTATCGATGCGGGCAATCACCTGCTCGGCCGCCACGGTGGCGCCGTCCTCACACAGTATCTGCGCCAGGATGCCCCCGGCCGGCGCCGGCACTTCGAGCACCACTTTGTCGGTTTCGACCTCGATGATGATTTCATCGATCTCGACGGATTCACCGGGTTTCTTCTTCCACGTCAGCAAGGTGGCTTCGGCCACGGATTCAGACAACTGCGGGACTTTGACTTCAACAATAGCCATTTAAATTCTCGGTTCGATACAGAAAGGAAGCCCAGCGCCAGCCTGCCGGCGCGTTGAACGACACCGCAGGTGCCGCTCGAACGCGCTGAGTTATTGCGGCGCGGCACGCGCAGCCATAACCCTATTTGGTCAGCACAAAGCCTTTGAGCTTGCCAAAAGCCTGGTCGAGCAGTGCTTTTTGCTGCTCTTGGTGCAAATGGGCATAACCCACTGCCGGTGACGCCGACGCGGCGCGCCCGGCATAACCCAGTTTCTGGCCGTCGGCCAGGTTCTCATGAATATAGTGCTGCACAAAAAACCAGGCACCCTGGTTTTGCGGCTCGTCCTGGCACCACACCGCCTCGGTGGCATTGCTGTACTTCTTGATCTCGGCCGAGAATGCCTTGTGCGGAAACGGGTACAACTGCTCCACCCGGATGATGGCCACATCCACCGACTTTCTCTCGTCGCGCTTTTTTACCAGGTCGTAGTACACCTTGCCCGAGCAGGCGATGATGCGTTTGACCTTGTCAGGCGCAATCTCGCCATTTTGCTCACCGATCACCGTCTTGAAATCGACCCGGGTGAAATCCGACAGTGGCGACGTGGCGTCCTTGTTGCGCAACAGTGATTTTGGCGTCATGATCACCAGCGGCTTGCGGAACATCCGCACCATTTGCCGGCGCAGCACATGGAATATCTGCGCCGCTGAGGTCGGCTGCACAATCTGCATATTGTTGTCGGCCGCCAGTTGCATGAAGCGCTCCAGCCGCGCCGAGCTGTGCTCGGGCCCCTGGCCCTCATAACCGTGCGGCAGCAGCAGCACAATGCCATTGGCCCGGCCCCACTTCACTTCACCCGACGCAATAAACTGGTCAATCACCACCTGGGCGCCGTTGACAAAATCACCAAACTGGCCTTCCCAGATCGTCAGGGTATTGGGCTCGGCACTGGCATAACCATACTCAAAGCCCAGCACCGCTTCTTCCGACAGTATCGAGTCAATCACCACAAAAGGCGCCTGGCTGTCGGCCACATGCTCTAACGGGGTGTAGCTGCCGGTGTCCCATTTCTCGCGGTTCTGGTCGTGCAGCACCGCGTGGCGGTGCACAAACGTGCCCCGGCCGCAATCCTCACCCGACAACCGAACCGCATACCCACTGGCTACCAGCGAGGCATAAGCCAGCGTCTCACCCATGCCCCAATCGACATTGATCTCGCCCCTGCCCATCGCCGCCCGGTCGGCCAGCACTTTCTCGACCAGCGGGTGTACTTTGAAGTTGGCGGGCACGCTGGTGACGCGCTCGGCCAGCCTTTTGACCTCGGCCAGCGGCAGCGCGGTGTCGGCCGCGTCGGTCCATTTCTTGCCCAGGAATGGCGCCCAATCGACGGCGTATTTGCTCTTGAAATTGGTCAGCACCGGGTCCATCGTGTGCCGGCCTTCGTCAAACGCGGCACGCAATTGCTTGACCATTTCTTCAGGCCCGCCCAGCGGCAGCACGTCCTGGGCCACCAGCTTGTCGCCGTACAGCTTGCGCGTACCCGGGTGTTTGGCGATTACCTTGTACATCAGCGGCTGGGTGAGCGACGGCGTGTCCTGCTCGTTGTGGCCCAGTTTGCGGAAGCAGATGATGTCCACCACCACGTCTTTCTTGAACTTCTGCCGGTAGTCGAGTGCGATCTGGGTGCACAGCACCACCGCCTCGGGGTCGTCGCCGTTCACATGCAGCACCGGCGCCTCGATCATCTTGACGACATCGGTGCAGTACAGCGTGGAGCGTGAATCACGCGGGTCGCTGGTGGTGAAACCGATCTGGTTGTTGATCACCACATGCAAGGTGCCGCCGGTGTAATAGCCCCGGGTTTGCGCCAGCGCCAGCGTCTCCATCACCACGCCCTGGCCGGCAAACGCGGCATCGCCGTGCACCAGCACCGGCAGCACTTGCGCGCCCGTTTTGTCGCCGCGCCGGTCCATGCGGGCCTTGACCGAGCCCTCAACCACCGGGTTGACGATCTCGAGGTGGGACGGGTTGAAAGCCAGGCTCAGGTGCAGCGGCCCGCCGGGGGTGGTGATGTCGCTGGAGAACCCCTGGTGGTATTTGACATCGCCCGACGGTAGATTCTCCGGTGCGGTGTGGTCAAACTCGGCAAACAAATCCTTTGGCATTTTTCCCAGGATATTGACCAGCACATTCAGCCGGCCCCGGTGGGCCATGCCGATCACCATTTCCTGCACGCCGTTGGCACCCGCGCGCTGCACCACCTCGTCCATTGACGCGATAAAACTCTCGCCGCCTTCGAGCGAGAAACGCTTTTGCCCGACGTACTTGGTGTGCAGGTAGCGCTCAAGGCCTTCAGAGGCGGTGAGCCGGTCTAGAATATGCTTTTTCTCGTCGATCGAGAAGTTGGGCTTGCTGCGGATCGATTCCAGCCGCTCTTGCCACCAGCGCTTCTCACTCGGGTCGGTGCAGTGCATGATTTCAGCACCGATCGAGCCGCAATAGGTTTCGCGCAGCGCCTGCATGATCTCGCGCAGCGTCATGTTTTCGGATTTACCGAAATACGTGTTGGCGGCGCTGAAGGTGATGTCCAGGTCGGACTCACTCAGGTCGTAAAACGCCGGCTCCAACTCGGGAATCTTTGGCCGCTCGGCGCGCTTGAGCGGATCAAGATCGGCCCAGCGCGAGCCCAGAAAACGGTACGCTGCAATCAGCGACTGCACATGCACCTGTTTGCGCGCCACGGCGAGATCGGCTGAACTCGCCTTCAACGCAAAGGCATTCGCCTTGGCGCGCTGGGCAAATGACTCCACCACCGGCGCATGGGCCACATCACGGGCCTCAGAGCCGTCGGTGGCGGGCACGTTTTGCAGATTGTCGAAGTAAGTGCGCCAGGTATCGGGCACGCTGCCGGGGTTGTCGAGATAAGCCTCGTAAAGCGCTTCGACATATGGCGCGTTGCCGCCGAACAGGTAGGAGTTGGACCTGGTTTGCTGCATCATTTCGCTGTCACCTTTGGCCCCGGTTTCCGGGGCTGCGATGGGTTGGAAACCTTCCGCAGCCCGGCTCGACCGGTTGGCGGATTAGCGACCTGCCTTGCCTGGGAATGGCACCGGGGGTTAGCCGGCCAACAAGGGGGCACGAAAGGAACTGGACTGCTTTCAGGCTGCGCACTTTAACACCGGGTTTGTGCGGAGCATGGCTGCGATTGGACCGCCATCAACCCGCTGTTTTGCTGACAAAACCCGCTGATTTACCCGCAAACTGTGCCGCAGATGGCCCACAAGGTGATTTACCTGCAAGCGCTGGCGCCAGCCAAACCGGCGCCCGGCGCGCCGTGCAATGGCTGCGGTGTGTGTTGCACCTGGCAGCCCTGCCCGCTGGGCATGCTGGTGAGCGGCCGCCGCCACGGCGCGTGCGCCGCATTGCGCTGGCACAGCGCCGAGCAGCGCTACCACTGCGCGGTGCTGGCCACGCCGCAAGCCCTGTGGCCGCGCCTGCCCGCGCTGTTGCGGCCGGCGCTCAGGCGGCTGGCGCGGCGCTGGATTGCGGCCGGCGCTGGCTGCGACAGCGATCTTGAGGTGGCGCCAGCCGCCCCAAACGCTAACCCAGACACCAACCCAAACGCCCACTCAAGCGCCGGCTGACTGCGCCTGAAGAAAGTCGCACGCCAGGTGCGCCAGCGCCCGCACGCCGGGCAGCAAACAGCCCTCATCGATATAAAACCGGGGCGAATGGTTGGGCGCGGCCGCTGTCGGGTGGTTGCCGGCCGGCGTGACGCCGATGAAGAAGAAAAGACCGGGCACCACCTTCTGGAAAAACGAGAAATCTTCCGATCCCATGACCTTGGGCACCAGGTGCAGGTGGGCAGCACCAGCCACCCGGCGCAGGGTGGGCAGCATGGCCGCAGTCAGCGCCGGGTCGTTGACGGTGACGGGGTAGTTCTTGCGTATGCACACCGTGCAGCCGGCGCGCGATCCCCGGCTGATGGCCTCGGCCAGCGTGGTGACGCGCTCATGGATGTCGTCGCGCATGGCCTCGTCAAAGCTGCGGATCGTGCCGCGCATCTCCACCGTGTCGGGAATGATGTTTTCGCGCAGGCCGCCTTTGATGACACCGATGGTGACGACCGCCGGCTCTTGTGTCAGGTCGATCTGCCGGCTGACCACCGTTTGCAGGCCCAGCACCACCTGGGCGGCGGTGACGATGGGGTCGATGCCCGACCACGGCATCGCGCCGTGGGTCTGGCGGCCGTGGATGGTGATTTTGAGGTTGTCGGCGCTGGCCATCGTCGGGCCGGGCCTGTAGCCGATCACGCCCAGCGCCAGGCGCGACGTGACATGCAGGCCGAAGATGGCCGCCGGCCGGGGATTGTCCAACACGCCCTCGGCCACCATCATCCGGGCGCCGCCGTCTTCGCCCTCGGGCGGCAGCTCTTCGGCCGGCTGGAAGATGAACTTGACCGAGCCGCGCAGCCCGGCGCGCTGGCCGGCCAGCACCTCGGCCACGCCCATCAAAATAGCGGTGTGGGCATCGTGGCCGCAGGCGTGCATCACGCCCACGGCCTCACCGTTCCAGTCGGCGCGCACTTTGGAGGCAAACGGCAGGTCCACCTCCTCGGCCACCGGCAGCGCGTCCATGTCGGCGCGCAGCGCCACCGTGGGCCCGGGCAGGCCGCCGATCAGCAGGCCCACCACGCCGGTGTGGGCCACGCCGGTGCGCACCGCATCGAAGCCGAGGCGCCGCAAGTGGGCGGCGACGATGGCCGCCGTGCGGAACTCGCGGTTGCCCAGCTCAGGGTTGGCATGGAAATCCCGGCGCCAGGCGATCACCTGCGCTTCGACGGCCCCTGCGGCAGCGTCAATCTGCTCGGCCAGCGCGCTGGCGGCGACGGGGGCAAAGGCGGGGGCGGCGGGCACAGCCACCACGGCACCGGCATCAGCAACGGCATCGGCATCGGCCATCAAGATGCCCTGGCTCAGGCCATTGCCACGCCGGCCTCGGCCAGGCCCAACCGGGCCCGCGCTGCGCCGTATTCCCGCCGCAGCCGGCCGACAAACTCAGCCGTGCTCACCACTTTGTCCACCGCGCCAATGCCCTGGCCGCAGCCCCAGATGTCTTTCCAGGCTTTTTTGGCTGCGTTTTCACCATCGCCAAAGTTCATCTTGCTCGCATCGCTCTCGGGCAGCTTGTCGGGGTCGAGCCCGGCATTGCGGATCGACGGCGCCAGGTAGTTGCCGTGCACGCCGGTGAACAGGTTGCTGTAGACGATGTCGTCTGAGCTGGCATCGACGATGGCCTGTTTGTAGCCGTCCGCCGCGCGCGCCTCTTTGGTGGCGATGAAGGCCGAGCCGATGTAGCCAAAATCAGCGCCCATCGCCTGCGCGGCCAGCACCGCACCGCCGCTGGCGATGCTGCCCGACAGCGCCACCGGGCCGTCAAACCACTGGCGGATCTCCTGGATCAGCGCAAATGGGCTTTTGGTGCCGGCGTGGCCACCGGCGCCAGCGGCCACCGCGATCAGGCCGTCAGCCCCTTTGTCGATGGCTTTGCGGGCAAATTTGTTGTTGATGATGTCGTGCAGCACCACGCCGCCCCAGCCATGCACCGCGTCATTCACATCGGTGCGCGCGCCCAGGCTGGTGATGATGATCGGCACCTTGTATTTGGCGCACATCTGCATGTCGTGGTCGAGACGATCACTGCTTTTGTGCACGATCTGGTTGATGGCAAATGGCGCGGCCTTTTGGTCGGGATGAGCGCGGTCCCAGGCCGCCAGGCCCTCGGTGATCTCGGCCAGCCAGTCGTCCAACTGCGCCGCCGGCCGGGCGTTGAGCGCGGGCATAGCGCCGACAACACCGGCGGTGCATTGCGCAATCACCAGCGTGGGCGTGCTGATGATGAACAGCGGTGCGCCGATGATGGGCAGCGGCAGGTGGGCGAGGATGGCGGGCAGAGGCACAGGCAACTCCGGGTGAGGATGTTCAGGATGGAAACGAGCTTGCGGGGGCTGCGCGCTGCATTCAAAAGGCGTCCAGCGCCATTTCGGTGACGCCGGCTGCACCCTCGACGATGCTGTCGCGCTGGCCGGCGGCTTTGCTCAGCAGGTGGTCACCGTAAAAACGGGCGGTGTTGATCTTGGCGCGCATGAAATCGGGCTCGATGCCGTCGGCCAGCCGGTCTTCGGCGGCCAGCAGCGCACGCGCCATCTGCCAGCCGGCGACCAGGTTGCCGGCCAGCATCAGGTAGGGCACGCTGCCGGCAAACACCGCATTCGGGTCGGATCGGTTGTGCGCCAGCACAAAAGCCACCACGTCCAGAAACGCCAAGCGGGCGGCGCCTAAACGTTTGTGCATCGCGCGCGCCGCGTCGCTGCGGCGCTCAGCCAGCGCGGCCTCGGTCAGCGCGATCTGCGCGGCCACCGCGCGGGCGGTGGCACCGCCGTCGCGGGCGGTTTTGCGGCCGACCAGGTCATTGGCCTGGATGGCGGTGGTGCCCTCGTAAATCGTCAGGATCTTGGCGTCGCGGTAGTACTGGGCGGCGCCGGTCTCCTCGATAAAGCCCATGCCACCGTGCACCTGCACGCCCAGGCTGGTGACCTCCAGGCTCATCTCGGTGCAATAGCCCTTGATCAGCGGCACCATGAACTCGTAGAACGCCTGGTTCTGCTGGCGCACTGCTGCATCGGGGTGGGCATGGGCGGCGTCCTGCGCGGCGGCGGCCACCAGCGCCATCGCCCGGCAGCCCTCGACGTAGGCGCGCATCGTCATCAGCATGCGTTTCACGTCGGGGTGGTGGATGATGGGCGCGGCGGTGTTCATCGAGCCGTCCACCGGCCGGCTTTGCACCCGGTCGCGAGCGTAGTTGACGGCTTTTTGGTAGGCGCGCTCGGCCACCGCGATGCCCTGCACGCCCACCGCGTAGCGGGCGGCGTTCATCATCACGAACATGTATTCGAGCCCGCGGTTCTCTTGGCCGACCAAGAAACCCACCGCGCCGCCATGGTCGCCGTACTGCAGCACCGCCGTCGGGCTGGCCTTGATGCCCAGCTTGTGCTCGATGCTGACGCACTGCACATCGTTGCGCGCACCCAGGCTGCCGTCGGCGTTGACCAAAAACTTCGGGCAGACAAACAGCGAGATGCCTTTGACGCCCTCTGGCGCGCCCACCACCCGGGCCAGCACCAGGTGCACGATGTTTTCAGTCAGGTCGTGCTCACCCCAGGTGATGTAGATCTTGGTGCCAAACAGCTTGTAGCTGCCGTCGGGCTGGGGCTCGGCCCGGCTGCGCACGGCTGACAAATCCGAGCCGGCTTGCGGCTCGGTCAGGTTCATCGTGCCGGTCCACTGGCCGGCAATCATCTTCGGCAGGTAGGCGGCTTTAAGCGCATCACTGCCGGCGGTGAGCAGGGCTTCGATGGCGCCGTCGGTGAGCAGCGGACACAGCGCAAAGCTCAGGTTGGCGCTGTTGATCATCTCGATGCAGGCGGCATGGATTAGCTTGGGCAGGCCCTGGCCGCCAAAATCAACCGGGTGGTGCAAGCCCTGCCAGCCGCCGTCGGCAAACTGGCGAAAGGCTTGTTTGAAGCCGGGCGAGGCGGTAACCACACCGGCCTGGAACGACGACGGGTTCTGGTCACCGGCCCAGTTCAGTGGCGCCAGCACGTCCTGGTTCAGCTTGGCGCACTCGTCCAGCACGGCGGCCGCCGTGTCCAGCCCGGCGTCCTCAAAGCCGGGCAGCCGGGCCACGGCATCGATGCCGGCCAGCTCTTGCATCACGAACAGCATGTCTTTGACGGGGGCGCGGTAGGTCATTGGGGTCTCCAGAAAAGCGCAAGGGCGCCAACATCAGCGCCCTTGGCGGGTGTCACAAGCACATCCGGCAGGCGTCAGAGGCTGAGAGGAATTCGAGCGTGACCGAGCAGCGCGCCAAAAGGTGTCCAATCTAGGCGCAAAGCACAGCCATAGCCCCGGCTATGGCGAGCATTTGCAACGACGAGCGGGCGCCTTTTGGTGTGATGAGCGGGCATGATCGAAAAACTCTCAGCCTCTCAGGCCCCGCCGGTCACAGCGCGGCGGTCAGCTCGGGCACGGCGACAAACAGGTCGGCCTCGAGTCCGTAATCGGCCACGCTGAAGATCGGCGCCTCAGCGTCTTTGTTGATGGCCACGATCACCTTGCTGTCTTTCATGCCGGCCAGGTGCTGGATGGCACCGCTGATGCCGCAGGCGATGTACAGCGCGGGCGCGACGATCTTGCCGGTCTGGCCCACTTGCCAGTCGTTCGGCGCGTAACCGGCGTCCACCGCCGCCCGGCTGGCGCCGAGTGCGGCGCCCAACTTGTCGGCCAGCGGCGTCAGCACATCGTTGAACTTCTCGCTGCTGCCCATCGCCCGGCCGCCCGAGACGATGATCTTGGCCGCCGTCAACTCGGGCCGGTCGAGCTTGGCGATCTCGCTGCCCACAAACCGGCTGGCCGATGAGGCATCCACCGGCGCCAGCACCTGCACCGCCGCGCTGCCACCGCTGGCGGCCGCCGCATCAAAGCCGGTGGTGCGCACGGTGATCACCTTGACGCTGTCGCTGCTTTGCACCGTGGCGATGGCGTTGCCGGCGTAAATCGGCCGCTCAAAGGTGTCAGCGCTGATGACCCGGGTGGCGTCGCTGATCTGGCCCACGTCGAGCAGCGCGGCGACACGCGGCGCGACGTTTTTGCCAGCGGCCGTGGCCGGGAACAGGATGTGGCTGTAATGGGCCGCCAGCGCCACGATCTGCGACGCCATGTTCTCGGCCAAGCCATGCGCCAGGCCGTCGGCATCGGCATGCAGCACTTTGGCCACGCCGACAATCTGTGCGGCGGCGGCGGCGGCGGCCGCCGCGTTGTGGCCGGCCACCAAAACATGCACCTCGCCGTCGCCGAACTGGCCAATTTGCAAGGCCGCCGTCACGGTGTTGAGCGTGGCGCCTTTGACAGCGGCGTTGTTGTGTTCAGCAATCACCAAAGCAGCCATCTCAGATCACCTTCGCTTCGTTCTTGAGTTTGTCCACCAGCGTGGCCACATCGGCCACCTTGATGCCGGCACCGCGCTTGGGCGGCTCGCTGACCTTCAGCACCTTGATGCGTGACAACACATCCACGCCCAGATCAGCCGGCTTGAAGACCTGCAGCGTCTTCTTCTTGGCCTTCATGATGTTGGGCAGCGTGACGTAGCGCGGCTCATTCAGCCGAAGGTCGGTGGTGATGATGGCCGGCAGGCTCAGGCGCAGCGTCTCCAGCCCGCCGTCCACCTCACGCACCACCTGCACCTGGCCGTCAACCACCTCCACCTTGTTGGCAAAGGTGGCTTGCGGCAGGCCGGCCAGTGCGGCCAGCATCTGGCCGGTCTGGTTGTTGTCGTCGTCAATCGCCTGCTTGCCCAAAATCACCAGGCCGGGCTGCTCTTTGTCGATCAATGCCTTGAGCAATTTGGCCACCGCCAGCGGCTGCAAATCCTCGGTCGATTCGACCAGAATGGCCCGGTCGGCGCCGATGGCCATCGCCGTGCGCAGCGTCTCCTGGCACTGGGTGACGCCGCAAGACACCGCGATCACCTCGGTGGCCACGCCTTTTTCACGCAGCCGCACCGCCTCTTCGATGGCGATCTCGTCAAACGGGTTCATGCTCATCTTGACGTTGGCAATGTCCACCCCGCTGCCGTCGGACTTGACACGCACCTTGACGTTGTAGTCCACCACACGTTTAACGGCTACCAATACCTTCATGTCGAACGACTCCTGCGGGGTTTGGATTGAGTTTGTACAACTCGCGCAAGAATTCTAAGCGTCGGGCCCCTGCCCAGCATGGCAAGAAATAGAACGGTCGTTCTATTTATCGCCAAGGCGCTGGCGCCGGGCTGGCGGGCCGGCACCAGCGGCGCTGGGTAGACTGCAAATCCGATGCAAGAACCCCCTACCCTGCGCGCGCCGCACATCGGCATTTTTGACTCCGGCATCGGCGGGCTGTCGGTGCTGCGGGCGCTGCGGCGCCAGTGGCCGCAGGCGCGTTGCACCTACATCGCCGATTCGCGTTTCGCGCCCTGGGGCGACCGGCCTGCCGGCTGGGTGGTGGCGCGCTGCCAGCAATTGACGGCGCATTTATTGGCCGACGGCGCTGATCTGGTGTTGGTGGCTTGCAATACCGCGTCCACCCAGGCCATCACCGCGCTGCGCCAGCGCTGGCCCGACCGGCTGTTTGTCGGCGTTGAGCCCGGCATCAAACCGGCCGCTGCCGCCAGCCGCAACGGCCGGGTGGCCGTGCTGGCCACCACCGGCACGCTGGCAAGCCCGCGCCTGGCGCAACTGGTGGCGGCACACGCCGGCAGCGCGGTGCTGCTGCACCTGCCCTGCCCCGGCCTGGCTGAGGCCATCGAGCGGGCCGGCGCCGACGATGCTGCGCTGCACCAGCATTTGGACCAGATTGTCGCCAAGCTGCTGGCGGCGGAGGTTGACACCGTGGTGCTGGGCTGCACCCACTACCCGCTGGTGGCGACGGCGTTGCAGGCGCGGCTGGGGCCGAGGGTGCGGCTGGTGGACACGGCCGACGCGGTGGCGCGGCAGGTGGTGCGGTTGCTGGCGGCGGCGCATCCGGTGGCCGCAGCGCCTGGCGCTGGCCCGGACCACCGCGCTGCCGCCTTGCCCCGTCTGCTGGCCACCGGGCCGCTGGCCGATCTGTCGCGTGCCGCCCGGCGCTGGGTGCAGGCCGATGCGCTGGCCGAGCCGCTGCAGTTGGCCGATCCGGCCCCTGTGCAGTTGGCCGATCCGGCCGCTGTGCAGTTGGCCGACCCGGCCCCTGGTGCGCGGGACGGGAATCGAACCCGTACGCCCGAAGGCTGCGGGTTTTAAGCCCGCTACGTCTACCTGTTCCGTCACCCGCGCAACGCGCTGGATGATAGCGGCGGGCTGTGGGCCCGGTACGCGCGCAGGCTGCAGCGCGACGCTCAAGTGCCCGGCTGGCGGCCGATCTCGACCCGGCGGTTTTCAGCGGCAAACGGGTCGCTGCTGACCTTGGGGGCTTTGGCGCCCATGCCCACGGCCTGCAGCATGGCCTGGTCGGCGCCGCTCTTGACCAAATACTCTTTCACCGCCTCAGCGCGTTTTTGCGACAGCGCCTGGTTGACGTCGGCGCTGCCGGTGGCGTCGGCATGGCCCTCGATGCGCACCACGCGCGGGCTGCCACGCTTGCCACGCAGCACCTCGGCAAACTTGTCGAGCTGCTGGCGCAGCAGATCGGGCAGATCGGCCGAGCCGAGCTTGAAGCTGGCGGCGGGCAGTGAGAAGCGCACTGCCGGCTTGAAACCCATGCACTTGAAGCCCGCCTGCTCCAGCTCTTTGCAGGCGTCCTCGGGGAACAAGCCTTCGTTGATGGCCTTGGTATCGGGCACTTGCAGGCCCAGATCGACCGACTCTGCCGAATCGGCCGCCTGAGCGGCCAGCGGCACGCCACCCAGCAGCAGCAACAACCCCGACACACAGGCCCCGCCCCGCAGCGCCTGCAACAACACGGATGCATCCGTCATCACAACCTCCATCTTGGGTGGAACCGGGTGCGGCTGGCCGCGCCAACCGGGCCGCCGGCCCCGTGTCGCACCCTGAGCAAGAATCATAGCGCCGGCCCTTGCGGGTGGGCATCCCGAGAACCGTTGACCCGGCGCGCTTGCGCCGAGCGATCAAGATTCAACGCCCGGCCTGCCGCGCAGCGTCGCGGATGGCGCTCAAGCTGCTGCGGCTGGTGCTGACATCGGCGTCCAGTTTCAGGTGGATCAACATCGGCGCACCGGCCTGCAGCGCCTGGGCAAACACGGCCTCGAAATCGGCCGTGCGCAGCACCGTGGCGGCGCGCCAGCCGAAGGCCCGCGCCAGGGCGGCGAAGTCAGGGTTGTGCAGGTCACTGCCGCTCACCCGGCCCGGGTATTCACGCTCCTGGTGCATGCGAATCGTACCGAACGTTGCGTTGTCCACCAGCAGGCAAATCAGCCGGCCGGCGCCGGGGTTCGCGGCGCTTGGCTGGCAGTGCGCGGCTGCGGTGGCCATCTCTTGCCCGGTCATCAAAAAATCACCATCGCCGGCCACATTCACCACCGTGCGCTCGGGGTGCAGCAGCGCGGCCGCCACCGCCGCCGGAAAGCCGTAGCCCATTGCGCCCGAGGTGGGCGCCAGTTGCGTGCGGCCGTGGTGTTGCAGGCCAAAGTAGCGCACATAACGGTGCAGCCAACCGCTGAAGTTGCCGGCGCCGTTGCTGTACACGGTGTCGGCCGGGGCCAGCCGTTGCACGGTTTTCATGACCACCGCCATGTCCAGCGGCTCGACAGCGGGGGCGATGTGGTTGGCCTCGTAATCGGCATGCGCGCTGCGGGCCCAATCGGCCCACGGCACATCGGCCGGTGCGGCCAGCGCCTCCAGCGCCTTGGCGGCACAAGCCATCGACGATTGCAGCAGCAGGTCGGCGGCATAAACCCGGCCCAGCTCCTCGGCGCCGGCATGGATGTGCACCAGCTTTTGCACCGGCCGCGGCGCGGCCAGCAGGGTGTAGCCGCCGGTGGTCATCTCACCCAGCCGCACACCCAGCGCGATGACCAGATCGGCGTCTTTGACGCGCTGCGCCAGCTTGGGGTTGATGCCGATGCCGACATCGCCGGCATACAGCGGGTGGCGGTTGTCGAAGGTGTCTTGAAAGCGAAAGCCGCAGCCCACCGGCAGTTGCCAGTTCTCGGCAAAGCGCTGCAGCGCTCGGGCGGCGTGGGCGCACCAGCCGCTGCCGCCGGCAATCAGCAGCGGGCGCCGGGCGGCCAGCAGCATTTCGCGCAGCGCGCGCAGCCCGCCGGGCGCCGGCCAGGCCTGGGCCGGCTCAGCGCGCGGCAGCACCGGGGCGCTGGTGAGTTGGGTCAGCATGTCCTCGGGCAGCACCAGCACCACCGGGCCAGGCCGGCCCTGCAGCGCGGTGTGAAAGGCCCGGCCGATGTACTCGGGCAGGCGGTCGGCCTGCTGCACCTCGCCCACCCATTTGGCCAGGCCCAGCGTGCCGGGGCCGAACATCTGGCGGTAGTCCAGCTCTTGAAACGCCTCGCGGTCGCGCTGCTCACTGGCCACCTGGCCGACGAACAGGATCAGCGGCGTTGAATCCTGAAACGCGGTGTGCACGCCGATGCTGGCATTGGTGGCGCCCGGGCCGCGGGTGACGAAGCAGATGCCGGGCCGGCCACTCAACTTGCCCTGGGCGTCGGCCATGAAGGCCGCACCGCCCTCTTGCCGGCAGGCGATGAAGCGGATGTGCTGGCGGTGCTGGTGGAAGCCGTCCAGCACCGCCAGATAACTCTCACCCGGCACGCCGAACACCGTGTGCACGCCCTGGGCGATCAGGGCTTCAACCAGGGCGTGGCCGGCGGGTCTGGGGGTCATGGTGTCGGGCAATGCATGCGGCCGGTCGATGGTCGGCATGCCCGGCGGGCGTCAGGCCGCAAGGCGCACCGGCAGCAACTCGCGCCGCACCCGCCGCACATTGAAGGCGCTGGCGATCAGCACCCCTTGCACCAGCGCCAGGCCGATCCACACGCTTTGGTACTGCTGCAAATCCATCAGCCGGCCAAACACCAGCGGGGCCAGCGCCTGGCCGATGTCCAGCCCGGCGTAGACCACACCAAATACCCGGCCGCTGGCGTTCTCAGGCGTGGACCGCTTGACCAGCAAGTCACGCGACGGCCCGGCGCTGCCGGTGAACAGACCCATCAGGCCAAACAGCAGGGGCACGGCACCCGCCGGCACCGGCAGCCATGCCACGGCCAGCGCCACGCACGCCGCCAGCCCCATGCCCACGCCCACCACCCGCTCGCAGCGCGCCGCATGCGCCGCCAGAAAGCCGCCCACCACCATGCCGCTGGCGCTGCACACCATGTAGATCGACAAGCACGCCGCCACCCAGTGCACCGGCACGGCGTGCAACTGGCGCGCCGCCTCGGGCGCAAAACTCTGCACCACGCTGAGCGCGATCGCGTAGAAAAAGAAAAAGCCAAAGCACATCCACACCGCCGGGATGCGCAGGAAGTCGAACAAGCCTTCGGCGGGCACCGGCCTGGGGTCTGAGGCCTCACCCCGGGCCGCAGCCCCGGCCGCGCCCAGCGCAGGCGCTGCCACGGCGGCTGGATCGGCCACCGCCAGCGCCAGCCGGCCCCTGTGCCAGCACAGCACCGCCAGCACGCCAAAAGCCACCGCCGCCGCACTGAGCATCGCCGCGCGCCAGCCAAAAGCCAGCGCCATCGGCACCATCAGCGCGGGCGCCAGCGCCCAGCCCAGCGTGCCGGTGATGCCGTGCGCGCTGTAGGCATGGCCGAGCCGCGATTTGTGAATCTTGCGGTTGAGCAAGGTGTAGTCCACCGGGTGGAACACGCCGTTGCCGATGCCGGCCAGCACCGCGCTGGCGGCCAGCATGGCGTAGCTCTGGCTGCTGGCATAGCCCAGCGCGGCCAGGCCGAGCAGCGACAAGCCGCCCAGCAGCACCGGCCGGGGGCCAACGCGGTCCACCACAAAGCCGGACGCGGTCTGCACCACGCTGGAGACGACGAAAAAGATGGTCAGCAGCGCGCCCAGCTCGGTGTAGCTGACGCCAAAAGCCTCTTTCAGCCACGGGAACAGCGGCGCCAGCAGCAACTGGCTGAAGTGGCTGACGGCATGCGCCAGGCCGACCAGGCCGATGACCGAGGCGTCGTGGCGCCACGGCGGCGCGGTGGCAGCGGCGGGGGCGGTCAGTGTGGGCATTCGGTGGGTGACGATGGTTGGCGGCAAATCAACCGTGGATCGTAGCCTTGAAAATTTCCGGCGGCCAGCGCCGCGCCGGCCCGGCCCCCCTGCGCAGCCCGGCACGGCTGAAAAACGGCTCAAGTGGCATCGTGGCCGGGCCGATAAACGCCGTACACCCGGCCCGCCGCAGGAGCGCCACGATGGACACCACCTCCGTACACAACAGCCACGAAAAATCCGTCTTCGAGGCGGTGCTGGCGTCGGCCCCGCGCTACCCGGGCGTGGCGCACGACGCCGATCTGCTGGCCGACGTGGCCTGCGTGGCGCTGAACCGCGTGAGCCCGCACTACATCCGCCACGGCGCCGACCTGGCGTTTTTCACCACCGAGAAAGAGCGGCTGGCGATTTGCCGCAGCATCGACGAATCGGTGGACTTTGCCTTCGGCTACGTGCAGGCGCGGCATGTGATGGCGGCGCGGCGCTAACGCACCGGTGGCGGCGCGGCGCTGACCCGCCGGCCGAAAGATCACCGCCCGGTGATCTTCTGGTGAGGACTTCGGGACGCCTGCTTCCTAGCATCGGCTTTGCGCGCTCGACAGGTCGGGCCCGCATCAACCGATCCGCTTCAGGAGCCCCCGCATGACCACCACCCATCCCCTCCCCGCTCGCCTGGCCGCCAGCGCCGCCGCGCTGGTGCTGCTCAGCCTGGGCAGCGCCGCCAGCGCGGCGCAGGTGCATGTCACCGTCAGCATCGACAACCTGGCACCGGCCAACAGCGTGTCGTTTGCGCCGCTGCACCTGGGCTTCAATAACGGCAGTTTTGATGCCTTCAACATCGGCACGGTAGCCACGGCGGGCATTATCTCGGTGGCCGAAGGCGGCGTGGGCGATGTCTGGCAAGCCGACTTTGCCGCCGCCGACCCGACGGCCACCCGCGGCACCATCGGCGGCCCGCTGTTCCCGGGGGGTCACAAATCGGCCAGCTTTCTGGTGGACACGGTGCGCAACCCCTATTTCACCTTTGCCGCGATGGCGATCCCGAGCAATGATTTTTTCATCGGCAACGATTCACCCACCAAATACAAGCTGTTCAACGGTGCCGGCCAGTTGCAGATCAACACCATCAAGCTGAAGGCGAATGAAATCTGGGACGCGGGCTCGGAGGTATACGACCCGGCGGCGGCGGCCTTTGTCGGCAACAACAGCCTGCGCACGCCGCAGAACTCGGTGGTGGCCTTCAACTTTGCCGAGTTCTACGGCTTCAACGGCCTGACCACCGCCGCCGGCTACACCTTCAACAGCCAGTTGACGGCCAATACCGACATCTACCGCATCTCGTTCACCGCCGCCGCCGTGCCCGAGCCCGAGCGCTATGCGCTGATGGCCGCCGGCCTGCTGGCGCTGGGCGCGCTGCTGCGGCGGCGCCAGCACTGACGCCTCGACAGGCGCACGGGCGGCTCTGTTCCAATCGGCCCGCTCCGCCCGTGCCGGGCGCCCGCCCTACCCCGATGACCGCCCACTTGCTGCTGGTTGAAGACGACGACGCCATTGCCGACGCGCTGCGCCTGCACCTGGCGCAAGCCGGCTACCGGCTGCACCGTGAAAGCGATGGCCTGCGGGCGATGGTCGCCATTGACCTGCAACGCTGGGATCTGGTGCTGCTGGATTTGATGCTGCCCGGCGCCGACGGCTGGGCGGTGTGCCGCCACCTGCGGGCGCGCCACCCGGATGTGCCGGTGATCATGCTCAGCGCCCGCTCGGCCGAGGCGCACCGGGTGCTGGGGCTGGAGCTGGGCGCTGACGACTATCTGGCCAAGCCGTTCTCGATGCTGGAGCTGGTGGCCCGGGTGCGGGCGCTGCTGCGCCGCATCGAACAAATGCGCGCCGCGCCGGTGCCGGCCACCGTGCTGCGCTTTGGCAGGTGGGCGCTGGACACCGTGCGGCGCGAGCTGCTGCGCGACGGCCCGCCGGCCGCAAATCCGGCCGGAAATCCAGCCGCAGATCCGCCCACACATCCGCCTACAAATCCGCCCGCCCAACCCCAGCCGCTGACCCTGCGCGAGTTCGATCTGCTGCAGTTTTTGCTGCGCCATCCCGGCACCGCCTTCAGCCGGGGTGAGCTGTTGGCCCGGGTCTGGGGCGCCGGCTTTGACGGCTATGAGCACACCGTCAACTCACACATCAACCGGCTGCGCAACAAGATTGAGCACGACCCGCGTGAGCCGCGCCACATCGTCACCGTCTGGGGCGTGGGCTACCGGTTCGACGGGCTGGCCGCATGAGGGTGGGCGCATGAGGGCGGGCCCGTCGTTCACCACCCGCCTGACCGGCGCCCTGGCGCTGCTGCTGCTGGCTTTTGCGGCGCTGGTGGCGCTGCTGGCACGCCAGGTGGCCAGTGAGCACGAGGCCGAATCCCTGCAACGCTTGTCACACGGCCTGGCCCGCCACATCGTGGGCCAGTGGCCGCAGATCACTGCCGCCGACCCCAGCCCGGCGGACCAGGCCGCCCGCGCCGCGTTGCTGCGCATGCTGACCGGCGTGAACCCGGGCATCCAGGTGTATGTGCTGGCTGCCGACGGCCATGTCAACGCCTACATCGGCGAGCCCGGCATGGTGCGCCAGCACCAGGTGGATTTGCAGCCGGTGCGTGATTTTTTGGCCGGCGGCGCGCTGCCGCTGCGCGGCACCGACCCGATGGGCGGCGCTGACGGGGCCAGAGCGCGCATCTTCAGCGCCGCGATGTTGGCGCCGCAGCCCGGCCAGACCACGCCGCCCGGCTATCTGTACATCGTGCTGGACGGCCCGCTGCGGGCGCAGGTGGCGGGCCAGGTCAGCCTGCGGCGGGTGTGGCAGGGCGCGGCCATCGTGGCCGGCGCCGGCCTGCTGCTGACCTTGCTGCTGGGCGTCCTGGCCTTTGGCCGGCTCACCCGGCCGCTGCACCAGTTGGCCGGGCGCATGCGCGATTTCAGCCTGCGCCACCCCCACCTGCGGGCCGATCCGGCCGATCCGGCTGCCGCGACGGCCGCCGACCGGCCACCGCTGGCGGGCGACGAAGTGACGGTGATCGCCCAGGCCTACGGCGACATGACGCGGCGCGTCGAGCGGCAAGCCGAGACCGAACAGCGCAGCGCCAATGCCCACCGCGAAATGATGGCCAGCGTGGCGCACGACCTGCGCACCCCACTCACCGCCCTGCACGGCCACCTGGAGGCGCTGGCGGCGCAGGCCGGCCAGGCGGCCGCCGGCCCGCCCGGCAGCACCGCGCCTGGCAGCGCCGCGCCCGGCACCACCCTGCCCGGCACCACCCTGCCCGACACCATCACCCAGCCCGGCAGCGCCCGCCTGCTGCAAGCCGCGCTGGCCCAAAGCAACAAGGTGCGCCGGCTGTCGCAGCAGTTGTTTGAGCTGGCGGCGCTGCAATCGGACCACCAGGTGCTGCACCGCGAGCGCTTCAACCTGGACGAACTGGTGACCGACGCGGTGCAGAAGTTCGCGCTCGGCCCGCAGCAGCCCACCGTCACCCTGGCCGGCGCACCGCCCGGGCCACTGGCCCTGGACGGTGACCTGCAACTGATCGAACGTGCGCTGAGCAACCTGATCGACAACGCGCTGCGCCATGCCCCCGGCAGCAGCCCGGTGCGGGTGAGCCTGCGCCGCCACGGCGCCAGCGCGCAAATCCTGGTGGAGGACGCCGGCCCCGGCCTGCCGCCGGCGTGGCTGGACCGGCTGGCCCGCCAGCACTCGCTGCGCGATCCGCCGCTGCGCCGGGCCAGCGGCGGTGGCGCTGGCGTTGGCGGGATAGGCGGCCTGGGCTTGGCCATCGCCCAGCGCGTGGCGCTGCTGCACGGCGGCAGCCTGCTGCCGCTGCCGGCCCCGCAGGGCGGCACCCGGCTGTGCCTGGCCTTGCCGCTGGCACCCTGACGACGCGCCGGGCCGGGCCTCAGTGCACCACCCGGCCAAACTCAAACATGCCGTCTTTCACATCCACCGGCACCACATCCTTCGGCCCAAACCGGCCTTGCAGGATCAGCTTGGCTACCGGGTTCTCGATGCGCTGCTGGATCGCGCGCTTCAATGGCCGGGCGCCGAACACCGGGTCGAAGCCGACTTTGGCAATCTCGGCCAGCGCCTCGTCCGAGACCTCCAGCTTCATCTCCAGCTTGTCCAGCCGGGCTTCGAGCAGGCTGAGCTGGATCTTGGCAATCTGCCGGATATTGGCCTCGTCGAGTGCGTGGAACACCACCGTCTCGTCGATGCGGTTCAAGAATTCAGGGCGGAAATGCGCTGTCACCTCGCCCCACACCGCCTCGCGGATCAACGCCGAATCCTGGCCCACCATCTGCATGATCAGGTGCGAGCCCAGATTGCTGGTCATCACGATGACGGCGTTCTTGAAGTCCACCGTGCGGCCCTGGCCGTCGGTCAGCCGGCCGTCGTCCAGCACCTGCAGCAGCACATTGAAGACATCCGGGTGGGCTTTTTCAACCTCGTCGAGCAGCAGCACGCAATACGGCTTGCGCCGCACCGCCTCGGTCAACGTGCCGCCCTCGTCATAACCCACATAACCCGGCGGCGCACCGATCAGCCGTGACACCGAATGCTTTTCCATGAACTCGCTCATGTCCACCCGGATCATGTGGTCCTCGCTGTCGAACAAGAAGCCGGCCAGCGCCTTGCACAACTCGGTCTTGCCCACCCCCGTCGGGCCGAGAAACAAGAAGCTGCCGAGCGGGCGGTTCGGATCGCTCAAACCCGCACGCGAGCGGCGGATGGCGTCGGCCACCGCTGTGATGGCTTCGTCTTGCCCCACCACCCGGCGGTGCAGCGCGTCTTCCATCTGCAACAGCTTGTCGCGCTCACCCTGCATCAATTTGCTCACCGGGATGCCGGTGGCGCGTGACACCACCTCGGCAATCTCTTCGGCGCCCACCATCGTGCGCAGCAGTTGCGGGCCGCCGGTGCCGTCTTTGGCATCTTTACTTTTGCCCGATTCTTTGACCTGCGCCTGTTTCAAGGTTTTTTCCAGCGCCGGCAACTGGCCGTATTGCAACTCGGCCACCTTGTTGAAATCACCTTTGCGCTTGAGTTCCTCGATCTGGTGTTTGATCTGCTCGATCTGCACCCGCACCTGCTCTGTGCCCTGGTTGGCGGCTTTTTCGGCCTTCCACACCTCTTCCAGGTCGTTGTAGTCGCGCTGCAGCTTGATCAGCTCGTCTTCGATCAGCCCGAGCCGGCGCCGTGAGCCGTCGTCATGCTCTTTTTTCATCGCCTCGCGCTCGATCTTGAGCTGGATCAGCCGCCGGTCGAGCTTGTCCATCACCTCGGGCCGCGAGTCGATCTCGATCTTCACCTTGGCAGCGGCCTCGTCGATCAAATCGATGGCTTTGTCAGGCAAAAACCGGTCGGTGATGTAGCGGTGGCTCAACTCGGCGGCGGCGACGATGGCCGGGTCGGTGATGTCCACGCCGTGGTGCACCTCGTACTTCTCCTTCAGGCCGCGCAGGATGGCGATGGTGGCCTCGACGCTGGGCTCGGCCACCAGCACCTTTTGAAAGCGCCGCTCGAGTGCGGCGTCTTTCTCAACGTATTTGCGGTATTCGTTCAGCGTGGTGGCGCCGATGCAGTGCAATTCACCCCGGGCCAGCGCCGGTTTGAGCATGTTGCCGGCGTCCATCGCGCCCTCGGCCTTGCCGGCGCCCACCATCGTGTGCAACTCGTCGATGAACAGAATGATGCGGCCCTCATCGGCCGCCACCTCTTTGAGCACCGCTTTGAGCCGCTCTTCAAACTCACCGCGGAATTTGGCGCCGGCCAGCAGGCCGGCCATGTCGAGCACCAGCACGCGCTTGTCTTTGAGGGTGTCGGGCACCTCACCGGCGACGATGCGCTGGGCCAGGCCTTCCACGATGGCGGTCTTGCCCACGCCCGGCTCACCGATCAAGACGGGGTTGTTCTTGGTGCGGCGCTGCAGCACCTGGATGGCCCGGCGGATCTCATCGTCGCGGCCGATCACCGGATCCAGCTTGCCCTGCCGGGCGCGCTCGGTCAGGTCGAGGGTGTATTTTTTCAGCGCTTCACGCTGGCCTTCGCTGTCGGCCGAATCGACCGATGAGCCGCCGCGCACCGCCGTGATCGCCGCCTCCAGCGCTTTGCGGCTCAGGCCGTGGCCGCGGGCAATGCCACCCATGTCGCTTTTGCTGTCGGCCAGCGCCAGCAAAAACATCTCGCTGGCGATGAACTGGTCAGCGCGCTTGCTGGCCTCTTTGTCGGCCGCCTGCAGCAGTTGCAACAGGTCGCGGCCGGGTTGTATCGGGCCGCCGCCCTGCACGCTGGGCAGGGCGTTGATCGCCACGTCCATCGCGGTTTTGAGGGCCGCCGTGTTGGCGCCTGCCCGGTCGAGCAGGGCTTTCGGGCCATCGGCCTGCACCAGCATGGCGGCCAGCAAATGGCTGGGCTCGATGTAGGGGTTGTCGCGGGCCACGGCGGCGCTTTGCGCGTCGGCCAGGGCTTGCTGGAAGGCGGTGGTGAGTTTGTCGAGACGCATGGCTTTTGTCCTCCGGGTGTCAGAGGATTTTGGGCTCGTCCGTGGGTATTCAAGCCCAGCGCAGGGGGTTGGGAAGGACAGCTTTGCGTAGGATCAAGCCGCGTTGCGGCTCAATGCAGCAGCGTCACCAGGTGCCGGGCCTCGGCACCCACCACCACCGACATCGCGATGCGGGCGTCCAGCGTCACCAGCCGGCCTTGCTGGCGCACGGCCAGGGCCAGCAGGTAAACGTCGGTCAGTTGCCGATGGCCTTGCACCCGGTCCCGCCTGAAGCGCTGGCCGTCCATCAGGCTGATGTCGTCCGGCCAGAACTGGTGCTGCGGGCTGGTGAACGACTGGCCCAAGGCGTCCAGAAGCAAATGAATCGGTCGCGGGTTCGGGTAGTCGGGTTGGCTCAAGATGCGCAGACAGCCGTTCTGGGTGATCGGGCAGGTGGCCCAACCCGGGGCGGCGTTGGCATCCAGCCAGTCGGCCGCCAGCCCGTGATGCACGTGGTGCGGGTCGTGCAGCGCCAGCAGCACATTGACATCCAGCAGCGCGCGCAGGGCCATGCGCTCAGATGCCTTCTTCGTCGCGCAGGCGGTTCACCAACTCGTCAGTCACCGGCACGCCTGGGCCGCCGGGCAGCACATGGATGCCGAGCCGCGTCAGGCGGTCGGCGGTGGGTGAGGCGGCCTCGGGCTGGCCGGCAGGCAGCGCCAGCAGGGCCTTGCGGGCGATGGCGCTGAGCGCCTGACCGATGCTGGTTTTCTGCAGCCGCGCCGCTTCTTTGGCAGCCAGCAACACGTCGTCGGCAATATCGAGGGTGGTGCGCATCAGGGGTCTCGTGAAGGGACAGCGATCATTTTACGCTCAACGCATCACGCATCACGCATCACGCATCACGCATCACGCATCACGCATCAAGACTGGATCAATCGTCCACCGGCGCCGCATCCACCACCCGCCGCATCGCCCCACTGGCCAGCGTCACCGCCACCAGGCCCACCAGCGCGCCGCCCGCCGCCAAAAACACGGTGGCCAGCGGCACGCTGCGCAGCAGCCAGCCGGTGACCGCCGCCGACAGCGGCGCCAGCCCCATGAAGATGAACATGAACACGCCCATCGCCCGGCCCAGCAGGGCGGGTGCGACGCGGCGTTGGATCCACGTGAAGACGGCGACCTGGATATAGCCGCCCAGCACGCCGATCAGCGCCGCCAGCAGCGCCCCCTGCCAGAGTGTGCGGATCTGGCCCATCGGCATGAACAGCAGGCCCACCAGCCCGTCCACCGCCAGCAGCGTGATGCCCAGGTTGACCACGCGCAGCCTGGGCAGCGCGCCCGACAGCGCCATGCCCAGCAGCATGGCGCCACCGTGCACCGCCATCAAACCGCCAAAACCGGCGGCGCCCAGTCCCGGCAGGCGACTGACCAGCAGCGGCAGCGCCACCTGCACCGGGCCGCTGATGAGCAGCGCCACCGCCGCAAAATACAGCAGGCAGTTGCGCAGCGCGGTGTCGCGCCAGAAGCTGCGCAGGCCTTCTGCCACCGCCGCCAGCACCGGCTGCTGCGGCGCCGCGCTGCGCGCCGGCTGCGGCCGGGTGCGCACCCGGGACAAGGTCCAGGCCGAGAGGGCGTAGCTCAGGGCATCCAGCGCAAAGGCCAGGCCGATGCCGCGGGCGTCGCGCACGGTGCTTGCCACGCTGGCCGCGTTGAGGGCATCGGCTGCGGGGCCGCTGCCGCACAGCGCGATCAGGCCGCCGGCCAGCAGCGGGCCGACAAAAAAGCTCAGTTGCCGCAGGCCCATCAGCAGCCCGTTGGCCGCTTGCAGCCGGGCCGGCGCCGCCACTTGCGGCAGCATCGAGCTGGCCGCCGGGATGCTGAAGGCGGTGGCCAGGCCGATGGCAAACGCCAAAGCGTAGACGCGCGGCAGCGTCAAGCCGTCCAGCAGCACCAGCTGCGTATTTCAGGCCATCGTGGACGCCATTTCAGGCTGATCGTGGACGGCATTTCAGCGTGATTGTGGACGGCGTTTCAGTCTGATCGTGGACGGCGTTTCAGCGGGATCGTGGACGATGGGGATGGCGCGCAAGTGATTTTCTGACCGGCCTCAGGCTCACCGCTTTTTGCGGTCCGAACCCGATGCCAACCAACAGAGTCACGATGCGACAAATCCGAGAGACATTGCGCCTGCACTTGCAGGCCGGGCTGAGCTACAGCGAGGTCGGCCGCGCGCTGAAGATCTCCAAGAGTGCGGTGGGCAAGTACATCACCCTGGCCCGGGTGGCAGGCGTGGACTGGGAGCTTGCCCAGAGCCTCAGCGACGAAGAGCTGGAGGCCCGGGTGTACCGCCCGGCGCTGCCCCGCGGCAGCCACCAACTCGCCCCCGACTTCGGTGTCGTGCACCAGGAGCTCAAGCGTCCTGGCGTCACCCTGATGTTGCTGTGGGAGGAGTACGCCACGGGCAACCCGCTGGCCTACAAGTACACGAGCTTTTGCGTCAAGTACGCCGAGTTCGCCAAGTGCCAGCAGCGCTCGATGCGCCAGATCCACATCGCCGGCGAGAAGCTGTTCGTCGACTACGCCGGCTCCACCGTGCCCATCGTCGACGCCGCCACTGGCGAGATCACCCAGGCCCAGATCTTCGTAGCCACGCTCGGCGCATCGAACTACACCTACGCTTGCGCCACGCCGCGCCAGACCACCGCCGACTGGATCGGCGCGCAGGTGCAGGCGCTGGAGTTCATCGGCGGCGTGCCCAAGTTGATCGTGCCCGACCAGACCCGATCGCTCATCAAGACGCCCGACCGCTACGACCCCGAGCCCAACCGCACCTACGAGGAATTCGCCCGTCACTACGGCTGCGCGGTGCTGGCTGCGCGGCCGGCGCACCCGCGCGACAAGCCCAAGGTCGAGGGCTCGGTTTTGCTGGTGCAGCGCTGGATCCTGGCTCGGCTGCGCAACCGCCGCTTCTTCAGCCTGGGCGAGCTGAACAGGGCCATCGCGGAGTTGCTCATCGACTTGAACAACCGGCCGTTCAAGAAGCTCCCCGGCTGCCGTCGCAGCGCCTTCGAGTCGCTCGACGCGCCGGCGCTGC
>JANLOP010000297.1:0-13389 GCA_031366635.1 Betaproteobacteria bacterium | reverse complement strand
TCTTCGAGCAGCGGCCGGATGCCATCGGCCTGGTACTTGCCAACCAGCGCAGCATGATGAAATCGGCGGGCCATGCGCAGAATTACACCACAGGGCTCGCCCTGCCCGGCTGCGGCCGGGGGCCGTCCGTACAATGAAAAGCACCCCAAAATCAAGCGTATGGACGAGCGAGCCCGCAGCCTGCTGAAGACCCTGGTCGAGCGCTACATCGTTGATGGCCAGCCGGTGGGATCGCGCACGCTGTCGCGCGCGTCGGGGCTGGAGCTGTCACCGGCCACCATCCGCAACGTGATGGCCGATCTGGAGGAGCTGGGCCTGATCGCCAGCCCGCACACCAGCTCCGGCCGCATCCCCACCGCCCGCGGTTACCGGTTGTTTGTCGACACCATGCTCACCGCCCGGCCGGTGGACAGCCACTTGAGCGGGCCCGAGATGGCCGGCGCGCGCGAGCAGTTGCAGCCCGACCAGCCCCAGCGCGTGATTGCCCAGGCGGCGCACTTGCTGTCCAGCCTGTCCCATTTTGTCGGCGTGGTGACAGCCCCCAAGCGGGCCAGCGTGTTTCACCACATCGAGTTCTTGCGGCTGGGTGAAAAGCGCTTGCTGGTGATCCTGGTCTCACCCGACGGCGACGTGCAGAACCGGGTGATCTTCACCGCCCGCGACTACCCGGCCAGTGAGCTGGTGGAGGCCAGCAACTACCTCAATACCCACTACGCCGGCCTGGCCATCGACGAGGTGCAATTGCGCCTGCGCCACGAGATCGACACCCTGCGCGCCGAGATTGCGCTGCTGATGCAGGCCGCCGTGCGTGCCGGCACCGCCGCGCTGGCCGACAACACCGAGCAACTGGTGGTCTCGGGTGAGCGCAACCTGCTGGGCGTGCAAGACTTTGGCAATGACCTGGGCAGCCTGCGCAAGATGTTTGATCTGTTCGAGCAGAAAACCGAGCTGATGCGGCTGCTGGACACATCCAGCCGGGCCGAGGGCGTGCGCATCTACATCGGCGGCGAGTCGGGCGTCGTTCCCTACGAAGAACTGTCCATCGTCTCGGCGCCTTACGAGGTGGACGGCCGCATCGTGGGCACGCTGGGCGTGATCGGCCCAACGCGCATGGCCTATGAACGCATGATCCATCTGGTGGACATCACTGCCCGGCTGGTGGGCAATGCGCTGTCGGGGCCGAAGTAGGCGGGTTTGCCGGTCGGCAGGCGGGCGGGTGGCGGGCGGCAGCGGGTTGGTGGCGGGTACGTGGCCGACCCGCCTTCTACAATCCAGTTCTGCTGTCTTTGCAGCGGGCCGTTAGCTCAGTTGGTCAGAGCAGAGGACTCATAATCCTTTGGTCGTTGGTTCGAGCCCAACACGGCCTACCAGTATTCTTGGTATTCGATAACGGCTTGCGGCAATCGCAGGCCGCTTGTCATTCAGGCTGATCTGACCGTAATGCCAAATTTTGTCATGCGATGCCAGCCGGTCGTTGCACGGTGCAAGGCGCTGCGCGCTGAGATGCACGCAGCACAACTCCATCGCACCCACCTGCCAGTCGCCTGCAGATTGCGGAACCGCAGTGGCCGCACACCGGCACGCTTCACAGCGATCTAACAGGCTTTCGCAGTCGTCGCTGTCACCGGGTTACCCCAAAAGGTAAACAACCATTTCGTTCGCCGTTCTTTCGTCGCCCCTGCTCGCCTTTTTTCAGGCGTTTGACCGTGATTGCGTTCACGCCATCGAGGGTTGTTGTCACGCCGCCTGGCGCGGCGTGAAATAGGTCATACGGCTACCAGCTTACTTGAAGGGCAGTATCTGCGACGGCAGGCCCACGCGCATGAAGTAGCGCGCGAATGCTTGCGAAAAATGCTCCAAGTACGGTGAGTCGAGCCGCAACCTCTCACCAGATGCTTCGGCCTTTTTTTCGAGATAAGAAGGCGGCAGACTAAAAATCTGCCCGAAATCTACGACCAGTGAACCTCGGTTGTCGTCTGGATTGGCTGGGTTACCCAATAGATGTAAACCTTCTACGCGCCCCTTCCGTACCTCTTCCCAGCGGCCTTTTACTTTGAACTTGGGGTTGTGCTCTTCGAATATGTCGAGAGCGTAGGTTGGGCACATCGCGACAAGTTCAGCTTTGCCATTTTCGAGATCACAACTTTGCGTGACGACAATTAGATTTGCGTCACTGACCGGGATTGTTTCGGCGGCACCATCGCCGCCCGCGCCGAAATCAGCGCCAAACTGAGGCACGAGACAGTCTTTGAGCAAGTCCCCTTGCGCTAGAATTTTCCCCGTGATTTTATTCCAGTAACATTTCGCCATTGGCGTTACTCATCAAGAGGAAATTGGCGTGGTTTGATTTTCCCGACATATTCGAAAGTTGCTTGTACCGAAAACACAGGCTTTAAGGGAATATGATGGTATGAAAGATCGTCGTGCCCCTGGACGAGTTCACGCAACGATTCGATGTGCTGGGTCAGCGCAAGTTGTAATTGGCCAAAGGCGGTAAAAACCTTGACCGATTCCAGACTTTGTCCGCGCGCGGCAGTGCCGCGGCGAAAACCTTGCATCACGCGCAGCATTTTGGCGGCGTCGGGACCTTGCGCTGGCGCCGTATTCAGCACTAGACGCAAATGCCCAGCGGGCGGAAACACGCGCGCTTGCTGTGGGCGCTCGGCGTAGGCAGTGGTCATTTAAACAATCTCCTAGCTTCATCAGTGATGCAGGCTTCAAATACCGTGTTCTTTGCGGTGCGCAATTGTTCGAGCAGGCCCCAAAGTTGCGCTTCATTTGTCGGCAACTCGGTCGTGCGAAAAATATCGATGTCGATGACCACAGAGACAACTTCTGGTTTAGCTGGTTCTATCAAGGCTTGATTAATAATGCCTTCGCACTTGATGTCAACGAGCGGAATCATCAACTGCATGAAGTATCCGGACAAGCCTTGCGGCAAGTCAGGGGACAATTGAGGAGCAGTACGAAGATAATCCCCGAAGCTTTTGATCGGCAATGGAATGTCAATGCGATTCACATAGCGAACTGCAACGCGGGTAATCGCAGAGGGCTTAGTGACTTCACGATATTTGTCCCACAGACGCCGAGATTCGCCGCTAAAAATACCCCAATGCGGGTAGCGCGCTAGTCTGCTGAATGTAAACCCGTTGGAACGGGCCTGATATATCTGCAGTCCGTCCTGGCTGCGCGCCAAGTAGCCGATTGGCTGCGAAGTCACATGAGCAATAGGGGTCATGTCGGGTCGAAACACGAGATCGCCAGTATTGGCAGTCATTTTTTCGACGGTCGGGTAAGTGGCTTCTTCGCCCGCTTGGATTGCATCGAGCGCGTCAACAGTGGCGCTCGTTTCCACTTGAATATCGATGATCGCCTCGGTGATCGGGGCGCTGGAATAATTAATATTATCAGTCATGCTGGAGTATAACGGGCGGCTGTCGTGGTATCTGCGGTGAGCGACAGCAATTGAATTGTTAATACGCCACCAATCTGGACCTGACCCTTCATTTGACGGCTGAACTGCGTTGGTCAAGCGCGCCGCTCAGGATCGGCCAGCGGTTCGCTACGTATTGTTCTGCGGCGTCGCGGACGATCCAGGCTAAAGAGACCTTCTTTTCCTTGGCGATGCCCTCCAGGGTGGCGTAAAGCTCGCAGGGGAAGCTCACCGATGCTCGCAAGGTTTTCGGGTCGCCCTTTGGTTGCGCGGGTCGCTTGGCTGTGGTTTCCATCATCTGCCCTCTTAGGAACGCACCACCTTACACCACTCCGGTGCGCAGCGGAATCCCCTGTTCGGCTGTGCAGACCTGCGACCGTGTGCAACGACACGGCAATGCATCCAGCGCGGGCCTTGAGGGCTATGACTTCTCGCTCCGCACCTGTATCGACGTCAGGGCTTCCAGCCGCAGCGCTTTCCAGTCGGCGGCGGTCATCGCATTCTTGTCTCCGGTCCACCTATCGAGCAGCTTTGCTTCAACAACGACCCGTGCCTGCACCTCGTCAAACGTGCCCTCGGCTTTGACATGCTGGTTGCGGTAGATCAAAGCCCGCCTCGCCCGGCCCGAACCGTGCCTGAAGCGGGCCTCAGCAGTCAGCCTTTAAAAATTGACATTCAAATCGAAATTGACTCGACTGTTTCGGGTCGCTACCGACCCAATATGGCCGCGCACCAGGCCGCTTGCTCCCGCAAGCCTCACTGCCTCAACAAAGCCAGCCCCTTCAAATACTCCCCTTCGGGAAACTCCAGCGTCGTCGGATGGTCACACGCCCCTTCCAGCCGGGCCAGGATGGCGGCGTTGACACCGGCGTCCAGCCCGGCACCGGCCACGATCTTGTGGAACAAATCGGCGCTGATGCCGCCCGAGCAACTGAAGGTCAACAGCAGCCCGCCCGGGGCCAGCAGCATCAGCGCCAGCCGGTTGATGTCTTTGTAGGCCCGCGCCGCGCGCTCGGCATGGGCGGCCGTGGGGGCAAATTTGGGGGGGTCCAGCACGATGGCGTCAAAGCGGCGGCCGGCTTGCAGCGCCTGGCGCAAATAGCCGTTGACATCGGCATCGACAAACTCACAGGCGCCGCTGGCCAGCAGCGCTTCATGGCCGTTGCGCCGCATGTTGTCGCGGGCCAGCGCCAGCGCCGGGCCGGATGAATCCACGCTCACCACCTGCTGCGCGCCGCCGGCCAGCGCGGCGACGCTGAAACCGCCGGTGTAGCAAAAGCAGTTCAGCACGCTGCGGCAGCCCAACTGGCGCACCCAATCGGCAAAGCGGCGGCGGTTTTCACGCTGATCGAGGTAATAACCGGTCTTGTGGCCATGCGCCACGTCCACGCCCAGCGTCCAGCCGTGCTCGGTGATGGCCAGGTCAGTAGCGCCCTGCCCGCGTTGCCAGCCGGTGCGCGGCGGCAAGCCTTCCAGCGCGCGCACGTTGGCGTCGGAGCGCTCATAAACCTGCTGCGCGCCGGTGACGTGGCACAGCGCGTCGGCGATCACGTCGCGCCAGCGCTCGGTGCCGGCCGACAAGAACTGCGCGCTCAGCACAGCGCCGTAGCGGTCCACGATCAGGCCGGGCAGGCCGTCGGCCTCGGCATGCACCAGGCGCTGGCCGTCGCTGTCGATGCCCAGCCGGGCGCGCAGCGCCACCGCGCGCTGCAGCCGGGCGTTGAAAAACGCCGCGTCGATGCGCTCGGCCTCGTCAAAACTCCAGGCCCGCACCCGGAACATCGACAACGGGCTGAAAGCCCCCCAGGCCAGAAACTGCCCGGCATGCGATTCCACCCGCACCGTCTCGCCGGCATCCGCGCTGCCCCGGCCGATGCTGGCCTCAAACACCCACGGGTGGCGGCGCAGCAGTGAGCGCTCTTTACCGTCGCGCAGTCGGATGGTTTTCATCGCCGGGATTGTCGGCGCCGGCGCTTCATCCACCCGGGCGTTGACGCCGATGGCGCGCAGCGCTTACAAGCCCGCTGTGACGATCCCCGCAACCAGGCCCCCCGCCCTGACCCACCGCGCCCGAGTCTCAAACCCGGTGCGCCGCCTGGCCACCCTGGCCGCCCTGCTGCTGGGCGCCTGCGCAATGCCTGGCCTGCGGCTGGATCTGGCCGCCACCGCGCCGCTGCTCGGCGGCTACGGCCAGGCCGGGTTTGCCATCCACACGGCCTCGGCACAGGCGCAACGGCACTTTGATCAGGGCATGCAGCAGGCTTATGCCTTCAATGAGGCCGAGGCGGTGCGCCAGTTCAAGGCCGCGCTGGCCGCCGATCCGTCATGCGCGATGTGCGCCTGGGGCGTGGCCTGGCAGCTCGGGCCCAACATCAACGCGCCAAAACGGGGCGATCTGACCGAGGCCCTGCGCTATGCCGATCTGGCGCGGCGGCGCGCTGCCGATGGCCCGCCGCGCGATGTGGCGCTGATCGACGCGATGGCGCTGCGCTACGGCCAATCCGACGGCGTGCCACTGGCCGCGCCGCTGCTGGCCGATGTGTGCGCCAGCGCCGGCCAGAAGCGGGTGCACCCGCTGGACCTGGCTTATGCCGAGCGGCTGCGCCAGTTGCTGCCGCGCTTTGCCGGGGATGCCGACCTGCTGTCGCTGTGGGCCGAGGCCGAAATGCTGGCCAGCGCCAGCGACTGGTGGCCCGAGGGCCAGGCCGCCGATGGGCGCATCACGGCCGTGGCCCGGCAACTGGAAGACGCGCTGCTGCGCCAGCCCGCGCACATCGGCATGAACCACTACCTGATCCACGCGCTGGACGCCAGCCCCGAGGTGCAGCGTGCCGTGGCTGCCGCCGACCGGCTGGGCGCGTTGGCGCCGCTGTCACCGCACCTGGTGCACATGCCCTCGCACATCCACGTGCGGGTGGGGCGCTATGCCGATGCCACGGCTGAAAACCAACGCGCGCTGGCGCTGGACGACGCGCTGGCCACCGAGCTGCAAGCACAGGGCTTTGCCGTCAGCAAGGATTGGCGCGGCCACAACACCCGTTTTGCCTGGTTTGCCGCGCTGATGGAAGGCCGGGGCGATGTGGCGCTGCCACTGGCGCGCAGCGCCGCCGCCCGCGCGGCCCAGGCCACGCATGTCTGGGCTGAGCTGGCGCGCAGCCTGCCGATGCTCACGCTGGCGCGGCTGGAGCGTTGGCAGGCCGTGCTGGCCGAGCCGGTGCCAACCGGTGACGGGGGCCTGGCCGACGCACTGGCTGGCGAAGCGCGTGGCATCGCGCTGCTGCCCGGGATGGCGGCGGGCGCGGCCGCTGTGGCCAAGGCCAATGCCGGCACCGGCGATGGTGACAAGATGCTGCGTGGCATGGCCCAGGGTGCGGTTGAGCACCTGAGCGCCGAAATCGCACTGGCCGAAGGCCGCAGCAGCGACGCCCTGGCGGCGCAAGACCGGGCGGTGGCCGAGCGCAAGCTGGCCGATGCGCAAGAGCCACCGATGCTGGGCGCGGCCATGCGTTTGGCGCTGGGCGATCTGCAAGCCCGCGCCGGCCAGGCCAGCGCCGCTGAGCGGACCTACCGCGCCGACCTGGCCGCCTGGCCGGCCAGCGGCTGGGCGCTGCGGGGCTTGCAACGTGCGCTGGCCGCACAGGGCCGGCAGGCGGACGCGGCTGCGGTGGCCGCCGATCTGGCGCAGCAGTGGGCCGGGGCCGACCCGGCGCTGCGCTGACACAGCCCGGCGCTGGCTGGCGCGGCGCGCGTGGGCGCGCCGCAGCGCCGACAAGCTCAAGGCGTCACTTGCGCCGGGCCCGCGGATGCGCCGCGTCGTAGACCTTGGCCAGGTGTTGAAAATCCAGCTTGGTATAGACCTGCGTGGTGGTGATGCTGGCATGGCCCAGCAGCTCTTGCACCGCCCGCAAATCACCGCTCGACTGAAGCAGGTGCGACGCAAAACTGTGGCGCAGCATGTGCGGATGCACGCCGGTGGCCAGCCCGGCAGCGCGGGCCAGCGATTGCAGGCGCTGCCGCACTTGGCTGGCGCTGAGCCGGGTGCCACGCTGGCTGACCAGCAATGCCGGCTCGCCGGCCCGGGCGACGGCGCCGCGCTGCGCGCACCAGGCCGCCAGCGCGGCCAGCGCCGGGCCGCCCACCGGCACGCTGCGGCGTTTTTGGCCCTTGCCCAGCACGTGGGCGGTGGCGTCGGGCACGTCGATCCAGCCGGCCGCCTGCGGGCCGGCAAGCAAATCCAGCCCCACCAGCTCAGCCACCCGAAGGCCGCAGCCGTACAGCAGCTCGACGATGCAGTGGTCACGCGCGCGCAGCGTGGCTTTGGCGGTGGCCGGCATTTGCTGGGCCAGCGCCACCGCCTGATCGACGCTCAGTGCCTTGGGCAGCGGCTTGGGCGCCTTGGGCGGGCGCAGCCCCAGCACCGGGTTGTGCGCCACCCCGCCCTCACGGCCCCAGTGGCGGTATAGCCCGCGCCAGGCGGCCAGGGCGATGGCGATGCTGCGCGGGCCCAGACCACGCTGGCGCAGCCGCACCATCCAGCCGCGCAGATGGTGCGGCTGCGCCTGCGGCAAAGCCACCGCGTCGTCGGCCGCAAACTGCTGCAGCCAGCCCAGAGCGTGGCTGTACATCGCCAGCGTTCTTGGTGCCAGCCGGCGCTCCACCCGCAGGTGCTGCAAGAAACGGGCGATGTCGTCGGCCAGCGGCGGCGCCGGCATGGCCAGGCTCAAGCGGCTTGGGCGGGGCCGACCGGCAGCAGCCGGCTCAGCCCGGCGCTGGCCACCTCGCCGATGCGGACCAAAAACTCGGTGCCCATGTCGGCGCTGAAGCGGGTGGGGTCGGGTGAGCCCAGCACCAACAGGCCGATGGCAGGGCCTGGGCTGCCGGTGTTGTCAGCCGCACCGGCGCGCAGCGGGATCAGCGCAATCGACAGCACCGTGCCGGCGTCGTCCAGCCAGTCCACCGCCTCAAAGCCGCCGTTCAGGCCGCAGTACGGCTGGCCCAGACCGTGGGTGAAGGCTTTGGCGTCGTCGCTGACGGCCGCCGTGAACGGCAAGCCGTCAAACACTTCGTCAGCGCCCCACAAGCGCAGCGCCGCCTGCGGGATCAAAAACGCCTGCTTCAGCGCGTTGACCAGACTGACGGGCAGGCCGCCCGGCGTGGGCGCCAGCAGCATGGCGCGGGTGAAGCGGTGCAGCCGGTCGGCGATGGCCGCGTTCTCGCGGCCGTGGCGCACCATCTCCATGATCTGCTGCTCCAGGCCCTTGATCTTGTCGCGCAGCATTTCCATCTGCCGCTGCTGCAAAGACACCGCCCGCTGGCCGTGCGGGCTGGTGAGCTGGATGCTGGCCAGCAGATCGGCATGGCGCTCAAAAAAGCCCGGCGTGTTGGCCAGGAAGTTGGCGATGTCGGTCTCGGTGATGGCGCCTTGGATAGTCACTGGCGCACCCCGCTCGCCGGGTACGACGAGCGACCCTCCGGGAGGGTCGGGCCCTTCTTGGGGCGGCCCGGCGCACGGGCCCGCAGAAGTTTGGCTGGCGATGTCTTCATAACTCAATCTCCCCCTCAAACACCGTCTCGGCCGGCCCGGTCATCAACACCGGGCCCTCGTCATCGGCCCACTCGACGGTGAGCACACCGCCGCGGGCCTGCACATCCACTTGGCGGTCCAGCCAGCCCAGCCGGATGCCGGCCACCACCGCCGCGCAGGCGCCGGTGCCGCAGGCCAGGGTTTCACCGGCGTCGCGCTCAAACACCCGCAAGGCGATCTGCTGGCGCGACAGCACTTGCATGAAACCGGCGTTGACCTTGCGCGCAAAACGCCAGTGGCGCTCAATCTGGGCGCCCAGCTCGACCACCGGCGCCTCGCGCACATCGGCCACCCGCTGCACCGCGTGCGGGTTGCCCATCGACAGCAGCGCCACCGCCACCTGCCGGCCCTCACCCACATCCAGCGGCCACAGCGCAAAGTCGCCCTCGTTGCGCGGCGTCAAGCCGCTGCCATCAAACGGCAGGTGGGCCAGGTCAAACACCGGGCGGTTCATGTCCACCGTGACACGGCCGTCAGCCTGAAGGTGCAGCACCAGCAGGTTGTTCACCGTCTCCACCCGCAAGCAACGCTGGGTGCTCAGGCCGTGGTCGTGGGCAAAACGCATCACGCAACGGGCGCCGTTGCCGCAGTGCTCAACCTCGTCACCGCTGTTGTTGTAGATCCGATACCTGAAATCAACCCCCGCGCTGCGCGCCGGCTCGATTTGCAGGATCTGGTCGGCACCCACGCCAAAGCGCCGATTGCCCAGGTGGCGCAGTTGGTCGGGCGTGAGCTGGATGGGCGCGCGGGTGGCGTCGAGCACCACAAAATCATTGCCCGCGCCCTGCATTTTGGTGAACTTGAGTTTCATCGCAGGCTGATTATCGGCCGGTCAATACAAGCCGGGCGCACCGGCCGGCCGGGTTTTGAAGCGCTTGTGCACCCACAGGTATTGCGCCGGGTTGCGCCGGATCTCCTGCTCGATCCAGTGGTTCATGCGGGTGGCGGCTGCCACATCGTCAGCGCCAGGGAAATCCGTCCACGGCGGCAGGAAGCGCACTTTGTAGCCGGCGCCACCCGGCAAGATCTCGGCCACCACTGGCTGCACCAGCATGCCCAAACTGCGCGCCATGCGGGCCGGCGCCAGCAGGGTGGCAGCCGGCACGCCGAAGAACGGCACAAAGGCCGCGTCGCGGGCACCAAAATCCATGTCGGGCAGGTTGAAGAACACCGCGCCCCGGCGGATGGCCCGCACCAGCGGCAGCGCCCGGTCGCTGCGCGCAAACACCTCGGCCAGGCCAAAACGCACCCGGCCGTTGCGCATCGCGACATCAAACACGGCATTGCTCTGCGCCTGGTAGATCGACGCCACCTGCCGGCCCTGAAAAAGCTGGGTGGCCGCGCCCGCCACGTCCAGTGCCACAAAATGCGGCACCAGCCACATCACCGGTAAGCCGCTGCGCTCGGCCAGGCCGACATCGCCTTCGATCTGGATCAGCGCCTTCAGCCGGGCGGGGCTGGCGTACCACAGCAGGCCGCGCTCCAGCAGGCTGCGCGCCAGCCACTGGAAGTGCTGGCGCACCAGCAGGCGGCGGGCCGGCTCAGCCAGCTCGGGCAGGCACAGCGCCACATTGCGCAGCGCCACCCGGCGGCGCGAGCCGGCCAGCGCATGCAGCACCGCCCCCAGGCCCCGGCCCAACGCGGCCTGCAAGCCCAGCGGCAACGTTTGCAGCGCCCACAGCAAGCCCAGCAACGCGCGCGCCACCACGGTGCCCGGCAGATCGGCGATGGTCATGGGGTGACGGTCATGGGGTGGCGGTCATGGGGTGGCGGCCATGCACTGCGCCTCATGCCACGCCCGTCAGGTCGCGGGCCTCGTCGCCGGTTGCGGCATGCACCCGGCGCGGCTGCTTGTAGCGGTGGTAGCCCCACAGGTACTGGCCGGGGCTCTGCAGCACCAGCCGCTCCATCTCGCGGTTTAGCGCGGTGGCGCAGGCCAGTTGCAGCGCCGCGTCATCGGTGGCCGTGCCGGGCAAGGGCTGGGCGGGCGGCGCCACGCGCAGCACAAAACCCCGGCCGCCGGGCAGGCGCTCGGCCCAGATCAACAGCAGCGCGGCACCGGTTTGCTGCACCAGCCGGGTGGCCAGCGTGATGGTGTAGGCCGGCCGGCCAAAAAACGGCGCCCACACGCCCATGCCGTCGGGCGGCACCTGGTCGGGCAGCAGGCCCACCGCCTCACCCCGGCGCAGCGCCCGCATCATCTGCCGCACCCCCGCCAGCGCGGCCGGTGCGGTGGCCAGGCCGGGCCGGGCGCGGGCGGTTGCTTCCAGCGTGCGCAGCCAGGGCTGACGCGCCGGGCGGTACATCGCGGTGAGCCGGGTTTGGCCGCCAAAGCGCTCGGCAATCGCCTGGGCGCAGACCTCAAAACAGCCCAGATGCGGTGTCAGCAGCACCAGGCCCTGGCCGGACTCCAGCGCGGCGGCGATCAGCCCGTCGCCCTGCCACTGCACCAGCTTGCCCAGCGCTCGATCGGCCGGCCGCAGCCACAGCCACGGCAGCTCGGCCACCATGCGGCCGGCTTGCGCCACCGCGCTGCGACGGGCGGCGGGCGTCAAACCGGCCAGCGCGGCGTTGTCATTGAGCCGGCGGCGATAGCCGGCCGACAGCCCGTAAGCCAACCAGCCCAGCCACCCGCCCAAGACGTGAAGAGTTGACAAGCGCCTGCGGGCCAGCCAGCGAATCAGGATCAGCATGCTTTATATTCGCGGCTGTCGCCGAGTTAAAGAACAACTTGCGGGGCGACACGCAGCCAGCCCGATGGGCGCGCTGCGGCGCAGGTGGGTGCTTCGGCACTGGCCCGCGATCAATCCCGCTAAAGCGTTCGCCGGCACTTCCAGATGTTGAACGGCGACGCAAGTCTCATCAACCAACCTTGGAGTGTATTGAATGGCGAACGACTTTCTCTTCACCTCGGAGTCTGTCTCCGAAGGCCACCCCGACAAAGTGGCCGACCAGATATCCGACGCGATCCTGGACGCGATCTTTGCCCAAGACCCGCTCAGCCGGGTGGCCGCCGAGACGCTGTGCAACACCGGGCTGGTGGTGCTGGCCGGTGAGATCACCACCAACGCGCATGTCGATTACATCCAGGTGGCGCGCGACACCATCAAGCGCATCGGCTACGACAACGCGGATTACGGCATCGACTACAAGGGCTGCGCGGTGATGGTCTGCTACGACAAGCAGAGCAACGACATCGCCCAGGGCGTTGACCATGCCAGCGACGACCACCTGAACACCGGTGCCGGCGACCAGGGCCTGATGTTTGGCTATGCCTGCAACGAGACGCCCGAGCTGATGCCAGCGCCGATCTACTACGCCCACCGGCTGGTGGAGCGCCAGGCGCAACTGCGCAAAGACGGCCGGCTGCCGTTTTTGCGCCCGGACGCCAAAAGCCAGGTGACGATGCGTTATGTGGACGGCAAGCCGCACAGCATCGACACCGTGGTGTTGAGCAGCCAGCATGCGCCCGAGTACAGCCTGGGCAACCGCATGACGGATGCGTTTTACGAGGCGGTGCGCGAGGAGATCATCAAGCCGGTGCTGCCCAAAGAGTGGCTGACCGCCGACACCAAATACCTGATCAACCCGACCGGCCGTTTTGTGATTGGCGGCCCGCAGGGCGATTGCGGCCTGACCGGCCGCAAGATCATCGTTGACACCTACGGCGGTGCCTGCCCGCACGGCGGCGGTGCCTTCAGCGGCAAAGACCCGAGCAAGGTAGACCGCTCGGCCGCCTATGCCGCCCGCTACGTGGCCAAGAACATCGTGGCCGCCGGCATTGCGCGCCAGTGCCAGATTCAAGTGGCGTATGCGATTGGCGTGGCCAGGCCGATGACTGTGACGGTCTACACCGAAGGCACGGGCGTGATCTCGGACGAGCGCATTGCCGCGCTGGTGAGTGAGCACTTTGACCTGCGGCCCAAGGGCATCATCCAGATGCTGGACCTGCTGCGGCCGATCTACCAAAAGACGGCCGCTTACGGCCACTTCGGCCGAGAAGAGCCGGAGTTCACGTGGGAGCGAACCGACAAAGCTGCGGCGCTCCGCGCCGCAGCCGGCCTGTAAGGCCGCCGCGCGCAGCGCGGTTTGTCGGTTCGCAGGAGCGGGCTAACTTCGCGCAGCGAAGTTAAGGGCCAGAGGCCCGGCCCGCGCCAACGGACCGACAAAGCTGCGGCGCTCCGCGCCGCAGCCGGGCTGTAAGGCCGCCGCGCACAGCGCGGTTTGTCGGTTCGCAGGGAGTGGCTAACTTCGCGCCAGCGAAGTCAAGACCCGCCAGGGTCGGCCACTACCAACGAGCGTCAAAGCTGCGGCGCTCCGCGCCGCAGCCGGCCTGCAAGGCCGCCGCGCGCAGCGCGGTTTGGGCGCTCGT
>JANLOP010000097.1:0-3721 GCA_031366635.1 Betaproteobacteria bacterium | reverse complement strand
CCATGACGATTGCCGACAACACCATCGCCCACTTTTTTGTGACCCCGCTGGACGTGCTGATGCTGCGCGGCAACCGCAGCTTTGGCGCTGCCGGTGAACATGGCGAGGCCCTGCTGCCGCCCTGGCCATCGCTGTTTGCAGGTGCTTTTCGCTCGGCCTTGCTGGCCGGCGATGCCCGGCAGTTGGCCGAGTTTGTCGCCGTGGGCAACCAAGCCGATCTGAGCGAGGACCAGCGCTGCCAGCGCATGCGCGGCGTGCTGGGCGATGCGCTGTTTGCCACACTGGGCACACCGCAGCGGCCGGGCAGTTTTCGCATCACCTGGGCCTCGCTGGCGCGCCGGCCGGCGGGTTGGCCAAGCGGTGATGTGAGCGGCGCGATTAGCCCTGCAGTGCCCTTGCCGGCCGACCTGCTGGCACAAGACGACTGCGGCGTCAGCCAGCTCAAAAATTTGCAGCCGGCCACGCCACCCGCCGGCCTGCGCGGATCGGCCAGCCTGCCGATGACAGCGCTGCTGCACTCGGCCAAACAACTCAAACCGGCCAGCGCCCATTGGCTGGACGGCAACGGCTTGACGGCGCACCTGCGAGGCCGCTTGCCCGCCACCACGCTGCGCAGCGACGCACTCTTCAAACGCGAAACACGGTTGGGCATCGCGCTCGATGCTGCATCCCGCAGCGCCAGCGACGGCGCGCTCTACACCACCGAAGCGGTGGCATTGCAGGCCGGTGCCGGCTTTCTGGTCGGCATCGCGGGTGCCGCCCCACTGGCAGACAGCGGCCTGTTGCGCCTGGGCGGCGATGGCCGGGGCGCACGCTGGCAGCGGGTGGCCTTCGATCCACCCGCCACGCCACCGATCACCCAAGGCGGCCGCTTCAGGCTGCTGCTCACTGCACCCGGCATCTTCAGCGCCGGCTGGCTGCCCGAGGGGGTGATGCGCGACACCGACGGCGCTTGCTGGCTGCGCGGCGATGGGTTCGGCGCCAGGCTGGCCTGCGCCGCCGTGCCGCGCCATGAAGTGGTGTCGGGCTGGGATTTGGCGGCGTGGGCACCCAAGACCGCCCGCCGCGTGGCCAGCGCGGGCAGCGTGTACTGGTTTGACCAGTTCCAGGGCGATGCCGGCAAGCTTGCCGCCTGGGTCAAGCACGGCTTGTGGCCGCAGAATGCAGCGATGCAAGCCGACATCGCCCCACGCCGCGCCGAAGGCTTCAACAACGCCCTGCTGGGCCATTGGCTGTAAGGACAAAACACCATGCACACCATCAAGCTCAAAGCGGTGATCGACGAGCGCCAGCAATTGCATCTGCAATTGCCACCCGACACGCCGTCGGGCGAGGCTGAGGTAACCGTTCGGGTGGCGCTGGCAGCTGTGGCTGCCGGTACAACAACACCTTCTGCAGAAACCCCAACGCCGATGGCGTCGCTGCGCGAATTTTTTGCCGCACTCGACGCCAGGCCCATCAACCATCCGCGCAGCCTCGAAGACATCGAAGCGCAAATTGCCGAAGAGCGCGCCAGTTGGGACTGAAATGAAGCCCCCACGCTCACTGCGTTCGCTGCCCCCCAAGGGAGCGTCTCAGTCCCTTCGGGCGGCCGGGCGGTACTGACATGGCAGCCATCTACTGGGACAGTTGTGTGGCGATCTACCGCGTCGAGAACGTGGCCCCCTGGGCCGCAACGCTGGTGCAGTGGCTGGCATCGCTGGACGCCAACGCTTCGCTGCACGTCAGCGACTTGACACGCATGGAATGCCGCTTGGCACCTCTGCGCGCGGGCAACCGCGAGTTGCTTGACCTCTATGACGACTTCTTTGCCAGGCCCGACTTGGCCTCGGTCGATCTGACATGGCCAGTGTTTGACCGCGCCACCACACTGCGGGCAACCCACCGGCTGAAAACGCCTGATGCCCTGCATCTGGCCGCCGCCATCGAAGCCGGTTGCGACCAGTTCTGGACCAACGACAAGCGGCTGGCGGCAGCCGCAGCCGGGCACCTGGACGTGCGGGCACTGAGCCCCTGACGCATCGCCCCCCATTCAACCCCGCGAAAGGTCTCATGTTCCAAGCCCAGCAACTCATCTTCTACAGCTGCCTCAGCCCCGTACACATGGGCGCTGGCTCAGCGGTAGGCGCCATCGACAACCCGATCCAGCGCGAGGTACACACCCAGCATCCGCTGATCGCCGGCTCGGGCCTGAAGGGTGCGGCCCGGCACCACTTCACCCGCCATTGGGCCGAGCAGGGCGACCTGGTCAACCGCGTCTTCGGCCCCGACCGCGATGCGTCTGACCATGCCGGTGCCATCGCCTTTGGCGACGCCCAGTTGGTGGCGTTTCCGGTGCGCTCATTGCGCAATACCTATGTCTATGCCACCTGCCCCACCGCGCTGGCACGGCTCAAGCGGCTGGCGGGTGGTGCGGCGCCGTGGTTGATGCCAGCCGTACCATCGGCGCCTTCGGTCAAGGATGATCTGGTGGCGTTGATGACCCACACCGCCGCCAGCAGCGCCGCCAGCCAGGGCCGGCTCGTGCTGGAGGCCTTCGACTTTGCTGCGCAGGAAAGCGCCGGGTTGAAAGCCGTGGCCGATTGGCTTTCCACCCATGCGCTGCCCGCCGGTGACGAGTACCAATACTTCCGCCAAAAGATTGCCGCCGACCTGGTGCTGCTGAGCGACACCGAGTTCAGCCACTTTGTGCGCCACGCCACCGTGGTGGAGGCACATGTGGCCATCAACAATGAGACCGGTACAGCCGACGCCGGAAAACTGTTCTACACCGAGAACCTGCCACCCGAAACCCTGCTGGCCGGCCTGGTGCTGGCCAGCGTGGAGCGGCAATCCAAAAGGCACCAGCGCAGCCAGCCGCTGGATGCCCAAGCGGTGCTCAACAGCGTGCTGAGCGGCCACGGCGGGGCAGCCGGGCTGGCCGGCAGCGTGCTGCAAGTGGGCGGCGATGCCACCACCGGGCGCGGGCTTGTCAGCATCCATGCGGTGGCGATGACAAACGGGGCGGCGTGATGGCGCAAACCCTGGATCAGCAGCGCGCGGCCTACGCCTGGCAAGCGGTCAAGCATGCCCAGCAAGAGCTGCCCAAATTTGGCGATTTCAAGAATCTGGCCAAGGGCGCACCGGCGTTGATCATGGGCAACGGCTTGATGCCATCGCTGGCGTTTTATGCGTCGCGCACATCAAGCAACCAAAAGCCCGCCGAAGCCCTGAACAACGCCATCAACGGCTGGCTGGCCCGGCGCTTCATGGCCGAGGCGGCGTTCAAACCCCTGCCCAAAAACTATGTCGACGTGATGGACCGGTTGCTCAAAGCACCCGCCGCCTTCTACATGCAGGCCACCGACGAGGCGCTGGCCATGCTCAAGTGGCTGCGCCAGTTTGCCGCTGCCATTGATCAGGACGGCAACTGAGATGGGCCAAGCCGCCGTGCCGGCGTATGTCGGCCATGATTTCTCGGCCTGCCCGCCAGGGCATCGATTCAACCTGTACTTTCCGGTCTGGAATGCGCAATGGTTGCTCGACAAGGACGAGGCCAAAGCCGCCGCACTTCGCAAGGTGCTGAACCTGCCGCCTCACGCTGCCGGCTTGCTCAAACAACTTTCGGAACGGCAAGTGCGGCTGGTCCAGGCGCTGCCCGAAGCGCAATGCTGCGTGATCGACGCGCTGTCCACCGCACCGTTTGCCACCGGCCTGGGCCTTGAACATCCGATCGAAAACG
>JANLOP010000086.1:0-3277 GCA_031366635.1 Betaproteobacteria bacterium | reverse complement strand
GGCGGTGAGCGCACTGTTGAACTTGAGCAAGGCCGTGCCCGACTGGTCAATCGTGCCGCCCCCGGTGCCGGCCAGGTTGATCACCCGGTCGGTCGTCTCGGCACCGCCGGTGTAGACCAGCCGGCCGGTGGCCGCCGCGCTGCCCAGGTCGATGGTGCCGTTGGCAGCGGTCGTCGGCGCGCCCAGGTTGCTGCTGGGGTTGCCGCCGGCCACGCTGTTGATCGAGGCCACGCTCAGCGCGCCGTCCTGCACCGTCGTCTTGCCGGTGTAGCTGTTGGCCCCGCTCAGCGTGAACGTGCCGCTGCCCTGCTTGGTCAGCGCCCCGCCGGCCCCGGCGATGACACCGGCATAGGCCGTGTTGCTCGAGTCGCCCGTCGTCAACGTGTTGGCGCCCAGCGTCACCGTCGTGGCCACCACGCCGGCCAGCGAGCCGATGGTCTCGCCCGCGCCCAGCGTGAGGTTTGCGCCGGCGGTGCTCAGGGTCAGCGCCGCCGTGTCGGCCAGCGCGGCACCGCCGGCCAGCGTCAGCGACCCAGCGCCCACCGTGGTTGCGCCGGTGAAGGTGTTGGTGCCCGACAGCGTGAAGGTGCCCGTGCCCTGCTTGGTCAGCCCACCGCTGCCGCCGATCACGCCGGCGTAAGCGGTGTTGCTCGAGTCGCCCGTCGTCAACGTGTTGGCGCCCAGCGTCACCGTCGTGGCCGCCACGCCGGCCAGCGAGCCGATGGTCTCGTTCGTGCTCAGCGTCAGGTTCGCGCCGGCGGTGTCCAGGGTCACCGCCGCCGTGCCCGGCAGGGCATTGCCGACAGCCAGCACCAAAGACCCGCCGCTCACCGTGGTTGCGCCGGTAAAGGTGTTGGGCCCGGACAGCGTCCATGTGCCGCTGCCGGACTTGAGCAGGGCGGTGGTGTTGGCGCCGCCGTTGTCGACGATGGCCCCGGCCAGTTCACCGGTGCCCGCGGCCGAGCCCTGCAGCGTCAGCGTCTTGCTGCCGACGCCCGTGGCGGTGAGCGCACTGTTGAACTTGAGCAAGGCCGTGCCCGACTGGTCAATCGTGCCGCCCCCGGTGCCGGCCAGGTTGATCACCCGGTCGGTCGTCTCGGCACCGCCGGTGTAGACCAGCCGGCCGGTGGCCGCCGCGCCGCCCAGGTCGATGGTGCCGTTGGCAGCGGTCGTCGGCGCGCCCAGGTTGCTGCTGGCGTTGCCGGCCACCACGCTGTTGATCGAGGCCACGCTCAGCGCGCCGTCTTGGACCGTCGTCTTGCCGGTGTAGGTGTTGGCCCCGCTGAGCGTCAGGCTGCCCGCACCGGCCTTGCTCAGGCTACCGGCCCCGCTGATCACCGAACTGATGGTGGACGACCCGCTGAGCGAGAACTTCGGTGCCGCCGTGATCGCCATGCCGCCGGTGATCACGAATGTCGCGGCCGAAAGATCGGCGCTGACGGCATGCACGCCGGTGTTGGCGCCGCCGCCGTTGGTCAGTGTCAACGCAGCGCCGGATGTCACATTGGCACTCACCGTCACCGCGCCTGTGGTGGTGAAGCCGGTGATGGCCGCCGTGCTGGCACTCAGCGTGATGGCGCCAGCGTTGGACAAAATGTCGCTGACGATCACGTTGTTGCCGGCCTGCAGCAACAGCGCATTGGTGGCGGCGCTGCTGAAGCCCTTGGTCACCGTGATGTTGCTCACCGCCTGCAACTGCACCGGTCCGACGACCAACTGCGCGGCCACCGCACCGGCGGTGATCTTGCTCACGGCCAACGGAAAAGTGCCGAATGCCAGCGTGCCGGACGCCAGGTCATTGGTCGCTGGCGACAACGCGCCATCGATGTCGGCGCCACCGACATCGACGATTTCCAGGCTGGCCGGGTCTAGCAGCAGCAGGCCGGTCTTGCCATGCGGCGCCGACCGGTCGGAGCTGCCGCTGAAGTTGAGGAAATCCTTGCCCGACACCTCCACCCGTCCACCGTCGCCAGACGCCGCACCGCCGCGCGCGTCGGCCTGGCCAAAAAAGTGGGTGGCTCGGTCAGACCACACCACCAAGCTGCCGCCATCGCCGGTTGCAATGGCATTGGCCTGCAATCTGGCGCCGGCTTGCACCGTCACGCTGTCGGCGTTGTGCAGCGTGGCGTCCTGGCCTTGGAACCCCCCGCCCACCCGGATGCCGCCACCGCCCGAGACGCCCGACGCATCCAGCCAGGCCGTGCCTGTGAGGCCCACCTTCTGCCCCAGCACCACGATGCTGCCGCCGCGCTCACCGCTGCCGGCGCCGCTGGCGTCCAGCGTGCCGGCCAGCCGCGTCACGCCGTCAGGGCCGCCATCGACCACGATGCGGCCGGTGCGCCGTCCGATAGACCGCGCCTGCACCACGCCGTCCAGGTTGAGCACGGTGTCGGCAAATCCGGCCCGTGCCACCGCGCGCAACTCGGCGCTGCCGCCGTTGGCCTGCAGCGTGCCGAGCTGGTTGAGCCGGGTCGGCAGGCTGCCGTCGTTGCGGGCATTGAAGAAGATCAGCCCATCGCCCTCCACATCCACCTGCACCTCGGTGGCGGCGGCCAGGCCGATGCGGCGCGCATCGATGCGGCCGGTCTGGCTGAGTTGCGGCGCCACCAGCAGCACACTGCCACCCGGCGCATTGATGTGCCCCTCGTTGCGCACCTCGCCGGCAGCCACGGCCGACCGGCGCAGCAGCAGCCGGCCCGACGCCACGTCCTCGTTGCTGATCGTCAGCGAACTGGCCAGCAGGCCGCCCACATCGACCTGCGAATTAACGCCAAACACGATGCCGCGCGGGTTGATCAGCCACACCGTGCCGTTGGACCGCAAGCTGCCGAAGATCTGCGATGGGTCATTGCCCAGCACCCGGTTCAGCAGCACCGAGCCCCGATCAGGCTGCTGGATCACCACCCGCTCATTGGCGCCGATCGAAAACGTGGTCCAGTCGATGCCGGCGCGCCGGCTGCCCTGGGTGATGTCGATCTGCTGGGCGCCTGCTTGCTTGATGCTGGCCTGGCCAAAGCTGATCTGCGCGCCCTGCGGCAGGCCGAAAGTGGCCGGCGCAGCGCCCAACAGGCAGACTGCCAGGCTGATCGGGCGCAGCACAAAACGGTTGAAGGGCCGGCGCACAAGCAGCGTTGTTGACATGGAAACTCACCTCTACGGTGCCGGCACCGGCACCAGACATCAATTGAAAAACCAGGTGGCCAACAGGTTCAGCCGCGGCTTTTTGACCAGCGTGTCGCTGCGCGGCTTGCCCGACAGCGGCGTGGCCAGGCTCAGG
>JANLOP010000085.1:0-18714 GCA_031366635.1 Betaproteobacteria bacterium | reverse complement strand
AGTTCATCGCCACCATCCCCATGGGCCGGCTGTCCGAGCCACGCGACATTGCCAAGGCGGCGCTCTACCTGGCCAGCGACGACGCCGACTTCATCACCGGTGTTGAGTTTCCGGTGGACGGCGGCCGCACGGTGTAGGCAGTCGGCTGCTGTTGGCCCTGTCTGCGCGCCAAGTGATGGACCGCCGGTCCAGCGCCATTGGCGTCCGCCAGCGTGCGTCGCCAGGGTTCTCTCACGCGCCTGCCAAAGGCCGGTTGAGCAGCGCTGGCCGCAGCTGCGCAGTTGGGCCTGAGCCTCGGCGCTGTTTGGGCACAGGCAGCCAGGACAGCGCCGGACATCGCGGGAACTTTGAGCCAAGAAAAAACCGGCCAGCAGGCCGGTTTTCGTAGGTAAGTGTTGGTGGAGACGAGGAGGATCGAACTCCTGACCTTCGCATTGCGAACGCGACGCTCTCCCAGCTGAGCTACGCCCCCACGGACCGATAAATTCTAGCAGCAGGGTTGCTGCCAGGCCGCCTGCGCCAACTCGGGTAGAACCCCTGCCGGGCCGGTTGCAAAACGGGCGCAAACCAGACCAACCCCTGGCAGCTGGATTTCCCGCATCTGATGTTGCGTGCCAAGGCCACCCCGGTGGTGGACGACAAGCTGGCGCCGGGCAAGGTGGCGATATTTGCCACCTGCTTCGTCAACTACAACGAGCCCGGCATCGGCCACGATTTGCTCAAGGTGCTGCGGCACAACAGCATGCCCTACGCCATCGCCGATGGCGACCGGGACCGCGAAAACGCCGAGAAGACTCAGCCGTGCAGGTTGTGCGTTTTGAGTTCAGCAAGGCGGCCAAAGTGGCCGTGAGCGCCGGTGCGGCCGTCAAGATCGGCTGTGACCACAGCAACTACCCGGCCCATGTCAAGTTGGCGCCCGAGACCCTGGCTTGTCTGGCGGGCGGCCTGGTCTGACAACGCACCACGGGGCCGGCTGATCAGGCCACCACCACGCGCTGGCGGCGCATCCGCCGCAGGCTCTCGGTGCTGTACAGCGCCAGTGCGGCCCAGATCAGCGCAAAGCCGACACCCCGGCTGGCGCCGAGGGGCTCGTGGTACAAAAACACAGCCAGCACAAACTGGATCGACGGCCCCAGGTATTGCAGCAGCCCCAGCGTGGCCAGCGTGACACGCCGTGCGCCGTAGGCAAACAGCAACAGCGGGATGGCGGTGGCCGGGCCGGCGGCCAGCAACAGCACATCGGTGCGGCCATCAACTTGCAAAAAATGGCCTTGACCGCTGGCGCCCAGCCACAGCAAACCAGCCGCGGCCAGCGGCCCCAGCAGCAAGGTTTCCAGCGCCAGGCCTTCAATGGCGCCCAGCGGTGCGGTCTTGCGCAGCAGGCCGTAGAAGCCAAAGCTGGCCGCCAGCAACAGCGACACCCACGGCACATGCCCGGCGCCCACGGCCAGCCACAACACACCACCGGCCGCCAATGCCACAGCGGCCCACTGCAGCGGCCGGGGCCGCTCATGCAGCACCACAAAACCCAGCAGCACGTTGACCAGCGGGTTGATGAAGTAGCCCAGGCTGGCGTCCAGCACCCGGCCGTTGTTGACGGCCCAGACATAGAGCAGCCAGTTGCCGCCCAGCAGCAGCGCACTCAGGCCAAAAATGGCCAGCGTGCGCGGCTGGCGCAACACCGGGGCCAGCCAGCCAAACTGCCGCCGCAGCGCCAACAGGGCCAACACAAACACCAGCGCCCAAAGCGAGCGGTGCAGCACGATCTCCAGCACCGGCACATGGGCCACCAGCTTGATGTAGAGGGGAAACAGGCCCCACAAGATGTAGGCCAAGGCGGCGGCGAGGGGTCCGGATGGCATGGGGGCAGGGTGGCCACAGTGTGGTCCGAGGGGCGCTGGTGTCAGCCGTCAGCGGGCCGGTATTGTCGCTGCCGGGCTGTCGCTGCCGGGCTGTCGCGGCGTCATCCGCACCATGCCGCGGCTGGTCTTCACGCCCCGACTGCGCCGCTTTCTGGACGCATCCGAGTTGCCCTGCAGCGCCAGCACCCTGCGCGATGCGCCGCAGTGGCTGCAAGCCGGCAACCCACGCCTGGCCGCCTACCTGCTGGACGAGCAAGGCCAGTTGCGGCCCAACGTGATGGTGGTGGTGGTGGTGGTGGTGGTGGTGGATGGCCGGCGCTGCACCGAGCGGGTGCTGCTGGCCGATGTGCTGGCGCCAGACAGCACGGTGTATCTGCGGCAGGCCTTGTCAGGCGGTTGAGCCGCTGGCCCACAATCCGCCTGCCGATGGGCCCATGTCCTGATTCTCAAGGAGACCAACATGAGCGACCATGCCTGGCTGGCCAACCGCAAAGGGCTTTTTGAGCTGCGCCTGCGCGCCGGCGTGTGGCAGATAGCAGCCACCTCCTTTCTGGGTGCGCCGGTATCCATGCTGCTGCCACCGCTGGCCGGTGGTGCAGCCAGGACAACGGTGCCGCCTGGGCTTTGACGGCGCAAGGCATGGTGGCTGATTTCATGCCACCCGGGCAGGCCGCGGACGGCGCCGTTCAAGACCCGCACCGCATCGTGCGCTGCGCTGGCCAACCCGAGGTGTTGTGCTGCCAGCATCGCGGCGGTATCTGGCGCAGCGGCAATGGCGGCGCGCTGTGACTGCGCGTCACTGGCGCGCCACTGTCATCCTTTGGCTTTGCGGTGGCGGTGCATCCTGGCGACGCCAACACCGCCTGGTTTGTGCCGGCCGTGGCTGACCATTGCCGCGTGCCGGTGGGCGGCGCGCTGGTGGTCAAGCCCAGCACAGACGGCGGCGCCAGCGTTGAGACCCTGCGCCACGGCCTGCCGCAAACCCACTGCGATGACCTGGTCTACCGCCACGGCCTGGCGGTAGCGGGTGACGGCTGCAGCCTGTTGATGGCCGGCACCACCGGCGGCCTGTGGGCCAGCGCCGATGGGGGTGAGCAGTGGGCCACGGTGTCGCTGACGCTGCCGCCGGTCGACGCCGTGCGCTTTGGCGGAGTGGCGTTCACAGTCTGCTGTCACCGCCTGCAATCTCACCGTCCAGGTAAAACCAGCGCTTGGCGTTGCGCACAAACCGGCTGGTTTCGACCAGCCGGTGCGCCCGGCCAGCCAGCTTGCTGCGGGCCACAAATCGCACGCTGGCATGGTCCTCGTCGGCCACCTGATGCTGCAGCACCTGCAAACCCAGCCAGCGCAGGCCGGGCTCGAAATCGATCATGGCCGGCCGGGTGCTGGCGTGCCAGGTGGCCTGCAGGTAGGCCGCATCCTGCAGCACGAAAGCGCTGTAGCGGGATCGCATCAAGGCCGCAGCGTCCGGCGCTTGCAGGTGCAACGGGCCGGCCAGCCAGCGGCCGCAGCAGGCGCCCAGGCTGGCAGGCAAGCCACACGGGCAGGGCGCAGCAGTGGGGTTGGGGCGGGCCGGCATGGCCAGCGATGATGCCGTAGCGCAAAGGCCCACCGCTACACTGAACATGACCTGCCCGCCACGCCGCCCGGGGTGCCGGCCACAGCGCAAAACACCCGCCGCAGCAGCCCCAGGAGACAAGATGCTCGACCCACAAGCCCAGGCCCTGCTTGACCTGATGGCGGCCCGCAATGTGCCGCCCACCCACACCTTGACGCCCCAAGACGCACGCCGTACCTACCTGGAGCGCCGCGCCGTCACCCAGCCCGCGCCGCGGCCCATCGCCGAGGTGCGTGACCTGGCAGCCAGCGGCCCACACGGCGCCATCCCGCTGCGCCTGTACCGCCCGGCCGGCGTGGCCAGCGCGGCGCCCACGCTGGTCTACTACCACGGCGGTGGCTGGGTGATGGGCGACCTGGACACCCACGACAGCCTGTGCCGCGACCTGGCTGAAGCGGCCCAGTGCGTGGTGGTGGCGGTGGACTACCGCATGGGCCCGGAGCACCGCTTTCCGGCGGCGCCAGACGACGCACTGACCGCCGCCCGCTGGCTGCAAAGCAACGCGGCCGATCTGGGCCTCGACGCCCGGCGTTTTGCGGTGGGTGGAGACAGCGCCGGTGGCAATCTGGCCGCCGTGGTGGCACTGGCCTGGCGCGATGCCGGCGAGGCCATTCCGCTCAAGCTGCAACTGCTGATCTACCCAGCCACTGACATGCGCGCCGTGGCCCCGTCGCACAGCCACAACGGCCAGGGTTACCTGCTGACCAGCGACACCATTGCCTACTTTCGCGGCCACTACATCAACCCCGAGCAGTACGCCGATTGGCGCGCGTCGCCCTTGCTGCACCCCAACCTGGCTGACTTGCCGCCCGCACTGGTGATCACGGCCGGGTTCGATCCGCTGCGCGACGAGGGCCTGCAATACGCCAACGCGCTGTCGGCCGCCGGCGGCGGCACGCAGTACATCTGCTTTGAGCGCCAGATCCACGGTTTCATCACCATGGGCCGGGTGCTGCAAGAGGCCAACACGGCCGTTGGCTTGTGCGCAGTGGCCTTGCGCCAGGCCCTGGCCTGATGCCGCCGCTGCTGCCCGCCCATCGCCAGCCCGCTGCCGACACTGTGTTGCTGCACGTTTCTCAGCCGGTTCTCCGAAACCCAGGCACCCGCCGGCCACTCCACACTGACTGATGCCGATTCAACGCCGCCACTTCCACCGCAGCCTGGCCGCCGCAGCACTGCTGCCAGCCTGGCCTGCCGCCCGGGCCCAGTTCCGGGTCGAGATCGCCGGCATCGGCGCCACCCAACTGCCCATTGCCATCACCCGCTTCCGCGATGAAGACCGCAGTGGCCAGGCCGTCTCGGCCATCGTGCTGGCGGACCTGGCGCGCAGCGGCGCCTTCCGCGGTGTGGAGTCCAGCGGTGTGCTGGATGAGCGCAGCCAGCCGCAATTCGCCGACTGGCGTGGCCGGGGTGCTGACGCACTGGCCGCGGGGTCGGTCACCCGGCTGGCCGATGGCCGGTTCGATGTGCGCTTCAAGCTGTGGGATGTGGTCAAGGGCGATGAGTTGATCGGCCAGGCCCTGGCCGTGCCGGCGGCTGACCTGCGCCTGGCCGCCCACCGCATTGCCGATGCCATCCAGCAGCGCCTGACCGGTGAGCCCGGTGTCAACGCCACCCGCATTGCCTACGTCACCCGGGCCGCCAACCGCTACACCCTGCGCGTCACCGATGCGGACGGTGAAGGTGGCCAGGTGGCGCTGGCCAGCCCGCAGCCCATCATCTCGCCGGCCTGGTCGCCCGATGGCCGCAAGCTGGCTTACGTCTCGTTTGAGAGCGGCAAGGCGGTGGTGCTGGTGCAAGACGTGATCACCGGTGACCGCCGCCCGGTGGCCAGCTTCAAGGGCAGCAACAGCGCGCCGGCCTGGTCGCCCGACGGCCTGCGGCTGGCCGTCACCTTGTCGCGTGACGGGCCGTCGCAGCTGTACCTGATCGACGTGGATGGCGGCGGCCTGCGCCGCCTGACCAACAGCAACGCGATTGATACCGAGGCAGTGTTTTCACCCGACGGCCAGTTTGTTTATTTTGTCAGTGACCGGGGCGGTGGCCCGCAGGTGTACCGGGTGCCGGCGACAGCCGGCGCCAGCACCAACGCCGAACGCATCACCTTCAACGGCGCCTACAACATCAGCCCGGCCATCAGCCCGGACGGCCGCACACTGGCTTATGTCACCCGCAACAACGGGTTCCGGGTGATGGTGCAGCCGCTGGACGGCAGCACAGCCGCGCTTGCCGTGACCGACACCAACGACGACGAGAGCCCCAGCTTTGCCCCCAACGGCCGACTGCTGATTTACGCCACCCGCGCCCTAGGCCGCGATGTGCTGATGACCACCACGCTGGATGGCAAGATCCGCACACGTCTGCTGTCGTCGGGGCAGGACGTGCGTGAGCCGGCCTGGGGGCCACTCAGCCGCTGAAGCCCAAACGCCAGACGCCAGACGCCAGACGCTGTTCTTGCCGGCAAGCTGCCGGCGCCCGGGTGGTGGCAACACCCCCCGTTCGACCAAGGAGTGAATCCCATGTTGGCCTCTTGTAAACATCACCTGACCCGCCGGCCAGCCGCCGGCCTGGCCATGTTGGCCGCGCTGGCGCTGGTGGGCTGCGCGTCGTCCGTCAAGCTGGACGAAACCCCGGTTGAAAGCCGCACCCCCACCGCGGTGGGCGCCGGTGGCACGGCCGGCAACCCGGCCTTGGCCAGCGCCAACGGGGCGGCCAAGGGCACCACGCCGCAATCCCAGGTGGCCACCGTCAGCCTGCCCCCGGCCGGTGCTGTTGGCGCTGGTGCTGCGGCCGATGCCGGCAAGCTGGGCCGCGTGGTGTACTTTGAGTTCGACAGCTACGCGGTGCCCGACCAGGCCCGCAGCCTGATCGAAGGCCATGCCAAAGTATTGGCCAGCAACCGCAGCAAGCGGCTGGTGGTGGAGGGCCACAGCGACGAGCGTGGCGGCCGCGAATACAACCTGGCGCTGGGCCAGAAACGTGCCGAGGCAGTGTCCAAATCCTTGACGCTGCTGGGTGCGTCAGAGGCCCAGGTGGAGGCCGTGAGCTTCGGCAAAGAGCGGCCCGCAGCCGAAGGCCATGACGAAGCCGCCTGGGCGCAAAACCGCCGCGCTGAACTGAAGGACCGTTGACCGTGGCCCGTGCCCTGATCCACCGCAGCGCGGCCTGGCACACGCTGGCGCTGGCGGCCATGTTCAGCCTGTGTGCTGGTGCGGCACACGCCGGCATGTTTGACGACGAAGAAGCGCGCAAGGCCATTCTTGACCTGCGCACCCGTATCCAGACCAATGACGACAGCAGCCGCGCCAAGCTGGGTGAGCTGGCCCAGGCCAATACTGCGCTGCTGGAGCAGGTCAGCCAGTTGCGGCGCAGCCTGCTGGACCTGAACGCGCAACTCGAAACCCAGCGCGCCGACAACGCCAGGCTGCGTGGTGGGCAAGAACAACTGATGCGTGATGTGGCCGACCTGCAGCGCGGCGTCAAGGATGTGTCCAAGGGCCTGGACGACAGGCTGCGCCTGATCGAGCCGCAAAAGGTGTCACTGGACGGCAAGGACTTTCTCGCCGACCCGGATGAAAAGCGCAGCCATGACCAGGCCATGGCGGCGCTGCGCAGTGGTGACTTTGACAAGGCTGCCACTGCGCTGGCGGCTTTTTTGCAGCGCTACCCCGCCAGTGGCTATGCCGACTCGGCCCGCTTCTGGTTGGGCAATGCGCAGTACGGCCAGAAAAACTACAAGGACGCCATCGTCTCCTTCCGCGCGCTGGCCACCACCTCGCCCAACCACCCGCGCACGCCCGAAGCATTGCTGGCGCTGGCCAACTGCCAGATCGAGATGAAGGACAACAAAGCCGCCCGCAAGACCATCGACGAGCTGGTCAAGGCCTACCCGGCAAGTGAAGCGGCCACCGCTGGCAAAGAGCGCCTCGGCACCTTGAAGGGCTGATGCCAACCTTCATCCAACCCGAGCAAGCCACCGGGCCTAGCGCCGATCTGGAGCGGCGTTTTGGTGGCCTGCGGCGGCTGTACGGCAACACCGGCTACCAGCGTGTGCGCCAGGCGCGCATCGCCGTTGTGGGGCTGGGCGGCGTGGGCTCATGGGCGGTGGAGGCACTGGCGCGCAGCGGCGTGGCCAGGCTGGTGCTGATTGATTTCGACCAGGTGGCTGAGTCCAACATCAACCGCCAGGTGCAGGCCCTGGGCAGCACCGTGGGCCTGGCCAAGGCCGACGCCTTGCGCCGCCGCATCGCTGACATCCATCCCGCTTGCGAAGTGATCGTGGTCGAAGAATTCGCCAGCCCTGACAACTGGCCGGCACTGCTGCCGACCGAAGTGGATGTGTTGATCGACGCCTGTGACCAAAGCGCGGCCAAACTGGCGCTGGCCGCCTGGGCCTTGGCCCAAGGGCAGCACGCGGTGTGTGTGGGTGCGGCCGGCGGCAAGCAGCAGGCCCAGCGGGTGGAGGTGGCTGATCTGGCCGAGGCCACACACGACCCACTGCTGGCCAGCCTGCGCCAACGCCTGCGCAAGCAGGGCGCACCGCGCCAGGGCCGCATCGGTGTGGCCTGCGTGTTCTCACGCGAGAACGTGGCCTTGCCGGCGGCTGGGGCCGGCGACGCGGATGCGGCAGACACCTGTGCCACCGACGGCAGCCTCAACTGCCACGGCTACGGGTCCAGCGTCACCGTGACGGCCACCTTTGGCATGGTGGCCGCCGGCGAAGCCTTGCGCCTGTGCATGTTGCCCGGCAAGCCCGTGTCAACGGACCCTGACCCCGAAAAACGTGCTCCGTAGTTGATGCTGACAATGCATTCATGGCGCACCAGAGGTGAGCAAGAAGGACGAAGCGAAGCACCGCGCGCGGTACACGCTGGAGGTCAAGCTGGAGCCGGTTCGGCTGGTCAAGTCGGGGCAGGATGCGTCGGTGACGGCGCAGGCCCGACCCAAAGCCCGACAGGCTCCTAGGCCTACCCAAGCAGACGCTGAGCAGGTCATCTGCATACACGTGGCGACGTTGGCGTTCGTCCAGGGGGTCGGCGCCCAGGCCCAGGCCCAGGGCCTACAACATCACGTCGCGCGGCGTGGTCGCTTGCTGTCGCGTCAGGCGCGACGCCCGCGGTTGTTCAATGTCGACGCGCATGCGCAGGCCTGATTTGGTGGAACCATTGGTTCTCATGCTGTCGGGCGTTGCGTGGCGACCGCTTGAAAATGATTGTTTTCGGGGCGGTCTGAGACGCCCCGAAACCACCTGAAACGTCACTCGATGTTTTGCACCTGCTCGCGCATCTGCTCGATCGCCACCTTCATCTCCACCGAGATGTTGGTCAGCTCCAGTGCGGACGATTTGCTGCCCAGCGTGTTGGCCTCGCGGTGCAGCTCCTGGATCAGAAAGTCCAGCCGCTTGCCCAGTTCACCACCGGCGGCCAGCAGGCGGGTCAGCTCGTCCAGGTGGGCGCACAGGCGCGACAGCTCTTCAGCCACGTCGATGCGCAGAGCGTAGGCGGCGGCCTCGTTAAGCGCGCGGTCGCGCAGTGCATCGGCAGTCATCCCGCCACTTGTGTTGCCGCCCGCGCCCGCGTTCTCCAGCGCTTCGTGCCAACGCTCCAGAAAACGCTGCTGCTGGCGCTTGACCACCGCCGGCACCAGCGGTGCGGCTTGGCGCGCCAGATCACGCAGGTGGCTGATGCGCTCGGTCAGGATGGCCACCAGGCGGGCGCCTTCACGTGCGCGCGCTTCGCGCAGGCCGTTGATGGCCTCGCGTGCAGCGGCCAGTGCGGCTTCGTCCAGCCGCTCAGCAGCACCGCCCAGGCGGCACCACTGCAAGGCCTCATTGACGCTCAGCGCACGCGCTTGCGGTAGCCAGCCGGTGATGGTGGACTCCAGCCGCGACAGGCGGTTCAGCTGGTCGGGCTGGGGCTGGGGCCAGGTGCTCTCGGCATCGCGCTGGCTGGCCACCCGCAGCTCGATCTTGCCGCGCTTGAAGGCTGCGCCAATCAGCTCGCGCAGTGCCGGCTCCAGCCCACGCAGCTCATCGGGCAGGCGCAAGGCCACATCCAGGAAGCGGCTGTTGACCGAGCGCGCCTCCACTGTCACCGCGCTACCCGCCGCGGCGCGGCTGGGCGTGTCATCGGCCCCGTGCGCGGGGCCGTGGCTGGCCTGGGCAAAACCGGTCATGCTGTAAACTGACATGGACGCACCAGCTAGGGAAACAACGGATTATGTCGAAACCCAAACCCGCACCGTTGCCCGCTGGCACGGTGGTGGGGGGCTACCAGATCATCAAGAAACTGGCAGCAGGCGGTTTTGGTGTGGTGTACCTCGCCGAGGATGAAAACAACCACAGCGTGGCCATCAAAGAGTACCTGCCGGCCTCACTGGCCGAGCGCTCGGCCGGTGAGCTGACACCCCGCGTCAAGCCTGAAAAACAGCCGCTGTACCGGCTTGGGCTGAAAAGCTTCTTCGAGGAGGGGCGGTCGCTGGCGCAAATCAGCCACCCCAGCGTGGTCAGCGTGCTCAACTTCTTTCGCGAGAACGAGACGGTGTACATGGTGATGAACTACCTGCAGGGCGACACGCTGCAGGATTTCATCGTCACCGCGCGCGATTTGAAGCGTGACAAGGTGTTTCGAGAGTCCACCATCCGCAGCCTGTTTGACGAGATATTGCGCGGTCTGCGCATCGTGCATCAATACAAGATGCTGCACCTCGACATCAAGCCGGCCAATATGTTCATCACCAATGACAACAAGGCGGTGATGCTTGATTTTGGTGCGGCACGCGAGGTGCTTTCCAAAGAGGGCAACTTCATCCGGCCGATGTACACACCTGGTTTTGCCGCGCCCGAAATGTACCGCCGCGACGGCACGCTGGGCCCGTGGACCGACATTTACGCCATCGGCGCCTGCATCTACGCCTGCATGCAGGGCTACCCGCCGAATGTGGCGCCGCAACGGCTGGAGAAAGACCGGCTGGCGCTCAGCCTGTCGCGGCTGCGAAATGTTTATTCCGACAACCTGATCGAGGTGACCGAATGGTGTATGTCGCTCGACCCGCTGTCGCGCCCGCAAAGCGTTTTTGCGCTGCAAAAAGAGCTGTCGCGCGAGACCGAACGGCGCTACACCAAACTCAGTTTCTCCGAGCGCTTGAAGTTGCAGATCGAAAGCCTGAAGGCCGGGGCCAAGACTTGACGAGGCTGGCCGTGCAGGCACACCGCGCATGAGGTTCTCGGTCTACCAGGTCAGCCGGCGTGGCGGTCGGCCCAAGAACGAAGACCGCATGGGTTACTGCTACACCCGCTCGTCGGGCTTGTTTGCGCTGGCCGACGGCATGGGCGGCCACCCCGAGGGTGAGGTGGCGTCGCAACTGGCGTTGCAGACGATCTCGGCCTTGTTCCAGCGCGATGCCAAGCCGCAACTGGCCGACCCGCTGCGCTTTTTGCATGACGCGGTGCTGGCCGGCCACCACCAGTTGCTGCGCTACGCCAGTGACAAGGCGCTGCTCGACACCCCGCGCACCACCATCGTGGCCTGCGTGGTGCAGGGCCAGGCGGCGTACTGGGCGCACTGCGGAGACTCACGCCTGTACCTGCTGCGTGACGGCAAATTGCTGGCGCGCACCCGCGACCATTCCTACACCGAGTTGCACGGCGCGCTGGTCCAGTCCGGCCAGCCGCTGCCGCCCGAGAACCAGCGCTTCAACCGCAATGTGCTGTTCACCTGCCTGGGCAGCCCCGGCAAGCCGTTGGTCGATACCGCCGGGCCCACACCGCTGCAGCCGGGCGACCGCATCATGCTGTGCAGTGACGGGCTGTGGGGCAGCGTCAGCGATGCGGTGATTGTTGAGCAGTTGTCGCGCCAGCCGATTTCGAATGCCGTGCCCGAGCTGGCCGAGCAGGCGCTGCGCGTCGGCGGCTCACGCAGCGACAATGTCACCTTGCTGGCGATGGAGTGGGACGGTGCTGACCCGGCTGATGCCGCCCAGGCCGTGTCCACCCGGGCGCTGGGTGATGAGGTGTTTGCCTCCACCATCCAGGCCAGCCTGGCCGCCAGCGACCCGAACGCGGTCGAGCTGGACGAGGCCGAGATCGAGCGCTCGATCCGCGAGATCAATGACGCGATCAAGCGCTCGGCGCAGAAAAAACCCTGAGGATTGCGATGAATGACATTCAGCGCGCAGCGTCGCGAGACGACGGCCGCGCCGCCAACGCCCTGCGCCCGGTGACGATCCAGCGCGGCTTCACCCGCCATGCCGAGGGCTCGGTGCTGGTGAGTTTTGGCCACACCCGGGTGCTGTGCACGGCCTCGGTCGAAGAGCGTGTGCCGCCGCACAAACGCGGCAGCGGTGAGGGCTGGGTGACGGCCGAATACGGCATGCTGCCGCGCGCCACCCACACCCGGGGCGACCGCGAGGCCGCGCGCGGCAAGCAAAGCGGCCGCACGCAGGAGATCCAGCGCCTGATCGGCCGCTCGCTGCGCTGCGTTTTTGATTTGGGGGCGCTCGGTGAGCGCAGCATCCTGATCGATTGCGACGTGCTGCAGGCCGACGGCGGCACCCGCACCGCCGCCATCACCGGCGCCTGGGTGGCAGCCCACGATGCGGTGAGCGGGCTGCTGGCCCAGGGCAAGCTGGCGCGCAGCCCCATCAAAGACGGCCTGGCGGCTGTCTCCGTCGGCCTGCTGGCCGGCGTGCCGCTGCTCGACCTGGCTTACACCGAGGATTCGGCTTGCGACACCGACATGAATGTGGTGATGACGGCCTCAGGCGGCTTTGTCGAGTTGCAGGGCACGGCCGAGGGCGCCGCCTTCAGCCGCGCTGAGATGGACGCGCTGTTGGCACTGGCCGACCAGGGCATCCGCAGCCTGGTGCTGGCGCAGCGCGCCGCACTCGCCGTGCCGCTGCCGCTGAATTGAGCCACAGGGCAGCCCGCCGGTGAAGCTGGTTCTTGCGTCCAACAACGCCAAAAAGCTCGCCGAGTTGCAGGCGCTGCTGGCCGGCCTGCCGCTGGTCTTGATGGCCCAGGGCGCCCTGGGCATCGCCGAGGCCGACGAGCCGCACGCCACCTTCATCGAGAACGCGCTGGTCAAAGCGCGTCAAGCGGCACAGGCCAGCGGCGGCGCGGCGCTGGCTGACGACTCGGGCCTGTGCGTGGCCAGCCTGGGTGGCGCGCCCGGGGTGATCTCGGCCCACTTTGCCGGTGAGTTGCCGCCGATCCCTGGCGAAGACCGTGAGGCCCGGCGCCGGCGCCAGGACGCCGCCAACAACGCCGCGCTGCTGGCGCGGCTGCACGGCCGCACCGACCGGCGCGCCCATTTCATCAGCACCCTGGTGGCGGGGCGCCCTGCCCAAGACCCCGGGCCGCTGGTGGCGGTGGGCCGCTGGCCGGGTGAGAACCTGGCAGCGCCGCAGGGTGAACAGGGCTTTGGCTACGACCCGCTGATGTTCATTCCGGCGCTGGCGGCCAGCGTGGCCGAGCTGGGCGCCGGGCTGAAAAACCTGCACAGCCACCGCGCCCGCGCGGCTGCGCTGCTGCGGCAGATGCTGATCGATGTCTGGCATCTGGCGCCATGACCCCGCCCAGCCCGGTGGCCCCAGTGGATCGGGTGGCGCGCTACCTGCGCGCCGGCACCTTGCAGCTCGGTGAATCACCGCCGCTGTCGCTGTATGTGCACCTGCCGTGGTGCCTGGCCAAATGCCCGTACTGCGATTTCAACTCGCATGCCGTTCCCACCGTGCAGCAGGGCGGCCTGCCCGAAGCCCGCTACATCGATGCGCTGGTCGCCGATCTGGAGGCCGCCTTGCCCCAGGTCTGGGGCCGGCCGGTGCACAGCATCTTCATCGGCGGCGGCACGCCCAGCCTGTTCTCGGCCGACGGCATCAACCGCCTGCTCGCCGCCATCCGGGCCCGCCTGCCGCTGCTGCCGGGCTGCGAGATCACGCTGGAGGCCAACCCGGGCACTTTTGAGCGAGATCGCTTCAAGGCGTTTCGGCAGGCCGGCGTGAACCGGCTGTCCGTGGGCGTGCAAAGTTTTGATGACGCGATGTTGCAGCGCCTGGGCCGGGTGCACGACGGCGCGATGGCCCGCGCCGCGCTCACCGAGGCGGCGGCCACCTTCGACACCTTCAACCTCGACCTGATGTACGCGCTGCCGGGCCAGACGCTGGCGCAATTGCAGGCCGATCTGGATACCGCGCTGGGCTTCAAGCCACCGCATTTGTCGATCTACCACCTGACGATCGAGCCGAACACCCGCTTCGCGCTGCAGCCGCCGAAAAACCTGCCCGACGACGACCTGGCCAGCGACATGCTGGACGCCATCACCGTCCGTACCGCAGCGCTGGGCCTGCAGCGCTACGAGGTCTCGGCCTTTGCCCGGCCCGGCCACCGCTGCCAGCACAACCTGAATTACTGGCAGTTTGGCGACTACCTGGGCATCGGTGCAGGCGCCCACGGCAAGCTGAGCTACCCGCACCGGGTGGTGCGCCAGGTGCGCTGGCGCGAGCCCAACACGTATTTGACGCAGGCGCTGGCCGGCCAGGCGATGAGCAACGATGATGAGGTGCCCCGGGCCCAGTTGCCGTTCGAGTTCATGCTCAATGCGCTGCGGCTGCGTGACGGTTTTGCGCTGGCCGACTTCAGCGCCCGCACCGGCCTGGCCCTCACGGCCATCGCCCGGCCGATGGCCGAGGCCGAGGACAAAGGCTTGCTGGCGCGTGATTTCAACCGCGCCTGGCCCACCGACCGGGGCTTTGATTTTTTGTCCGACTTGCAAGCGCTGTTCTTGCCGGCCGACTGAGAGGCCAAGCGCTCAACCGCCGCCAGGCGCCGCGCGCCGCCCGGGTCGGCCCCGGCCGCCGGTCAGCCGGGTTGTAACGCCGCCGCCGCCCCGGCACGCAGCCGCGCCAGCAGCGCCGGGGCAATGCGCTGCAGCGCCAGCACCTGGTGCGCCGCGCCGTGCGCAATCGCCTCGCGCGGCATGCCGAAGACGATGCAGGTGGCCTCGTCCTGGCAGATGTTGTGGCTGCCGGCGTCGCGCATCTGCTTCATAGCCTGGGCCCCGTCGGCGCCCATGCCAGTGAGCATCACGCCAAGCGCGTGTGGCCCGACCACGCGGGCGGCCGACTCAAACAGCACCGCCACGCTGGGCTTGTGGCGGTTCACCGGGTCGCCGTCGGACACCCGGGCGCTGTAGTGGCTACCCAGGCGGGCCACCGACAAGTGCAAGCCACCGGGTGCGATGTAGGCATGGCCGGGCCGGATGGGCTCACCGTCCACCGCCTCCTTGACGTGCAGGGCGCACAGGCTGTCCAGCCGCGCGGCGTAGCTTTTGGTGAAGCCGGCCGGCATGTGCTGGGTGATCAGCACCGCCGGCGAGTCGGCCGGCAGGTGCATCAGCAGCTCTTTGGTGGCCTCGGTGCCGCCGGTGGACGCGCCGATGAAGATGATCTTCTGGCTGCGCAGCCGGCCCACACCGGCCATCGGTGGCGCCAACGGGCGGCCTTGCGGCATGGCGCCGATGGTGGCCGTGGTCGCGGTGAAAGGGCCCGGGGCCGCCGACAGCCGCCGCACCCGGGCCAGCGCGGCGGCGCGCACTTTGTCGGCGATGTCATCGGTCAACTGGCGCAGCCCGTCGGCCACACCGAAACGCGGTTTGGCGACAAAATCCACCGCCCCCAGCGCCAGTGCGTGCAGGGTGACGTCGGCGCCGCGCTCGGTCAAGCTGCTCACCATCACCACCGGCATCGGCCGCAGCCGCATCAATTTGCTCAAAAAATCGATGCCGTCCATGTGCGGCATCTCCACATCCAGCGTGATCACGTCGGGGTTGAGGCTGCGGATCATCTCGCGCGCGGCCAGCGGGTCACTGGCTGCGCCCACACACACCATGTCGGGCTGGCGGTTGATGATCTCGGCCAGCAAGCCGCGCACCAGCGCGGAGTCGTCCACCACCACCACACGTATTTTTGTCATTTTTTGTTCTGCTCAAAACCGCTTTAAAACAGCTCGACCGCGCCGCCGCCAGCAGATGGCGACAGCGCCGGCGCCAGTCGTTTGACCAGCGCCTTGCCGCTGGCCGGGAAGAAGCACACTTTGCGCGGGCAGTTGTCCAGCACGTCGCGGCTGAGGATCGGGATGCGCTCGGTTTGCAGGTAGTCGAGGACAAACCGGGTGTTGCGCTCGCCCACGTTGGCGCTGCCCATCCCGGCCAGCACCGCGCCGCCGCCAAAAACCTTGGCCTTCAGCATCTGGCGTCGGGCGCCGCGCGCCAGCAACTCGTTGATCAGCAAGGACATCGCGTCGCTGCCGTAGCGCCCGCCGGCCGGGTCCGGCCCTTGCGCTGCGCCGTCGGGCATCATGAAATGGTTGATGCCGCCGATGCGGCGCTCGCGGTCCCACAGGCAGGCGGCAATGCACGAGCCCAGCGTGGTGGTGATCAGGATGTCTTCGTCGTGCACAAAATACTCACCCGGAAGCACCTTGACGGCGTCGTTGCGGAAGTGCGCGTCCCAGTAAAAATACGACGCCATGCCGGGCTTGCGCGGTGCCGCCCGCAGCCGCTCAAGACGCGCCGGGTGGGCCAGGGCGGGGGCGGCGGCCAGCGGTGGGGGGGTGGGCGGTGTCATCGGCAAGCGTGCATGGCCGTGTTTTTATCGGCACCGGGCGGCCAGACTTCAAGCCCCGCCCGCCGGGCCACCGGGCTGGGCCGCTGGCACCGGCTCAGACCCGCCGGTAAATCGTTTTGCCGCGCAAGGCGAACAGATCGCCGTGCTCGGTGAAGTTCTCCGAGTGGCCGACGTACAGCAGCCCGTCGGGTTGCAGCATGCGGTGCATTTGCACCAGCACCTGGCGCTGGGTGGCGGCGTCGAAGTAAATCATCACGTTGCGGCAGAAGATGATGTCAAACGGCGCGCCCAGCGTGGCCGGCCAATCGCGGCCCATCAGGTTGAACGGCCGAAACTCGACACCCTTTGCACGCTCGGGCTTGATGCGGATCAGCCCCTGGCGCTCGCCTTTGCCGCGCAAAAAATGCCGCTGCAGCCGCTGCGCTGACAGGCCGCGCGCGTCAGCCGCGTAAACCCCGGCCTGGGCGGTGGCCAGCACGTGGCTGTCGATGTCGCTGGCGATGATCTGCACGGCAGCCTGCGGGCCCAGCGTCTCGGCCGCTGTCATGGCCACCGAATACGGCTCTTCGCCGGTGGACGCCGCACAGCACCAGATGCGCAACGCACGCCCGCTGCGCGCTGGCCGGCCTTGTAGGTCTTGCAGGTCGTGCACCAGCGCCTGGAAGTGGTGGTCTTCGCGGAAGAACGAGGTCAGGTTGGTGGTCAGGCAGTTGACAAACGCCTGCCATTCGGCCTGGCCGTCCGGCCCGGGGTGGGCTTGCAGCCACGCCAGGTAGCCGGCAAAGCTGCGCTGGCCGGTGTCACGCAGGCGGCGCGCCAGGCGGCTGGTCACCATCGCCTGCTTGCCGGCATTCAGGCTGATGCCGGCGCGCCGGTGGATCAGCGTGCGCACCTGCTCAAAATCAGCCGCCGACAGGCTGAACTCGGCCTGGGGGGCTGGGCGGGCCGGGCGGAACGGGTATTGCAAACCTGGCGGATTGGGCGGACCTGGCGGATCGGGCGGACCTGGCGGATCGGCCGCCGCAGCGGCTGGGCGTTCAAGCCGGGGGGCAAGCGCGGTCATTCGCGCCAGTATCGGCCGGCGCGACGGCCCGCCATCTTGGCGTTTGACTGGGTTTTGCCCCGCAGATCGGCGCGTCGGGCCGCCGCAGCGGTGGCTAGACTGGCCGGATCAATGCTGTCTTTGCCTTTTTCCACCCCTCAAGCCTGAGCCGGTTTTGCCGCTGTCCGTGGACCACCCTGCGCCCGCCCGCCCTATCACGCGCCCAGCCACACCCGCGCCCGACGCCGCCGGTAACGCGCCGCTGGCGCCGGCCCGGCTGCGCCTGGACAGCGCGCTGGCGCTGTTGCGCCAGGCCGGCCAAGCCGAGCCGCTGGCCGAGCCCGGATCAGCGGCGTATTTGCAGGCGCTGATCGACCAGTTGGTGGATTTGTCGAGCCGCGACGCGCTCACCGGCCTGGCCAACCGCCGCAGCTTTGAGCTGGCGCTGGCACGCGAGGTAGACCGGGTGGCCCGCTCGGGTGAGTCGGCGCTGCTGCTGATGATCGACATCGACCACTTCAAACAAGTCAATGACCGCCACGGCCATGCCGCCGGTGATCTGGTGATCCGCGCCGTGGCCCAGGCGCTGACCGACAGCGTGCGGCCGATGGACCTGACGGCGCGCATCGGCGGTGAAGAGTTTGCGGTGCTGCTGCCCAACTGCCCGGCCGCCTTCGGGCCGCAGGTGGCCGCCCGGGTGCGGCGCAGCGTGGCCCGCACGGCCGTGGCGCTGCCGCCCGACGGGCTGGCAGTGGCCGTCACCGTGAGTGTGGGCGGTGCGTTTGCGCCGCAGTGGGTGCGCTCCACCCCGGGCATCTGGCTGCAGCGCGCCGACCAGCAGCTTTACCGCGCCAAGGCCGAAGGGCGCGACCGCGTCTGCCTTGAGCACTCGGCCACCCCCAACGTCAGCGCGCAAGAGCGCGAGATGCTGCTGGGCGGCGCACCGATCCGGAATCTTGAATGACAGCAGCCGTGCCGACACCCCACCCCCGATCCGGCGCGCGCATCACCGCAGTCACCAGCGGCAAGGGCGGCGTGGGCAAAACCTTTGTTGCCGCCAACCTGGCCGCCGCGTTGGCCCGGGCCGGCCAGCGGGTGCTGGTGCTCGACGCCGACCTGGGCCTGGCCAACCTGGACGTGGTGCTGAACCTGGCCGCCCGGGTGACGCTGCACGATGTCTTCACCGGCCGCGCCACGCTGGACGAAGCGATGCAGCCGGCACCGGGCGGCTTCTCGGTGCTGCTGGCGGGCTCGGGCCTGGTGGAGTATTCGCGCATGACGCCCGAGGTGCGCGACAAGCTGCTTGATGTCATGGCCCAGGTGCGGCCACGCTTTGACCAGGTGCTGCTCGACACCGGGGCTGGCATTTCAGACGTGGTGCTGTTCACCGTCTCGCTGGCCGATGAGGTGCTGATCGTGGCCACGCCCGAGCCGACCTCGCTGACCGACGCCTACGCCACCATCAAGGTGCTGGCCAGCACCCAACCGCCCCGGCCGATGCGCCTGCTCGTCAACCAGACCCAGCGCAGCGGCGAGGGCCGCAGCGTGCGCGCCCAGTTGCAGCAGGTGGT